>DGSB01000093.1 GCA_002390045.1 Fibrobacter sp. UBA4373
ATTCACCCAGGTCAAAGAATCCGCGCGAGGCATATTCCGTTTTTTCGTACTCGTCCGTTACGAAATGCAAAAGTTTTTCACCTTCCGTCCAATTCTCTGCAAGGAGCAAAAGTTCCGCACGACGGACATGCAGATCGGGCAAATACTGTTTGAATTCTTTATTGTCGATCATCTGCTTGTACTCATCGGCAGCCTGGGCATAGGCTTCCGTCAGCGCAAGGCATTCCGCAGCGTGCAATGCGGCAGAATACTGATCGCCCATCGGGAGTTCCACGATTTCCTTGGCACGGTAATGCTCCCGCGCCTTCGGATAATTTTGCGACTTAAAATACAACGAAGCGAGACGCATATGGGCACGGCCGCGCATATAAGGCGTTCCGCTCGAATCGGCAAGCATTTTTTCGAGAGCCGCAATCGCCTGCTCCGTAAAATCGCCCTTTTCTTCAAGGAGAGAAAGAAGATTCAAGCCTTCATGATAAAACGGGTGGGCATCCCCTGCATCGAGAATGGACTGCAAAGCAAAACGGCTAATGTCATATTCGCCATTTTTATAAAGGCAATAAGCACGTTCATATTCCACCTTCGGCATGGAATCATGATCCGGAAAATAACGTTCGAATTCATCGTACTTGGTAACGGCCTTGCTCCATTCGCCCTTATGGCGGAAGGATTCCCCGATGAGAAAAACAGCGCGAGCCGTTTGACGATCGTTATCCGGAAAACGTTCCAACACGCGGGAACCTTTTTCAATTACCTTGTCATATTTTTTAGCAGCTTCACCGGTCGCAACAAATTCCGAATCTCCCGGAAGGGAATCCGCCTTGGCCTGTTCCAGCTTTGTCGCATCTTCGTAATTGCGGTCCGCATTGAAGATGTGATTCAGATAGGCGCAACACGTACAGCCTTCCAGCATGACTGCAAAGGCGATCGTCATCAGTGCAAAGAAAAATGTTCGAGCGATGCGCATAATCACAAAGTACAAATCAATACATCAAAAGGTATTTCGTATAACCGCAAAGACGCGTTCCGTCGGGGATCGCCTCGCGATTTAAGCGGATCATCCGGACTTCTGCGGGCTTCCCCGCAAAACGGGCGAGCATTTCAAAGTTATCGCGGGTTTCCCACGTCGCGCCCGAAAGGACTTTTCCATCGCAGTCCGTTTCGCCCGTTTCCGTGCCAACGCCCGAAAGTCTTGAATTCAACTGCAAAAGGGTCGTGTAAATTTCCGGGGTATTCGTTGCGGTTCTGTTCGCGACAACGTTCGAATCGGTAACGACAACATGGACTCCATAAAAGCGTCCGTTTTCGTCGAAAAGAACTGTATACTGGTGAAAATAGGGAGCTTCAAAGAACGATTCCTGCCAGGTATTTTTATCGATCTTGCGGAAATTGGCCGCAGAATACTTTTGGAAGAATTCCTTCTGTGTTGCGCCGTAACGCACCAGATAATGTCCAAGCGAAGATTCAAACGCATGTTCCGTCGTCGGGAGAGTTCTCATGCTGTCTAGGGCTCGGTTCAAGTCATCCGCCAGAAGATTCTTCTTGGTTTCGCGGACAGGAGGCGCCGAGGAAGCTTCCTGGATACGGCGGGAAATTTCCGGATATTCCGGATCGCGGGACTGGATCTCCAGAAATTGAGCCTTCGCCCGGTCAAAGTCCCGGCCTTTTAAATATGTACGGCCAAGCGCTTCACGCAACGGAAGGTTATCCGGATAAAGATTGACAAGCGGTTCCAGGATTTCATACGCAACCTGCACCCTGTCCCGCGGAGAAAGGCGTGCGCCGCCCCCGACTCCGGGAGGCACCTTTTGGCCCAAAGAAAGAAGCGCCTCTGTCGCCTGTTGAAAACCCGGTCGAATCGCCAGGACGCGGCGATAGGTTCCTTCCGCTTCTTCAAAACGTCCTTTGTATTCTTGCAGATAGCCTTGCAAGCAAAGCAAGTCCGTATTCACCGGGAACTTGGAAAGGGCATATTCCACCACGAGTTCGCAGCTGTCGAGAATGCCTTCGTCGTGATAAATCTTTGCCAGCTGGGCAAACGCCTTCGGTTCGTTTCCGCGGGAAAGGCTGATTGCGGCCCGGGCTTCCATTCCGCTTTCCGCAAACCGGCCAGCCTTGTACAGCAAAGAAGCGTACAGCAATCGGGCTGCGGCAAAGGCTGGGGATTTTTCCGTGGCGACTCGGGCAAGTTCAAGCGCCGTCGACGCCGAGCCCGCTTTTTCCGCAAGCCGAGCGTCCAGATAAAAAGCGACCGAGGATTCCGGATAGCGGTACCGCAAGGTCTTTTCCATCATATCGAGCTGGGACTGCCAAATCGGAAGCAGGGAATCTTGCGAAAGCAAGGAATTGACCACTCCCCATTCCGCTAAAAAAGTTTCGGGGTACTGCAACGCAATCGCTTCATAGACTTCAGCCGCATCTTCAAACTTGTCGTTTTTTTCGAGTTCTGCGGCCCGGCGAAGTTCTTGTTGCGTCGAAAGCGGCATGCGGTCCAAACCGGCAAGCGTATCGGGCAAATCTCCGACGGCGAGCCGTGTTCCACCCGGAAGTCCGAACGGAACCTGAGAAAGGTCCACATGGCGAGGACCGATCTTTAAATAAACATTGTAGACAAAAAGAGCGATGAAAGCTCCGCCGAGGAGCGTTAAGAAAAAGACCGCGGCCCGGCGCGCCTTAGCTTTGGAAATGGACATTAGCCACCCAAGAAGTCACTCAGGCGATCGCGTTTTTCTTTGTTCTTCTGCAATTTGCGAAGAGTCTTGTTCTTGATCTGACGAACACGTTCGCGGCTGAGTTTGAGATCTTCACCAATATCCTTCAAGGTGGTATCTTCCACAGCGTCGAGGCCATAGAACATACGAAGGATTTCTTCTTCACGATGCGGCAAAGACTTGAGGGTTTCTTCGATCAGAGCCTTGCGCTCCTTCTTTTCCATCTCGTCTTCTTGGTTGCCTTCCGTACCGAGAACATCCATGAGGGAGCTCACAGAATCGCCCGAAGCACCATCGTCGTTGATCGGAGCGTCGAGAGAAATATCCACGATCTTTTCCATCACTTCGACAATGTCCTGTTCGGAATCTGCGAATTCCGGCATCGCCATGGTGCGTTCGTAATCGCCACCGTTTTGCACCAAGGCACGCTTAAAGCGGTTCACCAAGGTAAGCTTGTTAGGCGGAATGCGAACCGCCCCAACCTGTTCAAAGAGTGCTTTCTGAATCGACTGACGAATCCACCAAACGGCGTAGCTGATAAATTTGACGTCCTTGGAGCTATCAAAACGCTTTGCCGCCTTGAAAAGTCCCAAGTTACCTTCATTGATCAAATCCAGAAGGGACAGTCCACGGCCCTGATATTTACGGGCGACGCTGACCACAAAGCGCAGGTTTCCACGAATCAAATGCTGCAGGGCGGACTGACGGATATTTTCCGTCTCCCCATTCTTGATAATCGTGATGAGCGCAGTCTCTTCTTCCGGCTTTAAAGTCGGATACCGATTTAGGTCACGAAAATATAACGATTCATTAAAATCACTCATACAGAGACAACCTACGCCAAGTTTATTTTACTTACTTTCCAAAATATGGCTTTTTATGTTTTATCCGTCAAATGCTTTAATAGATCATAAGGGTATATGCCCGTACGATGGCCATCACTCCAGAAAATTCCCACCGCATAACGTCCAATGGACTGGATGCTTTCGACGCGGATATCTTCGGGAACGGTCCGAGGATCGAGCAAACGCTCTCCCGTATTTTCGTCCACGCAAAGAGCGCAGGGGCATGCAAGGCGCAAATCCCGCAGTTTAAAGACAGACCGCGTTCCATCGTCCCAGTCAAAACCGAGCTCGCCATTTTTTGTACGGAAAACTTTCAACGGCTGAATCATTAGACTTCCTCCAAAGGAATTTCATCCCAGCTGTAGTTGAAATTGTGCAGGGCATTGCCGGAATGTTCCAGGCTCGAAATCGCCCGAATCGTCTTTTCGGCAATTTCGGCAAAGGTCCGACCACTTTCGCTGTTCGGATACCGGAGGACCGCAGGCGTTCCCAAGTCACCGCAGTCGGCGACTGACGGTTCAAGCGGGACCTTGCCCAACAGAGGAACTCCCAACGCCTTGGAAATGCGTTCACCGCCGCCCGAGCGGAAAATCTGGTGGTGCTTTCCACAGCCGTCACAAATAAAGTAGCTCATGTTTTCGACAATCCCGACGACCGGTACCCCGACACTGTCAAACATCGCAAGACCTTTACGGCAATCCGCAAGCGCCACTTCCTGGGGAGTCGTCACGACCACCGCGCAATTCAGCGGGCACTGCTGAGTCAGCGTCAACTGAATATCGCCCGTTCCAGGAGGGAAGTCGATCAGCAAATAATCCAGTTCACCCCAACGGACGCGGTGCACAAAATTTTGGATCATCTGGCTTGCCATCGGACCGCGCCAAATCGTCGCCTTGTCCGATTCCGCAAACATGGCCATCGAAACGACGGAGATTCCGCCCTTGACTTCTACCGGGGCAATCGTCTTGTCGTCAAAGATTTCCGGCGCGGCATCCACGCCAAACATGATATTCATCGACGGGCCGTAAATGTCTGCATCCAAAACCCCGACACGCGCCCCGGCAAGGCTCAAAGCCATGGCCAGGTTAGCCGTGACGGTGGATTTTCCGACACCGCCTTTACCGCTGGCGACGCCGACAATCCGTTTGACATCTTTCAGCAATGCGTTGTCGAACTGCTGAGCCGGAGCCTTTTCTACGCGGCCATTCGAAGCCTTTAATTCTACAACCGCCGAACGGGCTCCCAATTTCAAAAGAATCTGTTCACACTGATTTTTAAAGCGATCCCGAATCGGGCAAGCCGGAGTCGTGAGCACGAGATCAAGCGTCACATCGTTTTCCGGAGAAATCTGAATATTTTGCACAAAGCCAAGTTCCACGATGTTCTTTTTTAAATCGGGATCTTGCACGCTAGATAAAACCCTGAGGATTTGTTCTTCAGTTATCACAGGCACCTCTTGTGAACTCCAAAGATACTAAATTTTGAATATGATTTTGAGCATTCTTTACGTAGGCGTCGGCAGTTTCTTCGGAGGAATCTCTCGCTTTTTATGTTCCCGTTTGATGAACGCCTATTTTGGAGGCGCCTTTCCGTTTGGCACCTTTACAGTCAACATGCTCGGATGCCTTTTGATCGGGCTGTTTTACGGTTTGACCGAAAACAGTTTAAGCCCGAACCTGCGCCTGTTCCTGACAGTCGGATTCTGCGGCGGTTTTACCACATTTTCCACTTTCGCAAACGAAAGCCTACAGCTATTTAAAACCGGAAACATCTGGCAGTTTTCACTGTACGCCGCACTGAGCGTATTCTTCGGGATTCTCGCCGTCTACGCAGGGAATCTTCTGTCCCGAATTTTCTAAAGACTTAGACTAACGGAATTCCGTTTTCCATGGAGAACTTCGGCATGCGCAAAACGTGCGTCATGCAAGGCGGCCATTCTTCTTCATAATGAGTCACCAGGATGATCGTCGTCTGATCCGAAAGGAACTGCAACAGATCGAAAAGCTTATTTCGGAATTCTGCGCCCATGCCTTGAGTCGGTTCATCCAAAATCAAAGCCTTGGGCGGACGGATCGCCGCACGGGCAATCAAGATCAAACGGCGTTCCGTTGCCGAAAGGTCTTCAAACGGGCGGAAAACGTTCGTAAAACCGAATTCTTTAAGCCAGCTGATCGCTTTCGCCTTTTCTTCCCAAGAAGGCGGTTCAAAAAGGCCGAGTCCCGTTGTAAAGCCCGTGCAAAGGACTTCTTCGACATTCAACTTTTCCCGATACTGCGTCGCAAGTTCCGGAGAGAAAAATCCGATCTGCGCCTTATGTTCCCACACGTTCAAGCCGCGTCCCGGTTTTTTACCCAAAAGCGTGATGTCGTTAGAATAGATCTGCGGATGGTCTGCCGAAAGGAGTGCTAGCAGCGTACTTTTGCCAGCGCCGTTCGGGCCCATGACAACCCAATGTTCTCCTTTTTTCACTTGCCACGTGAGATCGTTCAAAATCTTTGTGGAACCGTAGTGGACGTTCACCTGCTTCAAATCGAACAGGACTTCCCCTTCGCTCTGCGGGGCGTGCAACGTCTGAATTTCGTAACGGGTTCTTTCGAGCCTTTTTTCTTCTTCCGGAAGCGACTTCGGAAGTTCGCCTTCATATTCGCGGAACACGCCATTTTCATAGACAAACGCCGGAATCTGGGGAAGAAGCTCTTCCTTGCGCTGTAAGCTTACGGCCAGCTTCACATCCTTTTCCGCCATTTTCAAAATGCCCCGGGAAAGATGGTTCCGGAATTCCGGATCGAGACCGCCATACGGATCGTCCAAAAGAATATAGTCCGGAGATTCCATCCACAAACGCGCCAACAGAATGCGGCGAAGTTCCCCATTGGAAAGGCTTAAAAGCTTGACCTTTAAAACAGATTCGGGAAGATTGGCCATGGCCAGCGCTTCATCGAGTTTTCCCGGATTCGTCGGAGGGAACGGATCGTCTTCGACATAATGCTCGGTGTGCAAAAAGAATTTCGGTTTTAAAAGCAGGTCGCGAACGCGCGGAGCATCTTCATCGCGAAGACTAATAAAACGCTGCTGCCAAAAAGGAGCTAAAGCCCGCTGAATACGCCGTTGAATTTCGGTAGAGGAAAGCGCCGTATTCGGATGCGAAGCGGCAAATTCGCGAAGCATACGCGATTTTCCACTTCCAATAGGACCAATCATTTGGATTTTTGAATACTTCTCGAACAGCGATTCAAGCGAATTGTAAAGCATGGCTTAAAGATAGCTTTTTTGTATCTTTAGGACGTTATGAAACGCTTTCTATTTATTCTTCTTTTAGGTGCTGTTATTGCGCAGGCGCGCATCAGTTTAGATTACAGCACCGACCGCATTGAAGCGGGTGCAAATTTCGATATCCGACTGAATATTCCTCTTCGCGAACTCGCAGAAAATCGGGACGTTCCCAAGTTCGTCGCACAAAACGGCTTCACATTCCGCGGCATGGATTCCACCGATACGCGAATCGAGGATTTTTTCGGCAGAGGCTATCCCATTCGCCAATACAGTTTTAAGCTGACCGCGCCGGCAAAAACCGGAAGGAGAATCGCGGGTATCATCACGTGGAAAATCGAAGGCCAGGAATATGAAATTTCACGTCCGGCAGTTGATGTGCAAAAGTCTTACGACGACGCTGCCGTCAACGTTTCTCTCACCCCGAGCAAAAAAACGGTCTACGAAGGCGAACAGCTTTCGGTCACTTTATCGATCCACACCTTTGAACATTTCCAGGGAAACCTAAGCGCAACCAGCATGGACATCGGAAGCGATTTCATCGCCCACCGTTCCGATCTTTCCGAGCTCAAATTCACCCCGATTCCAGACGCACCGCGTGAAGCTCAGGGAAGCGCGAAGTTCGCCTGGATTTCTCCGCTCAAAACGGGATCCGTTTCGATTCCGGCATTCAAGTTTAAATACATGAAAGTCGGCAAGCCCAAAATCGTAGAAAAGAACCAGTCTCATGGCGGATTTTCCATGAGCTTCAAGAGCATCCAACAAGAACCGGAAGAAGCCGAAGCCCAAACCGCCCCGATTTCGATTACCGTCCTTCCGCTGCCCTCGCAAAACAAGCCCAAAGACTTTACCGGCATGGTCGGCAATTACAATTTCAAAGCCTCGTTCGACAAGGATTCTTTAGCCCTCGGCGACGCCCTCACGCTCTCCATCCAAATTTCGGGCGACGGCAAACCGGGAACGATTACCGACCCGAAACTCCCCGACTTTTCGGACTTCCGCACCGTTCCGCCAGAAACCGACATCAAAAAGAAGATTTCTAACGGGAAAGTCATCACCACCAAAAACATCC
>DGSB01000090.1 GCA_002390045.1 Fibrobacter sp. UBA4373
CAGCCGAGTGATGCGGTCGCCAAGTTTACTTGAGCGACCATTTCCGAGGCGCAGTGGTCCCCTAGCAAACGGTAAAGGCCGAAGGCCGTATTTGTTTGCGTGCAGAGCAGGCTGAGTCGGGGCTGTAATTAGGGGGACGCTTCCCCCCTTTATAAAATAAAAAAGGCACCCCGCAGGGTGCCTTAAATTGTATGAATCGCTTTCCCCAAGGGTTCGCTTTCGAAAGTCCATCGAAAAAGTCTCAATTTCAGTAAAAAGTCGTTCAAAAAAAATCTAAAATATTAAAAAAGTCCATTGAAAAAAATCTATATTAAACAAAAAGTCCCTTAAAAAAGTCGCACGAAGGTTAGAATGCTAAAAAGGAAGATTGAAAAGCAGCTCACGGAATGGAAGAAAACTCCATTCAGGAAACCCCTTATCATAAAGGGGTGCAGGCAGTGCGGCAAAACGCATTCCGTTTTAGAGTTCGCCCGCAAGAACTATCAAAGCGTGGTCTATTTAAACTTTTTCAAGAATCCTGAATTCGCGCAGATTTTCGAAGGCTCACTTGACATAGATACAATTACCATGCAAATGGGGGCCTCGATTCCAGGCGCAAGGTTCCTGCCACACAAGACGGTGATTATCCTGGACGAAATTCAGGATGCTCCAAATGCGCGCACTGCGCTAAAATTTTTCAAGGAAGATGGCCGGTACGATGTTATCGGAACAGGTTCGTTGCTCGGAGTTCAGGGTTATGGCAAGGCGCCGAAATCCATTCCAGTCGGTTCTGAAACGGTCATTACGATGTATCCGCTCGACTTCGAGGAATTCCTGTGGGCAAACGACATCCAGCCTCCAGTATTCAAGAAACTCCACGATTGTTTTGAACAGATTGTTCCTGTTCCCGAAGCTCTTCACAACCGGATGCATCAACTGCTGCTACAATACATCGTTGTGGGCGGAATGCCAGAAGTCGTGCAGGAATTTGTGAATACCCACCAGATGGACTCTGTGTTCCAGCTGCAGGAATCAATTGTCAATTCTTATCGCGACGACATGGTCAAGTACGCTTCGGCTTCCGACAAGGTTCGCGTCAGGGAATGTTTCGATTCCATTCCGGATCAACTCGCTAAGGAAAATAAAAAATTCCAATATTCACTCGTTGAAAAAAAGGGAACCGCAGACAAGTTCGCAGGTTGTCTACAGTGGATTGAGGACGCCGGAATCATTACGCGCTGCTACAACCTGCATACGACGGAACTTCCGCTAGAAGGAAATGCCGATAAGAGCGTTTTCAAGGTTTATATGAACGATATCGGTCTTTTTGTCAGTATGCTTGAACAAGGAACGCAGGGCGATATTTTACGCGGAAATCTACTCGGATACAAGGGAGCTATTTTTGAAAATCTTGCCGCAAGTATCCTTTACAAAATGAAACGCAAACTGTTCTATTTTCGCAAGGATTCTGGGCTGGAAATTGACTTTGTCATTAGGCACAAAGGCGAGTGTACGTTGATGGAAGTCAAGGCCGAAAACGGCAACGCCAAGAGCGTAAAGACCATTCTGAACCACCCCGAAAAATACCATGTCAATAGGGCAATCAAATTTGGAAATTACAACGTCGGCAATACGGGCAACGCTGGCGCCGTATTAACACTGCCACTATATATGCTGATGTTTATGGATGAACGTTAATGAAACGTCGACGGGTTCAATTACATTTTTTCTACATTAGCGCACAAAATTAAAGATTCCTATCCAAGGAGCGTTATGAGCGCAATCAAATATTCGTTCGCGGCTGGAGCCGCTGTTATCGCCATGCTTACAGCCTGTGGCGACGATGTTACCAACGTAACCGAAGTGAACGAGAAAGCGGCAATTGACTTGGTCGAAAAATACAAGGAACTTCCGAAGTGTGAAGATTCCCTTTACGGCACTTTGATTTACGCCGCCGATTCTTCGCAGGTATACGCCTGCACTTCGGACGGCTGGGCCTCGCTCAAGGGTGAAAAAGGCGATCAGGGAGACGATGGCTTGGACGGTGAAGATGGCAAGAACGGTGAAGACGGTGAAAACGGCAAGGATGGCGAAGATGGAACCGATGGCGAAAACGGCACGTCCTGTACCGCAAATCAGCTTTCAGACGGTTCGGGCTACAATATCGTATGCGGCGGCAAGACCGTGGGAACCATCACGAACGGAACGAACGGTACGGATGGTGAAGATGGCACGAGCTGCAATATCGTAAGCGACGAGAACGGTGTTGTTGTCATTCAGTGCGGCGAAGGCGAAAATGCCGAAACCACAAAACTCTACAAGGCCATGTGCGGTGCTGATCCGTTTGACCCGGCGGACAAGTTCTGCTATGCAGCGGAATTGTATAACCTGTGCGGTGGCAAAGTTTACGACCCCTCCGAATACTACTGTTCTGATGAAGTCGTGTATGACCGGTGCAATGGCAACGAATATGACCACGAAACCCTGTTCTGTGCCAGGTTTGCTGACAGTACGGAACAGCTTTACAAGATGATGAAATTCGGTGACCAGACATGGATGACCGAAAACCTGAATTACGAAACGGAAAACAGCTATTGCTATGACAATAATGACGAAAACTGCACCCAGTTCGGTCGCCTTTACACCTGGGCAGCTGCAAACGAAGCATGCCCCGAAGGCTGGCACTTGCCCAGCCAGACGGAATGGGAAACTCTGATTATCGCCGCGGATGGCAACATTTCAGAATATACTGATTACAATTTAGCTGGCCTAGCACTTAAGTCCGCAGAAGGTTGGGATAACGCTGGTAACGATACGCTCGCCATTGGTTTTTCTGCCTTGCCTGCAGGCATCAAGGACTACGAAAGCGACGTTTTCAACGGCATTGATTCCTACACATACTTTTGGACTTCTACAGGGAAAGATACTTACAGCGCATACTACGTGAAGTTAAGCAGCTCCAACAACCAAGTTCTCATAGACTACGCCGATAAGTCTTACGGATACTCCATTCGTTGTCTCAAGAACTAGATTTGAACCCCGCCAAGAATGGTGGGCAAAGGGGCTAGCACGCACGCGCTAGCCCTTTTTATTTACCATTCATTTCGCTTCGGTAAAAACTGCACCCGGATGCCTTTACGCTCTAAGGCGGCCCGCAAAATCGGCACAAGATTATCTGTCTGCGAAAAAGATATCATCCTTTCTAAAATATCCGAAAGCTGATAGCCGTTTTCTTCTTGTAAAAAAGCATACCCCTGTACCTTCGCATTTTGCACAATCACCACGCCGCGATCGCCCATAAAACGTCCCGGCAAGAACACCGCCATATCGGGCAAGGGAGCGCCTATATCGGGCTTCTTCTGGACAACTGCATTGCACGGAAAGCGCTTTTTGGAAAGTTCCGATTCAAGACAAAGCTTTGCCAAAAGCTCCGAACCCAGTTCCTTTACCCGAATGTCATAAATGCCATCCGTAAAACCTTTTAAGGGATTTCGACGCGTATTCGAAAGCAATTCCACAACCCGAGTGCGCACATTCCGAGCGGCTGTCGCAAAAAGAATTCCATCACGTCCAACAAAGTAGGCAATTCCCGGAGTCCGCGGAAGCTTTGCCACGGTTTCATCGGTCCAGCCTTTGGGATAAAAGATCGGGCGTTTTCCCCCTCGCAAAAGCTCTTCTATCTGCGGAAGTCCGCCATTGTCTTTCGCGTGAATCAAAAGGTTCGCCGCGGCAATGGCATCGTTCAAGGCTCGGTGCTGCCCAAAATCCGGAAGTCCAAGGGACATTGAAAGTTCATGCAGGCTGTACTTGGGAAGCCCCGGAAATACGCGACGTGAAAGTTTGACCGTGCAAAGGCGCTCCGGCGAAAAGTCAAAACCAGAACGTTTCATTTCTGCGCCAACAGCTCCGTAATCCGAAGCCACGTTGTGCGCCACAAAGATCCTTCCTTCGAGCATGGCATCGACTTTCGACGCAATTTCGTCAAACTCCGGAGCATGATAAAGCATCTTCGGAGTAATACCCGTCAAATTCTGAATGAACGGAGAAAGCTCGACCGGAACCTTCACCAGCGAATCAAACTTTTGAGTTATCTTCCAATCGTCTACAAGGACGATCCCGATTTCAATGATGCGAGCATACTCCGGTTTTCCACCGGTCGTTTCGACATCAACAACAGCAAAATGCGGAGCGGCTTCCATTAGCGCACGTCAAAATCGATGGAACTATGAGCGTCTTCCACTCGCGCCTTGATCGACTTTCCCTTGATTTTTGTAAAGAGCGGAACCGAAAGCAAATACGTAACCCCAGCTGTTTCCGAAGGAACCGCTTTCGCTTCCGAGACAGGAGCCTTGTAAACCTGTTTCTTTCCTACCCAAACCGTATAAGTAAAAGTTCGCGGATTCCCATAATGCACCTGGGATTCCGGTACGCAAAAATGCACGATTCCGCCAGCAGGAAGAGTTCTCAAGCTGTCCTTGATCTCCTCTTCCGTTGCAAAATCCGCATCCATCCGCATCCGCATATCCCCCCGCAACTTTTCCGGAGATTCATATTCAATCGAAACGGTGGTCTGCATATCCTTGGGAATGGCGGACTCGCGAATATCCCGGACTTTGGAATTGTTATTGTAATATTCCCAGCGACCATTATCGTGCAAAATCACGACAGATCCGTTTGCGGTCGTCGCAGAAATATCCTCTGCAAAAGCAAAAGCACCCAAAACAAGTCCCAACCCAAGAATACGTCTGATCATAAAATCTCCCATATCAGCCACAAAAGAATGATACGCCCCTAATATAAACTTTAATTTTCAAATTCTAAAATTTTTACTCATTTTAATTAACTTATAATCCGATGAATCCCGATTATCCTTTCACACGATTTGCGCCAAGCCCCACAGGATACCTGCACCGAGGGCATATTCTTTCCGCTCTTTACGTTTATGCGGCTGCCGAAAAATTCGGATACCGAGTACGCCTGCGTATCGAAGACCACGATCAAAGTCGTGCGAGAAAGGCCTATATCGACGCCATCCGCGAAGATCTGGAATGGCTGGGGTTCACCTGGGAAGCGGAATCGATTCAAAGCTCCAATACGGAACGTTACGAACGCCTTCTCGAAATTCTCCGGAAAAAAAATCTGATTTACGCCTGCGATTGCTCCCGGAAATTCACATTCGAAACCAATCCGACGAACGAAGACGGTGAAATCATTTACCAAGGGCATTGCAAGGAACTCGGGCTTCCATTTGCCAAAAATCACGCGATCCGCTTCAAGACTCCCGATATTTCCGTCAACTGGGAAGATCTCCGCCTCGGCAAATTGACAGAAAACCCCAAAGACATCTGCGGAGATTTCGCGCTCAAGGACCGCATCGGGCAATGGACTTACCAATTCGCGGTCGTTGCCGATGATTTCGAAGAAGGAGTCGGGCTTGTCGTCCGCGGAGAAGATCTGAAGCATTCGACTTCACGCCAGATTATTCTAGCTCAAGCTCTAGGCAGAAAAGAGCCTCCCCTCTTTTTACATCACCCTCTGATTGTGGACCCGACCGGGAAAAAACTTTCCAAACGAGAGCACGCAGAAAGCATCCGTGGCGAAAGGGATGCGGGCAAATCCGCAGAAGCGCTTCTCGGGGAAGTTTGTGCCCAGGCAGGCTTTTTGCCAAAGCCAGAACTTCTTTCTGTAAACGATTCAATTCAACTCGTAAAAAATCGCCTTTTCTAAAAGTTTCAATTTATATTCCGTTATATATGGCGGACGATCTGTATCAAAAACTCTTAAAATTACGCGATGCATCCTTTGATTTAAGCTCCAAAAGCCGTCTTTTGCATGTGGCTCCCCGGGCTAAATATCAGACACCGCTCCTTACCGAAGACGGAATTCCGTTTTTTGAAAAATGGGCTCGTAAACCCGTTTCCCTCCCGCTTTCCCTTTTTGCACCGGTAACTCCGCAATTTACAGCGGAATCCCAAAATGCGCTTTTCGCTGACTTCCGCTATGCCTTCCGCTGCATGGAAGAAGGAACTGGGGAGCAGAATGTTTTCCTTGCCATCGGCTTTTTAAGATCCCAGAGCACAGCCCCCCTGCTTCTCGTCCCTCTGCAGATCGATCCGAAAACTCTCGAAGTTTCTTTGACGAAGTCCGCCCCTATCGAAAACGTTCCGCTCCGCATCAAAAACCGTGGAGTCGTCGAATTGCCCTCTGCACATGATTTTTGGAACGGAAACAGCTTCGACATTCGCAATTATTTTGCCGCAGTCGATGAAGCCACTAAGACAGTCTCCGGTTGGAAAACAACCTCCCGAGGCATGTTCATCGGTTTTTACGACAAGGCGAGCCTTTACGCTTACGAAGATACCGAAGCCAAATCCTGGAAACAGGGCGAACCTTCGCAAACGCCGTTGCTTTCACAGCTTCTTTCCGAAGAAGGAATCCACGTTTCGGATTCTCTCCTTGACGAACTTCATCCGGACGAACGCTTTAACCCGGTGGATCATTACTTCATCCACACTCTGGATTCCGAAGCGAGTACGGCTTTGCTCGAAGCTCTTTCCCCGGAAAACAATATCTATGCGGTAGAAGCGCCTCCCGGATCTGCCAAAGAAGAATTCTTGGCCAATTTTATTTCCGAAAGCGTTTCTAAAGGAAAAAAGGTTCTCCTTACCTACAAGAAAAAAGCTTCCATTGTCCGCTTTGAAAAATTCTGGAACCCCTTGCATGTAGAATACAAGGATATCACTTTAGACAAAGCCCGGGAAGCTCTAGCCGGATCGCGCAAAATTTTGACCGATTACAATCGTGCAGCGAACATGCCGATTCCGCCGGGAAACAGTACCCTATCCGAGTCCTTGAAAATTCTTGCCGAAACGGGAACGCGGAAGAAAATTTGGCCAGATTCGACTTTCGCCGGCACAGAAGCTCTTGACCGCGAAAGCATCCATCTGGCAAAAAGTCTTTTACAGGATCTTCTCGAAACGCTCGAATTCGACGATTCCAAAAAGGCCCTCCAAGCCTACCGTGGAGTTTCTCTAGATTCCACAAACGAACTTCAGCAAAAAAATCTGGCCCAAAAGCTGGAGCGTGCCAAGGCGGAATTCCAGACGCTTGTCACTCTCGCCGATTGCGTATCCAAGGCCCTGTTCTTTGACCAGGCAATCCACATTTCAGAGCTTGCGGATATCAGCAAAGCGATTACATCCGACTTTAACGAATCCACACCATCTTTTGACGGCTGGATTTTAGACTCCAAAGACTGGACAACATTCGAAGAAGCACTCCGCGCCCTGCCCAATGCAGGAGCCACATGGTCAGAATTTAGGCGGAACGGATCTCCCGTCTTTATCGACGAAGCCATCGATATGCAATTGGGAGCCGCAAGAGAAGTCCTGAAAAATAATCAGGACCGTACCTTCAAGGCCTTTTCCGAATATTATCACAGCGCCCGAAAAACCCTGCTCCGCACCTTAAAAAATCCGAAGCAGGGTAAAAAGGACGCAGACCTGCTGACCCTTACCGACCAATTGATCCGCCTCCAGGACTGCAAAAAGCTCTACATGAATACCTCGGCCCTGGCGGGTCACCTTTTTGGTAAAACTTGGCAATTCGAGCACACAAACTGGATCGTTTTGGCAGCCAAGCTGCAATGGTTTTACGACTTCCGCAAAAAAGCAGAAAAGACGGATCACGCCTCGCTTTCTTACGCGATTCTTTCCAAATACAGCCAGCTCAAAGATCAAATCCGCAATGCGGATGAACTGCGGGAACTTTGCAAAAGTGCAGAAGAAAACTTCAAGGACCTTTGCGAGGAATTCGGATTTGACGCGTCTATCGACTGCGATACCGTTGACGAACAAGCGGCTCTCATCGCCCGCTGGGAATCGTCCCTTTCCCTGCTTCCCCTTTACACGCAAATTCAGCATAAGCGAAACGAGCTTAAAAAAATGGGGCTGTCCGCTCTCGAAGCAGCCGTTGTCGAAAACCATCCTCATCAGGATCAGCTGATTTCCGAACTTTCTCGCTACTGGAGTTCCCTGCAAATACAGCGCGCCTGCAAGATTTTCCCGGCGATATTTTCTTCGACGCCCAAAGTTCATTCCAAGCATTCCCGAGATTTTCGCGAAGCAACAGATGACCTTTGCACCATGAATCTGCGTTATGCCAAAGACGCCCTGCAAAAAAATCCTAAGCTCCTGACCATTTTGCCTATCGGGCAGACCGCAGAAGCGCTCCCGCAGGAACACGCCCTTTTCGATGTCGCAGTCATCCTGGACGCAGAAACGATTCCTCCCCTGCAAGCCATGCCTGCACTGCTTCGCTCAAAACGGGTCGTCCTTTTCGGGGATTCGAATTTGCCAACACCGCAGTGTCCGATCATCCAAGGCGAAGACCGCCATCCGGGATTTGTCGCTCCCCAGCTCGAAAGCATCCTCGCGTATTCGCTTTACAAAGGCGCAAAGCTTTCATTCCTGTCCCTGAACATTCTTCACAAGCATCCGCTGTTAATTGATTATGCAAACAAGAACTTTTACGGCAAGAAGATTCGGAAGCTTCCGCCCCCGAATACGATTGCCCGCGATTTGCATATCCATTATGAAAAGGATCTTTCCCAAGCCATCGCCGATGCTGCGGCAAAACATGTCGAACAGCATCCGATGCAGTCGCTCGGGATTATCGTTTTTACCGAAGAACGACGTCTCAGCGTTTTCCAGGCAATTCTGAAAAAAATTCACGAGCATCCGGATCTCGGATTCTTTGTTTCTCCCAAAGACGTTCTTCGCGATCCATACGTGCGTCTCCCGGAAGAAGCGTCAGGCGATTATCGCGATACGCTTTTTATATGCGCAGAACCTAACACGACAATCGCAAGTCAAGGCTTCAACACAAAGTTGATCAACGTCTGTGCCACCCATGCGCTATCCAGTCTCCGCATTTTCGCAAGTGAAAAAACGGAAGCCACATCTTCACCCAATGCAGGAGTCCGTGCTTACGTAGATTTTCTCAAATACATTGAAGCCTTTAAGGATGCGGATATCTTTGAAAAGAATCCCATCCAGACACATCTCTGTGAGCAAATTTTCAAAGAAATCAATACCGAAGATGTGGAAATCGAAACCGGTTGGGGATACAACGGGGCATCCGTCCAGTTCGCAATCCGCGACGCCAACAACCCAGAACACTTCCTGCTCGGGATCGAAAGCGATTCGGGCAACGACTTTTTACGCGCTTCCGTCGAAGATCGTCACTATCTACGGCCTAAAATTTTGGAACGTCTTGGTTGGAAGATCATACCGCTTTGGTGTCCAAACTGGTACCGTTCTACCGAAGACGAACGAGGACATGTTCTTACAACGATTGCTGTGGAGCAAAGCGTCGCTCCTCCTCCACGTGAAAAAGATATCGATACGGCGGATACTCCAGAATTTCACGTTGAACCTTATCAGATTCTTCAGCCCAAAATCGAAGGAACCGTTCACGACGTTCCCATTCCAGAACTGGCCTCCAAACTGCTCGTTTTGCAGATGAAGTTCTATATAGACGCAGAGTCGCCCATCCACGAGAAGAGCCTTATCCGCCGTATTTTACACCTTCATGGAGTGCATCGCGCAGGTCCAGCAGTTGTCCGAGCCATCAAGGATGCAATTGCCCAGGGTTTGGCCAAAAAAGCCTTTATCAAAACAGGATCATTCTTTTATACGGTCACAGGCAAGCCTGTCGTTTTAAGAAATCGCTCCGCTCTCCCCGAAGAAGAACGCAAACTCATCTTCATTTCTCCTGAAGAACGAGCCCTCTTCCCCGCAGGAACTGACGAGCAAATCATCAAGCAAACCTTAGGGTTACTCTAGCCCCGGCATCCGGAACAAAAAAAAGGCGACCTGCACAGGCCGCCTTGTTGTTTAATCTCTGAAAAAAGTAAAGCCCCAGCCGTAGAGGATGCGATTCAAGGGACCGCCCACAAAGGGATTGCAGGGGAAGGTCCGGGTGGGCATGGCGGGGGGCGGCCCGCTCCGGCGGGCAAAAAAAGGAAGGGCCCCCGCGATCTCTCGCGGGGGCCCGGGGATCCGGCGGCGACCTACTCTCCCGGGCCCGAGGGCCAGGTACCATCGGCGACAAGTGGCTTGACTTCCGTGTTCGGAATGGGAACGGGTATGACCCACCGTCGATGACCGCCGAAATTTCAAACTCTCAGTACGGGATCTCCCAGAAAAAGACGCATACCGCGAAACAAACGAGTG
>DGSB01000014.1 GCA_002390045.1 Fibrobacter sp. UBA4373
TTGCTTTGGATTTGGATCGATTTCTTTGGAATGCTTTCGCTTTCGTACCGAGGCGTCGATTTCCAATGGATGCCTTTTGTGATTTTACCGCTCGCTTTTTTACCGGTCTTCTGGATGCATCCCTATAAAAAGGAAACGCGTTTTTTGCTCGCTGTGATTTGGGCTACGGCATGGACGCTTTCTTACGCCTGGTCTCCGTAAGCGGTTGTGCAAAAATCAAGGTTCCGGCAAAAGTTCACCGCGGATGACTTCGATGGAATCTCCCACGAGACTGATGATGTTTGTCGGGTGAATTTCGATTGAACCGCAATCAATCATCAGGTCGACGCTGTGCTGGAAAAGCTTCCAGAGGTCATCCGGCTCCGTGAAAATTTCATCATCCGAAAGTTTCGCCGCGGTACTCAAAATAGGTTTGTCGTAAACTCGGAAGAGTTCCTTGAAAAAAGGATGTTCCGGCATACGGAATCCGACTTCTGGACGCTTGACATCCAGTTTACGAGCAATCGAAGGATCGGCGGGAAGAATAAATGTATAAGGACCAGGAACGCGACGCTTCATGATCTGGAATGCAAAATTGCTGACATGAGCAAATTCGGAAGCTTTGCGAATATCCGGAAGGATGATTGCCATGACGAATTTTTTCATCGGCTTTTTCAGCTGATAAAGACGATGGATTGCTTTGGACGATTGCGCATTGCAACCGATTGCATAACCGGATTCTGTCGGGTAAAGGACGAGTCCGTCTTTGTCAAGGATATCCGCAGCCTGTTTGACAAGGCGTGCTTGCGGATTCAGAGGGTGTACTTCCAGTCGCGTTGAATTCATAGTGCGCTCAAATTTAACATTCGGGAATGACGCGTGTGGCTACAAAAGCGTCCGGATAATGCTTTAGAACGAGCTTTCCGAAGCGCATGTCGACGCTAATGACGTCAAACCTACATTTTTGATTTTGTCCGCCGTGAAAATGCAAAAAATGGGCTGCCGTTTTCCAAACCTGGTACTGCTTTTTTGAATTGACACGGCTTGCCGGATTGCCTGCTAGCGGATCCCAAACGGACTTGACTTCCACGAATAGGATAACGCCTTGGGAATTTTTGGCAACGATATCCAGTTCTCCGTTCTTATAGCGGTAATTTCTCGAAAGGATTGTGCAACCGTTTCGGCAAAGAAATGCGGCGGCATGCAGTTCGGCAAATTGTCCTTTTTGTTTATTGTAACATACTCTGTTTTTGGAAGCAATCATTGTGCAAGCAAACCGAGAATACGGAGTTCGGAAATCGCAAAGTCATTGGATTCGTTGACAATATACGCATCATCCAAAAACACTTGAATTTCGGTTGTTTCCATCGGTTTCATCGTTGGATATTGCACGCCTTTGATATCTTCTAAGTGAATCGTTTGGCGAAAACCTTCCTTGGTCAACAACGAAAGCGTTTTGGGTTTGTTGAAAATACGGAAGCGGTCGCCGAATTCGTCATCAACAGATTTTTGGAAGCCCGTTGCAAGTCCGATGTTCGTAACGATTGTCGGCTGATCAAAGTCGAGAATGCAGATCGGTGCGCGGGAATTTGTCGGCATGGGAAGGAGCCATGCTGTCCTTAAATTTTTATCGAGAAGATTGGATTCGTCGTAATCGTCGTCTCCTTCCATGTCGCGTTCTTCGTGGGCGGCGCGGATTTCGACTCCTGAAACTTCTTGCAAAGTTTTAGGAGGCTTGTACGTCAGCAAGAATGCGAGAATTAAAAGGATTAAAAGCGGAAACAGCGCAATCGCAAAAAGCATTGCATGTTTATTCGTGAATTTAAAGACTTTGTCTGTAACCTGGTTTGAAATCAGCGGGCGGTTTTTGATAAGATTTCGAATGCTCATCGTATCGTGCCCGTGACGTTCTCCCGGATGCAAAGGCGCAAAGACAATGTCGAGTGCGTCCAAAAATTCCTGCATATCCTTAAAACGATCGGCAACGCTTTTCTTGAGACATTTGAGAATGAGCTTTGCAAGACCCTTGGGCATGTCCGGGCGGAAGTTCTCCGGATTGGGAGGATCTTCTTGCACATGCTTCATGGCGATTTCAATCGGCTTTGAACCGGTAAACGGCAATCGACCGCAGGTCATTTCGAACAAAATAACGCCCAGGCTGTAAATGTCGGAACCAATGGAAACTTCGTCCCCATGGCATTGCTCCGGAGACATGTACTCCGGGGTTCCCATCGTCATTCCGGTCAGAGTCAAACGTTCGGCCGATTGAATGTGCGAAATTCCAAAGTCCATCAGATACACACGGTTGTCGTGAGTAATCATGATATTTGACGGCTTCACGTCGCGGTGGACAATGCCTTTGCTATGGGCATAGAGAAGTCCACGAGCAACCTGTTTGGCGATGATTTCGATCGCGTCAAAATCCAGACGGCGTCGATGTTCAAGGACTTCGGAAAGGGTGCTACCTTTCACATAGGTCATTGCAATAAAAAGCTGGTTTCCTTGCTTTCCAAAATCAAAAACCTGCACCAGGTTTTGATGGTCCAGCTCTTTCATCGCTTGCGCTTCCATGTAGAAGCGTTCAATGGATTCCTTGTCCGAAGAGGCGTCAAGGACTTTAAGGGCGACTTCTCGTTTCAGATTTTTTTGCAGAGCCTTATACACATAGCCCATGCCACCTTTTCCGAGAACGCCTAAAAGTTCGTAATTTTCATTGAACGGTCGAGGAAATTTTTCTACGGTCATTTTGCTTTCTTCATGGTTTCTAACGCGAATACTGTCATAATATAAATTATGCACGCAATCCCGGTAGGGAGAACTATATCAAAAAGGGTTGGTTCAAGCCCAGTGAAAACACTCTGCAACGCGGATTGATCGAAGCTGGTCCATACAGCGTTGCTAAGGATTTGTGCTAAAGGAGTCATTTGGTCTTTGGAAACAAGGGCTCCAGAAAGAGCGATCTGTGGCAGGATGATCAACGGAAGAAACGCGTTTGCCTGCCCCGGATTTTTGGCAAAAGAACTCAGCAAAAGTCCTGCGGCGGAAGCAGGTAAAACCGTTGCAATCAGAATCAGGCAAAGAAAAACCGAAGGATAGACTTCGATGTTGTCTGCAAAAAAACTGTAGGCAATCGTGGTTTCTAAAAAGGCAAAAAAGCTGGTAAAAAGAAGCTTAGAGCAGAGGACCGCATAAGGGGAAGTTCCTTTGCGGAATTCATCGAGCAGCAAGTCTTTTTCTTGTACGATTTCGCGCACGGAAAGCGAAAGGGCAAACCAGTTTGCGCATAAGACAAGCGCAAACGCGGCAACCCAGAGCGAGGATGTTCTCGAAAAAATCTGCGAAAGCAAAAAGCCGACAATCATCGGCTGAAGGATCAGCGAAAGCGCCTTTCCGCGGTCCCTGAACCATTGCTTGAACAGCAACGAAAAGAAGTAAAAGAACATTTCTTTTTTAGGAACTTTTGGGAAAAAAATAGGAGTCGCTTCCGGTTCTTCGATCGCATTTCCATATCCGGATTCCGTCCAATTGGATGCGGTACGATCGGACAGGGTTTCTAGGATTCCTTCGGGATCTTCTGCGTTAAAGAAACGGAAGGCGTCTTTGGGCGTTCCGTAAAATCCCATTTGACCTTGATGGATTAACAAAACTTCGTCCGAAACTTGTAGCGCTTCGTAGCTGTGAGTCGTTAAGATGACCGTGTGCCCTTTGGATGCAAGAATTTTTAAATGGGCGCAAAGGCGCTTGGCGTTCAAAGGATCTAGTCCCGAAAGAGGCTCATCTAAAAGAATCAATCCCGGTCCGCCCATCAGCTGGGAAGCGATGGCGACGCGGCGGCGTTCGCCTCCGGAAAGGACTCCGACGCGGCTGTCTTTTAAGGCGTCGATGTGCAACAACTGCAACAAACTATGAGCTCTTGCGTCGGTTTCTTTTTCCGAATAATCCTTGGGGAGTGTAATGCGAGCTGCCAAACGGAGCGTCTCCATAACGGTCAGAGAATCTCGAAGCAAAGGCTCTTGCGGTAAATAGGCGATTTCGCGGCGAACGTCGCCCTCTTCATGATCGATACAATCCAGATGGATGGAACCTTTGGATTTGCGCACTTTTCCGGCGAGAAGCTCCAAGAATGTACTTTTCCCTTGACCGCTCATGCCGATGATCGAAAGGATCTTTCCTGCGGGTAACGAGAATCGGATGTCCTGAAGAATTTCCCGATGGGAAAGCTCGACGGAAATGTCTTTGACAACAAGCGAGAAGCCGATGTCCTTTTGGTGCAGAAATAAATTTCCGTCGCGAAATTCGATAAGGCACCACGGTAATTTTAGCGTTCCGTGATTTTCTAGGTAAAGCGTTCGATGCCAAATCTGATGGGCAAAGACGAGCTTTAATCGCTTGCCAGCGAGGGTTGCTTTCGCAAGAATTTTCGGGCAAGCGGGGTGGAGGATTGTCCCCGGTTCGTCATCGTTTGTTCCGCGGTGGAGAAGGAGAGGTTTTCCCGGTGTCAGCGGAATGGCGGGGACATTTTCAATGGAGCGCACATGCGAAAGCGAAAGCTCTCCCTGCTTCAGCGCAAAACGGAGCTGTTGCAGACCGAGCATAAACACATCGCCATGGTGAATTTCTTTTTCTTGAATGCTATTCCCTTCGAATAGAGTTCCCGAAGTTTGACTTAAATTGGTAAAGATCCAATGTCCGTCACGAAATTCAATTTTGGCATGGTGCCTCGAAACAGAGGCGTCCTTCAGAGGAAAGTCTACGTCTTTCCCGCGCCCAATCAGGAACGGGGCGTTTGCAGAAATTTTCTGAACGAAAAATGTGGAAGCCATAGCGACAGAAAATTATTGCAGCGCGCGGATACCCTTTTCAAAACGTTCCGCTGCAGCGGTAAGCGTTTCCATGGAGGCGGCATACGAAAAGCGCACATAACCTTCGCGACCAAAGGCGCTTCCCGGCACAATGGCAAGTCCGACGGTTTCTAACAAATAGGTGCAGAATTCGACGGAATTCGTCACGAGCGTTCCAGCGGGAGTTTTCTTTCCGAATAAAGCGCTGATATCGGCAAAGAGGTAGAACGCTCCATTCGGAACGCGAAGCGAAACGCCAGGAATCTGCGAAATTTTTCCATAAAGGAAATCCCGGCGACGACGGAATTCATCCCGCATTTTGTACACGACGTCGAGAGGCATTTTCAAAGCTTTTTCCGCTGCATACTGGGCGATGTTTGACGGATGATGAGTCGTCTGACCTTGCGCCTTTGCAATGAGCTTTGCGATTTCTTTCGGAGCTGCGACGTAACCCGTACGCCAACCCGTCATGCAGTGGGACTTGGAAAGACCATTGATAACAAGCGTGCGTTCATACATTCCTTCAAAAGAAGC
>DGSB01000027.1 GCA_002390045.1 Fibrobacter sp. UBA4373
GTACGAATACGAATTTGGCGCTTGTTGCTTGCAAAGAAGGCAAGTTTACGTTGGTGATGAAAGCGGATTATGCTTCCGGAAAAATTAACGGACTTGAAGAACCGATTGCGGAAACTTTGAAGATCGCGGCTGAAAAACGTGCCGATTTGAAGCCGAGCCACTGCTGCATCAGCGCGGCTGGCCCTGTTGCCGATAACCGTTGCGTGATGACGAACCTCGAATGGCGCGTGGACGGGAACGACCTTACGAATAAGCTCGGCTTTCCGGTGCTCGTGGTGAATGATTTCATTGCTATCAGCTACGGCATTCCGACTCTGAACGTGAATGATTCGGAACAGATTTATAAGATCCCGCATTTGGACGGTTCGACTCCGGAATCGAAACCGACGACCAAGGCTGTAATCGGCCCGGGTACGGGTATGGGCGTTTCTTTCCTTGCTTATGACGGCAAGACATACATTCCGGCGAGCTCGGAAGGCGGCCATATGACGTTTGCACCGTTTGACAAGGATATGCAGGACTTCCGCGATTATATGGAAAAGCGCATTGGTGCAGTTCCGGGCGTGGAACCTCTTTGCTCCGGCATGGGCCTTGCCCACCTTTATGAATGGTGGCGCGATACGAAGGGCGTTCCGCAGAACGATGCGTTCAAGAAGATCGAAGAAACGGTTTGGAACGATCGCCCGAAGTACATTAGCCGTGCAAGTGATACGGATCCGGTTGCGGCAGAAATGATGCGCCTTTTTGTGAAGATGCTTGCCCGCTACGCAAGCGACGTCTGCACGCTCCTCCTTCCGTTTGGCGGTTTTTACCTCGCCGGCGGTACGGTGCAAAAGGATTTGCGCTGGCTCGTGAACAACAATCTGTTCATGGAATACTTTGAAAAGAATTACAATCCGAACATCCGGCCGCTCTTGAAGAAGATTCCGGTGTACGTGATCAAGGATTATAGCATTAGCCTTTACGGCGCTGCAAATGCAAGCGTTTGCTTGCAGAAGTAATTCTGTTTAGATGCGAAAAGGCCCGCTGTTGTGCGGGTCTTTTTTTATGTCATTTTTTGAGAACGCCGAGAGCTCTTTCGATCGTTTCTTCTTCAATGCCAAATATCGCGTGGAGCTTTGAAACTTGGTCTTCTGGCAGGATCTTTTCCATGCGCGAACCGTCTTTATCGCGGATGAGCAGGTTCCCTTTTTGGAAGTAGTACTGGATGCCTTTTTCTCGGTCGAGCTTATTCAGTACCGGATAAGTCATCATTTCGCGGTCAAAGGATTCGCTCCAGTGTTTTTGGAATTCCTGCGGAGTGACGCCCAAAATGTTGAATTCAAACCGGAGCTTCAAAGGACCTTTGAGCGAACCCGTGTACAGCCCAAGGACTCCGTTTTCCAGCTCCAAACGGACCACGTTCGGAACGAGCGGATAAAAGGCTTCGCTTTTTTGAAATGGAATGGCGACGGGAATTTTTAACGGGTCAAAAATCAAGTATCCTGGATCGAGTAAAAAATCTTCACCGTCTACAGGAAGGAGCAGGGCGCAGTGAATGTTTTTTTCGATGCGCTTGTCGCCCATTAAAAGCTTGGGCGCATAACCCATGCTGCGGAGTTCCTGGTACAGGTGCCAGGTGAGGCTAAAGCATGTACCGCCGCCCATCCAGGAATCCAGATCGTTTTCGTAGCTGTCGTCGAGTTTGCGGGCACCGTCCGCGCTTTTTGCTTCGGAATAGCGAATGATCTTCGTCAGGTTTTCGTAGGTGACGTTTGAAATGCGATTGCAGAGATCGAGAATTTGCTGTTGCATTTACTTTCCGATGCAGAAGCCGTTAAAAATCGTTTGCAGAACGTCTTCGCTCGAAATTTCGCCAACGATTTCTGCCAAGGAATTGGTGACGGAGCGAAGTTCGAAGGCGATGAGTTCCACGGCGGGATTGGTGTCGAGAAGTGCCTGGATGCGGTCAAGTCCTGCGTCGGCTTCACGCAGGGCGGCGCATTCGCGTTCGCTTGTAATCCAGTATTCGTCGCTTGTTTCGCCTTCGGGAAAGAGCGCCTTGTCGAGCATTTGCACGAGTTCCGAAAGGCCTGTTCCCGCTTTGGAAGAAAGGGTGAGCGAGACGTCTTTCGGAATGGGAGCATCCCCGGCGAGATCGATTTTGGAATAGACGATCCAGTGCCCTTTTTCTTTGGCTTCGGCGATTTGCTTTTGCGTTTCGACAGAACTTGCTTGGGTGGCGTCAATGAGACAAATCGCGAGGTCTGCGGATTCGATCGCTTCGACGCTTTTTTCCATGGAACGCTCGTCGAGCGCATTCTGGGCGACTTCGGCGATGCCTGCGGTATCGATCAGCGTCGCTTCGCCCGAGGGGAGCGGTAAAGAAACTTCGATAAAGTCGCGGGTCGTGCCGGGAATATCACTGACGAGAACGCGGTTTTCTTTTAGAAGGGCGTTCAGCAGGCTCGATTTTCCCGCATTCGGTGCTCCGTACAAAACGATACGCGGTTTTTTGTTGATCGCTCCGGAATTTTTGAAATGACGGATAAGGTCTTTGACTTTTTCTTGAATTTCGGTAAAACGATCTTTCCAACCCGCAAAATCCGGATCCGCCTCTTCTTCGACAAAATCGACTTCGAGTTCAATCCGGGCGGAAATATCTTTTAGTTTGTGCGCAAGATCGTGAACGTCCTTGGAGAACTTTCCCGATAAAAGCTTGTGCGCATTGTCGAGTGCAGAAAGAGTCTGGCTGTGAATGACGTCGGCGACGGATTCCGCTTGCACAAGGTCCATTTTCCCGTTCAAGAAAGCGCGCTTCGTGTATTCGCCACGGTAAGCGATGCGCACGTTTTCAAGGCTGCACATCGCATCGATTAAACTGCGGACAATCAGAGGGTTCCCGTGCGGAAAAAGTTCGAGCGAATCTTCGCCGGTGTAAGAATTTGGCCCTGCGTAAAAAATGTACAGCAGAGAATCGATCTTCTTTTGCGTTTCGGGGTGCCGTGCTGTGGCAAGCGTTGCCATGCGAGGCTTGGGGGTGTCGCAACGGAACATTTTCTGCAAAATGGTACGGGTATTTGGACCGCTCACGCGAATGGCGGCGAGTGCAGAGGTTCCATGCGGGGTTGCGGGGGCTACGATTGTCTGTTCCACGGCTTTAATATAGCTAATTGGGATTTTCACCAAAAATGGAACCTTGGAAATTTTGTAAATTAGTGCGGAACAAATTTTACCCGATGGAGTTTTTGAATGAACGCCGCAAAGAAAGCCGAAAAAGAACAAGAAAAGGAACAGACTCCGGACTTCATGAAGAAGGCTGAAGAATTCTTTTCGAATAACCGCAAAATCTTTTTGTGGAATCAGGTAGATGATGAAAGCGCAGGCAAGATCGTGAAGCAGCTTTTGTATCTCGATTCCCTTTCCCATGACGATATCATTTTCTTCATCAATAGCCCGGGTGGAGTGATTTCGAGCGGTCTCGCCATTTACGACGCGATGAACGCAATCCAAAGCGATGTGGTGACGGTCTGTTGTGGCCAGGCGGCTTCGATGGGCGCCGTACTTTTGACCGCCGGAGCTAAGGGCAAGCGTTATGCTTGGCCGTCTGCCCGCATTATGATTCACCAGCCGTTGATTCAGGGCCAGATGGAAGGCCCGGCTAGCGATATCAAGATCCAGGCCGAAGAAATGCTCCGCATCCGTTCGATTACAACGAATATCATTGCAAAGACGAGCGGTAAGACGGTGGAAGAAGTGGACCGCGATACGGAACGCGATAACTTTATGTCGGCGGAAGAAGCGAAGGCTTACGGTCTCATCGACGAAGTGAAGAGTGTTCTCTAATGGGTTTCTTTTCTGCCATTAAAACGGGCCTCCAGAAGACCCGCAATGCGATTCTCGGCGAAATCAAGGGCATTGCCGGCAAAGGCAAGGTGACCGATGAAATGCTTGAAGAGCTTGAAGAGCGCCTGATCAAAGCGGATGTCGGCACGAGTGCTGCTTTCCTTTTGACGGATGCACTCCGTGAAGAAGCTTTGGGCAAATCGCTTTCGCAAGATGAAGTTCTGGACATTTTGCGCTCGGAAGCAGAACGCTTTCTGGTGGATCCTCCGAAGTTTGAATTTAAGGGAAATCCGCACGTGTTCCTTGTGATTGGCGTGAACGGTGCCGGTAAAACGACGACGATCGGAAAGCTCGCGAAGAAGTTTGCGGACGAAGGTCACAAGGTGATGATCGCTGCGGCGGATACGTTCCGTGCGGCGGCGATTGAACAGCTGGAGGTTTGGGCAAAACGTTCCGGCGCGGAATTCGTGCACCATGCGGAAGGCTCGGACCCGGCTGCAGTCGCTTACGACGCTTGCCAGGCGGCAAAGGCGCGCGGCTGTGACGTCGTGTTCATCGATACAGCAGGTCGTTTGCAGAACAAAGATTACCTGATGGAAGAACTGGCGAAGATCGTCCGCGTGTTGAAGAAAATCGATCCTTCTTATCCGCATGATATGATGCTCGTTCTCGACGGCAACACGGGACAAAATGCGATCAACCAGGCGAAAATCTTTAACCAGAGTTTTCCGCTGACGGGGCTTGTCGTGACAAAGCTCGACGGTACGGCTCATGGTGGCTCCGTCCTTTCGATTGCAAGCTCTCTGAAGGTGCCTATTCTCTGGGTGGGAATGGGCGAACGCATCGACCAGCTTGTGCCTTTCAGCAAGGCGGAATATGTCGATGGGCTCTTTAAGGAATAAAATCGGAAT
>DGSB01000051.1:0-3133 GCA_002390045.1 Fibrobacter sp. UBA4373
GAACGACGCCAATTATAGAAATCCCTGCAAAAACGTCAAGGGTGTTTTTCTCGTTTTTTTCATTTTTTCGCTTTTTTTTCGCTTTCAATGCCAAAAAACACCTTTCTCCGCATTTAATTTCTCGCAAAGAACATTCTATCAACATTCTAAGAACAATTTTCTGATTTATTTCGTCAAGGCACTGACGATTTTCGCAAAGCTTTCGTCGAAAGGGATGTCCAAATCCACTCTTTCTGCCACTGTTTGATGCCTAAACCAGGTGATTTGACGTTTTGCATAGCGCCTTGTCCCTTGCTGAACCGTTTCTATCACCTCTTTTTCGGACATTTTGCCCTGAATGCAAGATATCCATTCTTTATATCCGAGACTTTGCCAAGCAGGAGCATTCAAAGGAACGCGTTCTAACAGGGCTTCCACTTCTTCTTTCCAACCATCTTCGACCATTTGCAAAACACGTTTGTCGATGTTTGCATACAACGTTGTCCGTTCACGATCAAGCCAGAAAGTTTTCACACGCCCGACTCCACCTTTACGGTCGTTTCGTATCTCGGAGAATTTGCGTCCTGTTTGCATCGACACTTCAAGAGCCCGAAGCAAACGCTGACGGTCTTGCGGAAGAATAGTTTGTGCGGAATCCGGATCCACCTCTTGAACTTTTTTGAATAAAGACTCCAGCCCTTCTTCGGCAAGCATTTTTTCGCAATGCTCCCGCACGTCTTCGCTTACCGGCGGAATTTCAGCGAGTCCTTCGGTCAAAGCTTGCAAATACATTCCCGTGCCACCGACCAATATATATGAGGTCTCTGGATTCTTTCGCAAAAGCGTTTTGACTTCTCGCACGAATTCCCCTACAGAAAAGCTTTCCGTTGGCGGATAGAAATCGACTAGATGATGCGGAATCGTTCGTAACGCGTCTTTGGATGGTTGAGCCGTACCGATACAAAAGTCTCGATAGATTTGCCGGGAATCCATGGAAATGATTTCGGCACGGAGCTCTTTCGCAAGGGAAAGAGAGAGTTTCGTTTTTCCTACGCCAGTGGCGCCGACTAGAGCACAAAGAAGAGGCATCGATTTTCAATGTAGTTATATTTGGACTGCATGAAAAAAAAGAATCTCATCCTTGTGACGATTTGCGCTATGATTGTCCTTTTAGGGGTCTTCTTCGTTTTAACGAACCGAAGCGCCTTGGATAATACTCTGATCGCAACCGGCTTAAAAGAAGCAAAGCCTATTTTGGGCGATGCAGACCCTTATATGAAAAAGCTGCTCCAGGAGATTCCCGTCATCCAGGTGATGCCGAAGAAAAAAAAGAATCCCCGTGAAATATGGAAAGTGGGCCGCGGAGTTTCTTATCCGAACTACCTTTTAAGAGCACAAAAACATCTAGAGAAATTTGGCGGTAAAGTTCTTTCCATGGAAGAAATCGAAAGCAGGACCGGAACTGTCGTAGATTTCGATTTCGTCGCGCCTTTTGGCGACACTTTCTATGTGGAATTGCAAGTTGCCGACAGCTTTTACAACAACACCTCACGCTTGGCCGTGGCGTTTTACGCAAGCAAGGAACTCGCCGGATTTTCAAAAGAGCTAAATCAACTGAAATATCCTTATTCATTATTGATTACCCCTTCCGAACTTTCGACGATAAAATCCGGATTAAAAAGCCTAGACCATTATGAATCCGTCATTTGGCTTCCCATGGAAGACAAGAAACTCCGTTCCAAAAAATTTTCAAAATCGATGATCTTCATTCACCAGTCCAAAACCGACATTCAGGACTTGGTAAACGATGCGATTGAGAAGATTCCTCACGTTCAAGGAGTCGCAACCCGATTTGGAAGCCGCGCCGTTGAACAGCAAGCACTCCTTCGCGCCTTATTCAAACCCTTGAAGGATCAAGGTCTTTGGTTTATGGATTTAACAGGGAATCGCTACTCCCGAACAGAAGATGTTTGCAACGAAATCCATTTAAATTGCCAGATCGAATCCCCATTCGACCCTTCACGCATGACCCACGCCGTCTACGTTTCGAAAGTTCTAAAGGCGGCAAGGCGCTCCGGCAAAGCCATTTTGATTTTACCTCTCTCTGACGCGACCTTCAAGGCGATTGAAAATTTGGAATCCGAAGCGACCGCACAGGGATCAGAATTTGTAAGTTTATCCAGTATCTTCCAAAACGAATAGGAGGGCATATGTCTGTTAAACTGAGCGTCAACATTGACCACATCGCAACGATCCGCGAAGCTCGCAAAATCCGCGAACCGGATCCTGTTGCAGGCGCCACCATCGCAGAACTTGCCGGTTGCCACGGAATCAGCGTACACTTGCGCGAAGATCGCCGTCATATTCAGGAACGAGATGTGCGCTTGCTCCGCGGCATTGTAACGACTCATTTGAATTTGGAAATGGCCCCGACGCCGGAAATGATCCAGCTCGCCATCGATATCCAACCGGATATGGTAACCCTGGTTCCAGAAAACCAAGAAGTGACCACCGAAGGCGGTTTGAATGTAGCGGCACGCATTGACGAATTGGCAAAAGCGGTCGCCTCTTTTAAGAACAACGATATCGCTGTCAGCGTATTCATCGATCCGGACACCGATCAGGTTAAAGCCGCCAAAAAAATCGGTTCCGACTTCGTCGAACTTCACACGGGACACTTCGCCAATGCTTTTGATCTCGGTTCGTCCGCAGACGTCGACCGCGAACTCGTCGCCATCCAGGATATGACTGTTCTCGCCCGCAAATACGGTCTGCGCGTCAACGCCGGCCAAGGCTTGAACTACCGCAACGTCGGATACATTTCAAGCGTTAGCGGAATTGAAGAATTGACGATCGGACACAGCATCATCGGACGAGCCGTGATGAACGGAATGGACCGGGCAGTCCGCGAAATGCTCGAAGCGATTCGTCTCGCGGAACATTGATTTTTTCCGATTGAAAAGTAAAGCCTTCCGTTTTCACGGAAGGTTTTTCGTTTTAAAGAAAAAAGACAGGCGAAAGGCCTGTCTCTTTATCTATTTCAAGAATTACTTTGCCGCAGGAGCGGATGCTTTGGCAGAGTCTACTGCGGGTGCGGTTGCCGCTTTAGGAGCTTCCGCAGGAGCGGCTTCTGCCTTTGCCGGTTCCGCCTTCG
>DGSB01000051.1:3259-13808 GCA_002390045.1 Fibrobacter sp. UBA4373
ATGCTATCCTGTTTTGCCTTCTTTACGGCAGCGATGCTGTCTTGCTCCGCCTTCTTGGCGGCCTTGATGCTGTCCTGTTCAGCCTTCTTGGCGGCCTTTACTGCGGCAATGCTGTCGGCCTTTGCCTTTTTGGCGGCAGCGATGCTGTCTTGCTTCGCCTTCTTTACCGCAGCAATGCTATCCTGTTTTGCCTTCTTTACGGCAGCGATACTGTCCTGCTTGGCCTTTTTGGCAGCCTTGATGCTGTCTTGTTCTGCCTTTTTGGCAGCCTTGATGCTATCCTGTTCAGCCTTCTTGGCGGCCTTTACTGCGGCGATGCTATCTGCCTTTGCCTTTTTAGCGGCAGCGATACTGTCTTGCTTCGCCTTCTTTACGGCAGCGATGCTGTCCTGTTCAGCCTTCTTTGCAGCCTTCACTGCGGCGATGCTATCGGCCTTGAGTTCTTCCGGAGTCTTGACCTTTGCGGTATCCACAACCGGAGCTGTCGAAACCACGTTCAAAAGTTCCACTTCAAACACGAGAAGTGCATTCGGTGGAATCACCGGAGAAGCGCCTTCAGCGCCATAACCGAGAGCGCTCGGAATCCAAGCCTTGACTTTTTCTCCTTCTTTCATCAAGGTGAGAAGCTCTTGCCAGCCCTTGATAACCGCATTCACCGGGAATTCAAGCGGTTCGCCGCGTTTGATCGAGCTGTCGAATTCCGTACCGTTCAACAGTGCGCCAGCATAATGCACACGGACCTTGTCGCTGAGCTTCGGGATTTTGGCAGTCGAATCGCTCGACTTGGTGATATACTTATACTGAAGACCGCTTGCCGTGGTAATGACACCTTCCACAGCCTTGTTCTTTTCCAAGAAAACCTTCTGGGAATCGAGAGCTGCCTTTGCTTCTTCCGCAGCTTTCTTTTCACGGGCAACTTGCATCTGGAGAACCAGTTCCTGGAGAGCCTTTTCAGCCTGGGAATCCGTCATGAGGAGCGGCTTTCCATCCATCTGGTCACTCAACGATTTTAAGAAGAGATCCTTGTCGATTTCCGCTTCCACATTTTTAATGGCGCGGCCCATATCCATGCCCAGCGCATAGCTGTAACGATCTTTCGGAGTCACCAAAGTGTCCTTTTTGACGGCAACCGACGCAGAATCCGCCGGAGCCACGGCTGTAGCCGGAGCCGTTTCTGGCTTTGGCGAAGAAGAACAAGCGATTAGCGTGCCCAAAATGGCAGCAGAAAAAATACTAGATGTCCATAATTTCATATTTTAATCCTTGATATTCGATACTTTCCAATTTAGGAACTTTAGAATGAAAAAGTGGATTGCATTTTTGTTTTTGACCGCATTTAGTGCAACGCTCTATGCAGCACGCCCCGTTACGCACGTAGAAGTTCCATTTAACGCAGGAATCGGCCCGACCGCATTCTGGATTCCAGGAGTCGCCGGGCGCGAATTCCATACGGGTTTCAATTTGAATCTCTATGGAGTCATCACGCCGCAGACCCTCGATGCGAACAAGGAAAAAATCCCCATCAAATACCGCCGCTATTTGAACACCATGCGCGAAGTTCACCTCGCTCCGATGTGGATGATCCTGATTCCTCAATATGTGATCATTAGCCCAGCCGCCTTGGGGGATGACGACGCCCTTTACGGAGCCATCTGGTCCCTTTTAAGCGTTGGGCCGGAATTCATTTCCAAACGTCATTATGTCGTCGAAGGAAAATTTTCACCGACCATTTCTTTTTTGCACGTGGATTCGGACGACAATGAAGATACGGAAAACCTGCTCGGCATCGGATGCATGCTGTCGCTAGCCTTTACTTATAGTTTCACGGACAACTTCCTCGTGACGTTCTCTTACGCCCATCTACTCCAGTTGCCTTTAAGCATCAATTCCTACAAGCCTGTGGATGAGACCTCGGAACACTGGATTCAAGCCGGGGCGCTTTCTTTGACCCTGCACTTCCGATTCGGAATGAACCAAAAGCTATAAGGAAACATTTTTTTTGCATTTTGGGTCAAATTATGTGACGTAGAGCATGGTCCCGAAGAAAAGCAAGAAAAACTATTACGTAACACTTTACATTCAACACAACTTTTCTTAAAATTTACATACGGATAGGTTGAGTGGTAAACGGGACGCATGTGCATCCCGTAACAGAGGGTACAATAATGCAAACGGCAAGCAATACGTTATTCTCGTCCACGACAATGTCAGATCGAATCGTGCGTACGCCCTTTGAATTCGATAAGGTTCAAGCCAAGGCTCGCGAAGCCCTTTCTTCGGAATTAAGCACAATTTATACCGAGGAATCTTCGAACGCCAAGTTGAATCCGTTGACAGCTTTTGCAGTCTTCATCGCAAACATTGGCGCAAAATATTAACAAGAATGTCGACGTTCTAACCGGAATCGGCTAGAATGCAAAAAAGATCGAGGGAAAACGGTTCATCAGGGGCTTAAGCAAGTCCCTGCTTTTTTATCTTTAGGAAAAACAGGAGAATCTATGTCCGCTCTTATCCTCGACGGTAAAAAACTCGCAAAGGAATCCGAACTTCAGCTGAAAGAACGCGTTGAAGCGCTCAAGGCTCGCACAGGCAAAACGCCGATTCTCGCCACGATTCTTGTGGGTGACGATCCGGCCAGCGCTACTTACGTCAAAATGAAAGGCAACGCCTGCACCCGCGTGGGAATGGAAAGTTTGCCGGTCCACATGCCGAAACAGACGACGACGGAAGAACTCCTCGCCAAGATCGAAGAACTGAATGAAAATCCGAACGTACACGGAATTTTGTTGCAGCACCCGGTTCCTCGCCACATTGATGAACGCGCCGCATTCGAAAAGATCGAACGTCGCAAGGACGTGGACGGTGTCACCTGCCTCGGCTTCGGTCTGATGGCTATGGGCGAAAAGGCTTACGGCAGCGCCACGCCGGCCGGCATTATGCGTATTCTCAAGGCATACAACATTCCTCTCGAAGGCAAACATGCTGTTGTCGTCGGCCGTAGCGCCATCCTTGGCAAGCCGATGGCGATGATGCTTTTGAATGCAAACTGCACCGTGACGATTTGCCATAGCAAGACCCAGAATCTCGAAAAGTATGTGGGCGAAGCGGACATCCTGATCGGAGCCGTCGGCAAGCCGGAATTCATCAAGACCGCCTGGATCAAGAAGGGCGCCGTCGTGATCGACGCTGGCTACCATCCGGGTGGAGTCGGTGACGTCGAAAAGGCTGGGCTCGACGAAGTGGCAAGCGCCTATACGCCGGTCCCTGGAGGTGTTGGCCCGATGACCATCAACACGCTTATTTACCAGAGCGTGGACAGCGGTGAAAACTTCCTCAGCAAATAAATTTTAATTTCTAAAGAGAAAGCCTCCCCAACGGGAGGCCCTTTCTTTATCTGTCCGATGGTTATTTGACCTGAACACGGACTTGATACTTCGCCTGCGGTAGCGTTCTTCGGCTGAAGTCCAGCTTGGTAGTTCCCGAAGGAACATTCCCCGCAAAATTCGCCACCATTCTGCCCTGCATATCAAAAACCGAAACCTGGACATAGGCGGAATGGCTTGTCTGCAAAACGCCCGAATTCAAATCAAACGTTGCACTCGTCACCATTTGGAGAGGAACCGTAGACCCAACCGCAATCGATTCCGAGTCTTCATCCTCTTGATTTTCAGCCACTTCGATGACTTCGCCCTGAATTTGCGTGACACCCGCAACGTCAAAGCGGAATTCGTCCACATTGGGACCGCCATTTTCCGAAAGGGACTTTAACCGCAAGACATTTGTATCTTGAGCCAGGTTCACTTGAACAGAAATGCTGTCATAGGTTTTCCAGTCAGCCGTCGACGGGAACGTTATAATTCCCATCGTTTTCCCGTTAACGAAAAGTTCCATGCTGCGTTCCGAATTTCCACCATTTGCATAGCGGATATTCAAAACCGCCGCCTTTTTACCCGTGGGAACATTCAAATTCCAAGCGGCATAGCTATCCAAACTGTTTGTAAAGTTATAGTATCCGCTATCAATCCAGCCGGAGTTTGTTTCTTCATAAGCGCCGAGACCGTCATTGGGATATGCGGCATTGACGCTGCTTAAAAATGTTGTCTGTTCCGTCACGATGGTCGCCATGGAGCGGACCGTGATAAAGCCGCTCACCGTCGCCGTATTTCCGTCATCCTCCGTCGTGATGAGGGTAAAAGGCAACGTTCCTGTTGACGTCGGGATGCCTTCGAGCACGACCAAGCTGTCCACCGTATTGATTTTTGCAGAGATTCCGCTGGGAAGTACGGTCGCCAAAACGCCTCCGCATGCGGAATATCGATAAGTGATGCTTTGAATCGCCTCTCCGAGCATAATGCTCTGTTCCGCAGACCCCGACCGCAAAACGATCGACGGGCCAGAAACAAGATCGCTTTCTTCCACAAGGACTTCCACGCGGCCGGAATATTCCGTGCCGTCCGAACCTTTCACCGTATATTTGAAAGACGCTAATCCTGTAAAATTCGGAGTCGGTGTAAACTCCGCCGTATAGCCATCTGCATTCAGGGAGACCGAACCGTTTTCCGCAGAGAAAACACTGTAAGACGGCGAAACGGATTGGAAGCCCTTTGTAATAGTCCTCAGGTCAAAAGATGCGCTTCCATTTTGCAAAGCCCTCATATGCATTGCGCCAAGCCAGTTGATATACTTTTCGATATAAGCATAGCCGTCACTGGCTAAAGTCATCGCATCATCCTGCAAAGCATTATAGCCCATCGCGTATTCGAAATAATCCGGGATTCCATCGCCATCGGTATCGAGCGGTTTTTCGCCCGAAAGGATTTCGCCCCAACCATTGTTCGAAAGTCCCGTTTCCGTTTCGCTCTTATACAGTTGTCCCGCCGTGCCCAAAGTGCTCATCTGATACCAGACCAAAGAATCGATATCATCATACGGGAGAACGCCCGATTGAGAATTCACGAACCGCCAAGCAGTCGGCGCCGAAAGAACCGGATTCGAAGTCGTCTGCTCGTTCCAAGGTTCCGAAAGGACTGTCCCCTCACCTTGATACCAGTAAATGTTCGTTGCGCCGCCATTCAGGACTCCGTCACGATTGTTATCGATCAGGTTTCCGCTGGAATAAATGCTCTGGTTTTTATCGACCTGAAACCACGGATTACTGCCTTTCGGTCCATAGACAAAGTAATTGTTCACAATATCATGCTTAAAACTGGTACTCGTGTGCGTGGTGTATCCCGCTTCAAAATCATAATAGACGTTATTGACAAAGACATCGTTCACTTTGTCCAAAGGATTCCGATTATGGGTATTGGCAAACGCATTATAATACCAAGACCAGTTGCCGTTTACCGATTCAATGTGAGCGCCAAACTGCTGATAAATCGGATTTGCAATCAAGCAATTTTGAATGGTGATATCCGTAACAGGGTATGTTTGCCAGTTGTCCGAGCTGCCTCCGAAATTATTCCATGGGGCAAATTCGACAGACGTATGATCGACGATGATATTATGGGCATCATATAGATTCAAGCCATCATCTTTGACAGAAGCGGTGCCGCTGCCCGGCCGAATTCGCAAATAGCGGATGATGATATTGCTCTGCTTTCCGGTAGAAAGCTTTCCACCTTTGATGCCGATTCCTTCGCCTGGAGCCGTCTGGCCCGCAATGGTGATATTGCTCGAAATCGAAACCGCCGAATTGATGGTAATATAGCCTCCGACATCAAAAACGACGATGCGATTCGGTTTACTGACCGCGTCCCGGAAAGATCCCACTCCCGAATCGTCCAGATTCGTTACATGGTAAACCGTTCCACCGCGGCCACCTGTCGCATTCGCTCCAAATCCTAACGCTTCTGGAAAAGCAAGCGGCTCCGCCTCGGCAGAGACCAACCCCAGCATGGCCGAAAGCATTGTTAAGGCAATTTTCGATTTTTGCATAGTACACCCTTTCTCTTTCTAAAGAAATTAAGTTCTGTACGACGCAAAAGAACTTTTTTGACAGATAATCAGTTGTCTAAGGACAACTTGCGAATTTCGCCCGCTTTAAGCGATCCCAAAGCCCACTTCCCGATGCGAACACGAACGAGTCGCAGGACTTCTATTTCGAAAGTTTGCAAAATTCGGCGAATTTCGCGATTTTTGCCTTCATGCAAAACCACGGAAAGCCACGCGTTCTTTTCGCCCGTTCTAAGAATCCGGACTTGAGCCATCTGCATCCATTCCGCATTTTCCCCAAAGACGCGCGGTGGAACCAAAACGCCGGCCTGCATTTTTTCCATTTCTTCTGCGCTAGGAAGCCGGGAAACCTGTACATGGTATTCCTTTTCCAAATGTGTTTCCGGAGCGAGAATCTTATCGGCAAAAGCCGTATCGTTTGTAAAAAGCAACAGGCCTTCGCTCGCCTTGTCGAGACGCCCCACCGGGAAAACATGCTGGGGAAGCTTTCCCTGCAAAAGGTCCATGACCGTTTTACGCCCTTTTTCGTCGGAAGCCGTCGTCACAATTCCGCGGGGCTTGTTCATGGCAAAGTAGACGTGCTCCGTCTGAAGAACCGGATTCCCATCGACAGCGATTTGGGAAGATTCCGTCGCCGGAGCCTCCGGATCCCGGACAGAACGGCCATCCAAAGTGACACGTCCTTCGCGGACCAGTTTTTCTGCAGCAGACCGAGAGCAAAAGCCTCGTTTGTTCAATATTCGGGCAACGCCGAAACGTTTTGGCGACATTCGGACTTAATCCTTGCGCGATTCTTTCGAATCTTTTTTCATTTTGTACATGCGCCCATCGGCAAAACGGTAAACTTCGTCAGCGCTGGAATGGACTTCACTCCGAAGCGCTGTGCCGTAAGATGCCGAAAGAGGTATCGGAAGCGCTCGGGATGCTTCTTGTTGTAACTGCTTCATTTTTTCGATTGCCGCATCAAAATCGTTCAAATGTTCCTGACGCACGATAAGCAAAAATTCATCGCCGCCCATCCGAATGGGAGTTCCGATTCCCTTAAAAGCTTCCGAAAGGGTCCGAGCGAAAGCCTTCAGCATTTCATCGCCTTGATCATGACCAAACGCATCGTTCACCTTTTTTAAGCCATTCATATCGATGCTTGTAATAGAATAATCCGAGCTTACGCCATTTAACGCATCAAAGATCTGTTCACATTTTGCACGGTTGTAAAGCCCCGTCAGAGCATCCCGATACGCAAGCGAAGATAGCAATTCTTTTTCCGTTTTACTGGCGATCGCCTTTTGCAAATACATGGCATAACTGACCAATAGCGACATCAAATAAGCAAGAACGCCCCAAGGAACAATTGGATTTGCCCGTGGGTCCACTCCCGGGAACACATGATTCAACAAAAAGGACACCATTTCCGCCACACCGGACAGGCAAAAAATCAAGAATCCCAAACCAGCAATTTTTACCGGAAGGCTATCCCGTTTGGAAAAAACAACTCCCGGAATCATTAAAAAAGCAACCCCAATCACTACGCTGACATGGAAAGGAAATAAGAAATGGGAATAATTCGCAATGTGGAAAACCTGTAAAAACGTCGTGACCACAAAGAATAGACCATTAAAGAGGAACAGACCAAAAAGGCCATACCAACGCCAACCCCAAATTTTCTTGTAACGGATCGTCACGAACAAAAGTTCAACTACAACCGGAGCAAGGAATAGCGTTGCATACTCAATCACCGCATTCAATTCGAGATTCGACGAAATCAGCTGGATTTCATGCGTATAGCAGACCGTCCAAACTCCGAGGACAAAAGAAAACAGCCCGATCAAAGGCATGCGGTAGAAATGCGACGCATATCCCATCGCTCCGACACCTCCGATCATCGCCATCATTCCAAAAAGGCACATAAAAACGGCCAAGCAAAATGCAGGCGAAAGATGGAGCGCAGAATGCGAGATGCCAAGTGATTGCCCATGCAAAAGGGTCATTTGCGGCATAATATCAAAAGCACCCGATTCCGCTGCATAGACATGAATGCTCAGATGCTTTCCTTCCCAGCCAGACGGAAGAGAAATGCGATGATATCCGCTCCCAATAACCCCTCCCTTTTCCATAAGATCCTGGCCATAGGAATAAATTTTTTCTTCGTTCAAAAAGACTTCCAAAGCGGAAACGAACAAGCGAATCTGCAAGGCCGAATAACCGCAAAGGTTCGAAGGCATTGTCGCATCGAGAAAAAGAGAATCTCCATAAAACACATTGCCCGCAACCGGCTTAAAATTCTTTAAGGATTTTGGGGCAAATTTTTGACCGTGATAATCCACCACCCACTGGGAATCCAACACGACCGCTTGATCTGTGGAATGATGATCCATCAAAGCGGCAAGGCCAACGAAAAAAAACACCGCGAGCAAGAGTGCCAGCGTGAAAAACCCCACTTTGCGTCTAATCGATGTCATCGAAAACAACTCCTAATCATAATTTATATAGCAAAAGTCCCTTATGGAGAATTTCGGCAGGCAAAAAAAGTCAAAAAGGTCTATTTTATAAAAGAATTCTTTCAATGGAGATACAATGAAACACTTCACATGGATTTTTCTCGCCATTTCCCTTTTCGCAAGTTTTGCGTTTGCAGATAACACTTCCCCAAACACCTATGCCACCATTTCTTGGGAAAAAGCGATCGAAATGAGCAAGTCCAAAAAATCCAAGGCGATTTTTGTCGATGTCCGCACCCCAGAGGAAGTCGCCCAGGGGACTGTCGACGGATCTTTGAATATTCCCCTGCAACAAATTCAAACACGATACAGCGAACTTCCCAAAGACAAAGACCTTTTGATCTTCTGCCGCAGCGGTAGACGTAGCCAAGCCGCATCCGAATTCTTGACGCAGCAGGGCTATACGAAGGTTTACAACGTGGACGGAGGATTCCTGGCAGCACCGCCGGCCAAAGCCTTTAAGTAATTTTCAAAAGTCGAATTGATTTGAACCCGTTCTTTAGCAACGTAAAGGAGCGGGTTTTCTTTTTCTCTATCTTCCAGACGGAAAAGATCCTTTTCGGTAAGGACGATCGGAAGCTTTTCGGATAATTCTTGTCGGAGTCTCTTGGCATACGACTTCGAATGATCGCGCAAAAAAACTTTCTGCTTGACGGAGATTCCCCCATCGGTGACATCCTTTGCCAAACGTTCCGGATTCCCAATACCCGTGACGATTTTGGCAAAAGTTCCACGGGAAAGCGTCTCGCCTCGATAATTGACAATGCGGTCTAAAGTGAACGAGGCGGCCAAAGAACTGCTTTCGACCCCCGAGCGAGAACACGTGACCGTCAGAGCCTCGGGATGGTCTTCTTCAAGGCTCACGCAGGATCCCCAAGGGATCAAATCCCTGAGGCTTTTCGCTCTTTCATTCCAACGCAAAACGAACACGTCTGCATCCACAAAGCGCGTATCTTCGAGCCCTCCATCACAAAGGATGATGTCAAATTTTCCATCCAAATCCTTTGCCGTGCGGAAACGATCCGAAGTCTTCAAAACGGCCGCACCACGAACCTTGGATTGGAGCATCCGGAATTCATCCCAAGCGGCACTGTGACAAAGGATGGCCACGCTCTTCCCTTGAAGGAGAAGCTCTTCTGCCATTTTTTGAACAAGCGGCGTTTTGCCGGCTCCCCCCGCAAGATGCGAACCGACAACGACGAGACGGCTTTTTTTCAAAGGCGTCCGTGGCCGGTACCGCGTAAAGCGTAGCACGCAAAAGCCTGCACGATAAGCACAAGCAAGCAATACGCGCAACGGAGTCAAAAACGGAAAAAGTCCAAGCATAATCCCAAATTAAATTTATACCTTTATTTCTGTCCAAATCATTTACTTGAAAATAAGGCAAAAGTTATGCGCGTACTCGTTCTGAACTGCGGCAGTTCCTCGGTGAAGTTTGCCGTTATCGATACCAATACGAAAGAATCTATCGCAAGCGGTCTCGTCGAAAATATCGGCGTGAACGGTCACACCAAGGCTAAGGGACCGGAAGGCAAAATCGACTTCAACTTCGATTGCCCGACCCACGCCGAAGCCGTGGACCAGGTCAAAAAGTTCCTCGATTCTCAAAAGCTCACCGCGACCATCGAAGCCATCGGTCACCGCGTGGTGCATGGCGGAAAGTACATCAAGAGCGAAAAGGTGACTCAAGAAGTCATCGACTACATCCGTAGCATCACCCTGTTTGCACCTCTCCACGAACCGGCTCACGCAACCGGTATGGAATGCGCAACCAAGTTCTTCCCGGGCCTTCCGCAAGTCGCCGTCTTTGACACCGCATTCCACCAGACAATGCCGGAAAAGGCTTTCCTCTACGGCATTCCGTACAAGTTCTACGAACAGGATGCGATCCGCCGCTACGGTGCCCACGGTACAAGCCACCGTTTTGTCACCGCAGAAGCTTGCAACGTTCTCGGCACAAAGCCAGAAGAAACCTGCCTCATCACCGCTCACCTCGGCAACGGCAGTTCTTGCTCCGCCATTTTGAACGGCAAGTGCGTCGACACCACGATGGGCTTTACTCCGCTTGAAGGCCTCATCATGGGAACACGTTCCGG
>DGSB01000051.1:13911-23067 GCA_002390045.1 Fibrobacter sp. UBA4373
ATCGACCAGCTCGACCACTTGGTGAACAAGGAATCCGGTCTTCTCGGCCTTTCCGGTTTGTCGAACGACATGCGCACGTTGACGCAGGCTGCAAGCGAAGGCAACAAGCGCGCCCAGATTGCTTTGGACGTGTTCTGCTACAGACTCACCCGCGAAATCGGTGGAATCGCCATGGCCCTTCCGCGCATCGACGCCATCGTCTTTACCGGCGGCATCGGCGAAAACAGCTCTTACGTTCGTAAGCAGGCTCTTGAAAACTTGAAGATTCTCGGTTACCAGATCGATGACGAACGCAACAACAAGAACGGCAAGGAATCGAACCACTTGATTACCAAGGACGGCACTCCGAAGGCAATCGTCGTGGCAACCAACGAAGAACTTTTGATCGCTCTCGATACCGAAGCTCTCGTGAAGTAATCTTCGACGAAAGAATTCAAAAGGCTCCGCAATGCGGAGCCTTTCTTTTTTGAACATTTAATAAATCACGTCTTCGAGGACAAGAGCCTGAGGAGGCGCCATCGTACGCTCGCCCTTAAAACGGTCGGCAAAAATTTCGTTGACGGTTCCTTCCGGGTAACGCCCACGTCCGACGTCGAAGAGCGTTCCCACCATCGCACGCACCTGGCGGTGCAAAAAGCGGTTGCCCTGAATGTGCCACTGCACCATATAATCCGAAGTCTTTATCAATTCGAACCGCGTGAGATTGCAAAGTGTGCTTTTTCCGTCATTGCGCGGAATGCAAAAACGGATAAAGTCATGTTCGCCAATAAAGGATTTTGCTTCTCGCTGCATCAGATCGTAATCGATCGGCAAATGCCCGATTTCCCATCCAAAATCCCGAAGCAGCGCCACGGGCCTTGTGAAAATCGTATAAACGTAATAGCGGGACACCGCGTCGTAGCGGGAATGAAATTCCGGATCGCAAACTTCCAAGTCGCGGATTTTGACCGTGTGATGTCCCAAGCCATTGATGGAGCGCGTTAATTTTTTGCAGTCGATTTCACCGTCATAGTCAAAATGGACCATCTGTCCGCGGGCGTGAACGCCTGTATCCGTGCGGCCCGCAGCGACGAGATCGATCGGAGTCCGCAAAGCCGTCTTGAAAGCTTCTTCAAGCGCGGATTGGACTGTCACATATTTGGTTTTTCCATGCTCATTCTGTTCTTGCCAGCCATAATAGGCGCTGCCAAGATATTCGCAACGAAAGCGATACCGCATGGTCTATTCTCCGGTTTCGCGTTTCACGCGAATGACCGTTTCAACTTGTTCTTCGGAAAGCTGCGTACGGCGAGCGATTTCCGCAGGCGTGAGTCCTCGACGGTTGAGCTGAAGAACCTTTTCCTTGTCTTGACGCTCGCGATCAAAGCGCGTCATTTCCAAAGGATTCGGTTTTGGAACCGCAGTGCCCTTCATCGTATTGTGGCTTTGGGCACGTACATTCTGGACTTTATCCGGATCCCGGTGAATCCCCTTTGGAATCGCAAGGCCTGCAAGCGTATCGGAAAGGGACTGCATCGCCTTGGTAATGCGCTGTTTGGCTGTCGGGCGGAGCACTGGATATTCCACTTCACCCTTGGAATTTTCGAATTCGACATCATCGGTCGTCACCACCGAAGAATTCTGCACCTGAGTCTGCTCTGCGGACTGCTTGGCATCATCGATAATCGAACGGCGATGAACACGGGTGCGGTCGACAAATGTCGGATCATCCAGGCCGCCCTTCGGCGTTTTAAAACGATTGTCTTTGCGGATCTGTTCCAATTGACGCGTAATCGCTTCCTGACGATTGCGAAGAATCAAGAAGACGATTCCCGCGATCACGATCAAAGCGATCAAGCCGCCGATGATGAACACAAAAACGCTCGTGCCCGAGCTTTCTGCAGAAGCGCTTTTTTCTTTTACCGGAACGTTTGCCTGTACCTGGACTTCCGCATCCGATTCCAGATTTCGCATCGCGACAAGGACTCCCCAAAGGGAATCGCGATGGGCAACGGCCACCATTTTTTCATCGGGATCATCCGCTGCGGCAAAAACAGCCATATCGGCTTCGTCAATTTCTTCTCGCAGGGACAAGTAGCGGGTACCATCCAATTTTGGCTGGAACGGATCCGCCTTCAAAAAAGCGAACAGCGCTATCGCAAGCACCAAAAGAACTGCGGGAACAATAAACTTTTTCATACAAGAAAAATTTACAAATATTCTATTCGATGGTCTGACTCGCAACGAAAAAAGCCCTGGAGATTCCAGGGCTTGTGATCAGGCTTTCGTCCGATTATTTCTTGTTTTTGGCAACAAGTTTACGGCAATCTTCAAAGAAAGGATTCGAGTCATGTGGGCCCGGAGCCGCTTCTGGGTGGAACTGCACAGCAATCATCGGAACCTTCTTCGAACGGAATCCTTCGATGGAATGGTCGTTCAGGTTCACATGGGTGATTTCGAGAACTTCCGGATCAATCGATTCGTCGAGAACGGCGAAGTTGTGGTTCTGAGAAGTCACCATGACACGGCCCGATTCCATAAACATCACCGGATGGTTTCCACCGTGATGGCCGAACTTGAGACGACCGGTTTTTGCGCCGGAAGCAAGTCCAAGAATTTGAAGACCGAGGCAAATGCCCATGACAGGGACCTTTCCAAGGATTGTCTGGGCATTTTTCACAGCATCTTTCACTCCGGCAGGATCACCCGGGCCGTTCGAGAAGAAAACGCCGTCCGGTTTCATCGAAAGCACTTCTTCTGCCGGCGTGTAGGCCGGAACCACCGTCACATGGAATCCCTGAAGACGAAGGTTGCGAAGAATATTGCGTTTGATACCGAAGTCATAGGCGACGAGCTTCAAATCGGTCGGCGGAAGTTCCTTCGGCATGCCGAAACCTTTAACAAAATCGTCCGAGAACTCGTACTTTTCTTTGCAGGTGACGGTTTCGACCATGTCGACGCCATCAAGGCCAGCCCAAGCTTGAGCCTTGGCAACGCCTTCTGCCGGAGAAACCGTTCCCGACGTGCAAATAAAGCCCTTAATCGTTCCCTTTTCACGGAGAAGGAGCGTGAGAGCACGCGTATCGATTCCCGCCAGAGCCGGAATTCCAAAACGCTTGAGTGCATCCGTCAAGTTTTCTTCCGAACGCCAGTTCGATGCCGGATTGATCTGCTGAACGAGCAGACCAGCCGCCTGGAATTTGACGCTTTCCATATCGGTCTGATTCACACCGATGTTTCCGATTTCCGTTTCGGTGAGAGTGACAAACTGTCCCGCATAGGATGGGTCGGAGAGAATTTCTTCGTAACCCGAAAGCGAAGTGTTGAACACCACTTCACCAAAGGAGTCTACGGGAGCGCCCATCGAGTAACCGTAAAAAACGCTACCGTCAGCCAATGCGAGGAACGCTTTGCGTTCACGTTGGAGTTTCCATTTTTCTTGTAATGTCATTTTTTGCGGTCCTTCTTAAACGTTCACCTTCGGAGCGTGGCGTTGATATTCCTGAATCGAGCAAACTTCCACACGGAACTTGCCATCGCCAAATTCGCCCTTCATATCTTCCAAGCCTTCGATGGTCGCTTCGAGAGCGTCGATGGTCGTGGTGATAGGAATGCCTCGGAGAATGCAGGTGGAACGGATTTTCGCTTCGTCCTTCGCAGCCTTTGCACCCGGAGTCGGCGTATTCACAATCCAAGCAAGATTCTTTTCGTCAATCAGGTCAAGAACGTTCGGACGGCCATCCGAAATGCGGAAGACGCCATGAGTTTTGATGCCGTGATTGCGGAGAACCGTACTCGTTCCGCGGGTCGAATAGATTTCAAATCCGAGCTTCACAAGACGTTGTGCAAACGGAACGACCGCTTCCTGATCTTCATCCTTCACGCTGAGGAAGATGTTTCCCTGCATCGGCACGTAGTTTCCGGCTCCGACCTGGCTCTTGATATAAGCCATCGAATGACGGAAATCCAGACCCATGACTTCACCGGTCGACTTCATTTCCGGAGAAAGAATCACGTCGACACCCGGGAATCTAGCGAACGGGAACACCGCTTCCTTCACTGCGTAATACTTCGGCGTAAAGAGCTTCGTGTATCCGAGATCCTTGAGCTTGTGGCCCGCCATCACGAGAGTTGCGAGCTTGGCAAACGGAATGCCGGTTGCCTTCGAAACAAACGGGACCGTGCGGCTTGCACGCGGGTTCACTTCGATCACGTAGATATCATCACCGTGAACCGCAAACTGAACGTTCATCAAACCGACGACGTGAAGTTCCTTTGCAAAAGCAATCGCATAACCGCGGAGACGTTCTTGGATTTCCTTCGAAAGCGTCGGAGGCGGAATCGTGCAAGCGGAGTCACCGGAGTGAATACCCGCGAGTTCGATATGCTCCATGATGCCGCAGATTTCTGCCATTTCTCCATCAGAAATGCAGTCAACGTCGCATTCGGTCGCCTGTTCCAGGAAGTGGTCGATCAAGATCGGACGGTCCGGAGAAACTTCCAAAGCTTCTTCTTCCATATACTTGCGAAGTCCCGCTTCATCGTGGACGATGCACATTGCACGACCGCCAAGGACAAAGCTCGGGCGGGCAAGAACCGGGAATCCGATCTTATGCGCGATTTCAATCGCTTCGTCTGCCGTCTGGGCCATGCCGGAAGGCGGCTGCAAAACGCCGAGCTTGTTCACGATTTCGCCGAAGAGCTTACGGTCTTCCGCAGCATCGATCATCGCAGGCGCCGTACCGATAATGTGAACGCCATTCGCTTCCAGCTGGTCGGCAAGGTTTAACGGAGTCTGTCCACCGAACTGCACAATCGCGCCATCGCACTTTTCGTGGCGATAAACGTTCAGCACATCTTCCAAAGTGAGCGGTTCAAAGTAAAGCTTGTCACTCGTGTCGTAGTCCGTCGAAACCGTTTCCGGGTTCGAATTCACCATGACCGTTTCAAAGCCCGCCTTGCGAAGCGCAAAGGAAGCGTGAACGCAACAATAGTCGAATTCAATTCCCTGACCGATGCGGTTCGGACCACCGCCCAAAATCATGATCTTTTTCTTTTCCGATTTCTTTTCGCCCGGACGAAGACCCGTTCCATCGCCTAACTGGCCTTCCGTCGGATTTTCAAAATGGTTGTCCTGATGACGGTAGGTCGAATAGAGGTACGGAGTGTAAGACTGGAATTCTGCAGCGCAAGTATCCACCTGTGCAAAGCTCGGCACGACACCGATTTTTTCGCGGGCTTCGCGCACTTCCATTTCCTTCGAACCGAGAATCCATGCGATCTGGCGATCGGAGAATCCAAGTTCCTTCGCCTGGAGGAAAAGCGCCGGATCCTTCGCGAGACCCGCAAGAGTCTTGGCTGAACGGATTTCGTCTTCGAAGAGGGCGATTTCCTGAAGTTCGCGGAGGAACCACTTGTCGATCTTGTTGATTTCGTGAATCTTGTCGACGCTCCAACCGCGACGGAAAGCGGCACGCACATAGAAGATGCGGTTCGTCGACGGACGCTTCAGTTCCGCGGCGAGGACTTCATCGGAAACTTCTTCAAAGTGGGCATCCTTGCCGTCGGCGCCATAACCGGCGCGACCCGTTTCGAGCGAGCGCATCGCCTTTTGGAAAGACTGCTTGAAGGTGCGACCAATCGCCATCACTTCGCCCACGGACTTCATCTGAGTTCCGAGCGTCGTATCGGCGCCATTGAACTTTTCAAACGCAAAGCGCGGAACCTTCGTTACAATGTAGTCGATCGAAGGTTCAAAGCAAGCCGGCGTCACCTTGGTGATGTCGTTCAAAATTTCATCGAGGGTATAACCCACAGCAAGCTTTGCGGCAAACTTTGCAATCGGGAAGCCGGTCGCCTTGGAAGCGAGAGCCGAAGAACGGGAAACACGCGGGTTCATTTCGATCACCACGATACGCCCATTTTCCGGATTCAAAGCGAACTGCACGTTCGATCCACCCGTATCGATACCGATTTCGCGCATCACGGCGATTGCAGCGTCACGGAGCTTCTGGTATTCACGATCGGTCAGCGTCAATGCCGGAGCAATCGTAATCGAGTCTCCCGTATGAACGCCCATCGGGTCCAAGTTTTCAATGGAGCAGACGATCACGCAGTTATCCTTGTGATCGCGCATCACTTCGAGTTCAAATTCCTTCCAGCCTTCAATCGATTCTTCGATCAGGACTTCGGAAGTCGGGCTGTAATACAGACCACGCTGGACAATCGTTTCGAATTCTTCTTCGTTATGGGCGATACCGCCACCGGTTCCACCTAACGTAAAGCCCGGGCGAATCACCACGGGCCAACAGTCAAGGGAATTTCGAGCGGCAATTGCTTCTTCAAGCGTATTTGCCGAAATGCTTCGCGGCATATCGAGGCCGATTCTTTCCATCGCCTCTTTAAAAAGTTCGCGGTCTTCCGCCTTGTTGATCACATCCGGACGGGCACCGATCATTTCCACATTGTAACGGGAAAGAACACCCTTCTTGTGAAGCTTCATGGCAAGGTTCAAAGCTGTCTGCCCGCCAAGAGTCGGAAGAAGAGCGTCTGGACGTTCACGACGGATAATTTCCGTGAGCGCCTGGGCGGTTAAAGGTTCAATGTATGTGCGGTCGGCAAAATCCGGATCCGTCATAATCGTCGCCGGGTTCGAATTCACCAAGACAACTTCATAACCTTCGGCTTTCAGCGATTTACACGCTTGCACGCCGGAGTAGTCAAATTCGCAAGCCTGACCGATCACGATCGGGCCCGAACCGATGAGCATGATTTTTTTGAGATCTTCACGTTTTGGCATAGTACCTTCGCTTGGGGCTAAATCGCAAAAATTTTAGAAAAAGTACCCTTACCGGAAAAGGGAAAAATTTTATCTTTTTTTTCAAAAGAAAATGCGGACCGCAAGTCCTAGTAGGAGCTAGTTTTCTTCCGAAATTTACAGCCCCAAAAAATCACAAATTCGTCACAATAAAAAGTCAAAATTGTTATGTGCATTTCAAAAATGTCACAACTTTTTTGGACGAAAAATTCCTGCCCATTCTCACACATCCCGTTTCTTGAATATTAGATTTAGGCATATGAACTGGAAACTCTATATTCTTTGGCTTATTTCTTTCCTCGCAGGCGTCATTTTCGTTTACGTCCTGCCCGATGATTCCCTTTCCCCGTCTCTCCGATATTTGTTCCTCGGCATTTGGGGAACCGTGCTTGGCGCCATTTTCAACGCAATCACTCTCAAGTTAAACAATAGGCCCAAAGAGGATCCGTTCGACGTTTTAACCAAGAACGATCCCGAAACACAGTTCGTCCCTGTTGTCGGAGGGAAAGGACAGGATCCTATCGACAACACTCCTGCATTCCAAAAGGCGGAAGCGGTTGAAGAAGAATCCCTGGCAAAAGGAACTTCGAAACCGACCATCGTCGCCCCGGAATTTCCCGACGACGAATGGATCGATTTTAGCCGTGAACTTTTGCACAATCGGCCGTTCCCTGAAGTGATTCGCAAGCTGAGCGCGATTCTCCCTAAAATTTTCAAGGGAGCTTCGGGCGTTCTCTATATGTACAGCAACAATCAAGACGAGTTGCACCAGATTTTCTCCTTCGGTGAACATAAGATCAGCGATCCGACAATCAACCGAGCGGAATGCGCAAGCTTCGACAGCGCAAAAATCGTCGTCGCCGATTATTCAGATCCTCAACACGTCAGCGGCTGCATGCACTTGCACTACCGCCCCCAAGGATATTCCCTCTGCGCACCGGTGGAAGGTCTTGAAGAACATTTCGGCATTCTCACCATCCAAGTGGACGAACTTCCCCAGGGCGAAACGATCGAATCCTGGAAAACGAAAATGTCCATGGTCGTTACCGCATTCGGTCTCTTTGTCGCGAACCAGAATTTGCAGATCCGTTTCAAGACACAAAGTCTCCGCGATCAATTGACAGGTCTTGTAAACAAGCGTTACTTGGAAGAAGCCCTGACTAGATCCTTAAGCGAAGCTCGCCGCCACGGCACCCCGATCGGCATGATCATGCTTACCATGGATAATCTGGAATATCTGAAAAACACGCACGGGGTCCACGCCGAAGAGCAGATGCTTTGGGAACTTGCCCAGCGTCTTCCGCGTTATATCCGTACAGAAGACATTCCTTGCCGCTATGGAGAGAACACGCTTTGCGTCTTGCTTCCGGGAGCCGACAAAGTCCGCACCCAGCAACGCGCCGAAAAAATCCGCCACGAAATTGAAAATTTGCAGGTCGCTTACGGGAAGCTCATTCTGCAGACGACCCTCAGCCTTGGCGTTGCCACTTATCCAGAAAACGCAAAGACTGCCGCAGAGCTGACTTCCATTGCAGAGCAAGCGATGCAGCAAGCTTCCGCACTCGGAAAGAACCGTGTTTGCACCGCCCAGGCGTCCGTTTCCAGCGAAAATTAAAGCATCTATCTTTTGAAAAAGCTCAGCCTTCGGGCTGAGCTTTTTGTTTTTTAGTCTAGCGAACTAGCTGCTTATCAAAAAATTCAAAGGTTTCCCGATAGGCTTTATCCCTCGCATCCTTGGACGAAAGGTAAAGATCGTGCAGCCCGCCGTCGATCTGTTCAAGCGTCACCTGGGAACCTAACTGCGGACCGTAATTTTTCATGTCGTCTACATTCAAGACCCCATCACAGCGGGAATATTCATCCACCCATGCAGAGCTTTTAACGCTGCAATCTCCATGCAAAAGTAAAATCGGAGTTTCTATATCCAAGCCATCCTGAACAAGAAGTTGCCCCTGATGGATAGCGCGGATCCAGCCGAAATCCTTGACCGGGCTCACCAGAGTTTTTAAATGCATGTCAAAATCCCATTCGCCATGCCCATCCTTGCGAAGACTGCGGCTGTAATTCGGATTCGGCAAATCGTTGATCGGAAAATCCGGTGCCAGCGAACCAAAAAAAGACACCACCGGAACTAGAATATGGCGCACAAACGCATTGACGTTCAATTCCAGGAACGGACTCGTCAGCGCGATTCCCCTGATTTTTTTCCCTTTATAACGTTCTTCCGCATAAAGGGGAACAATCAAGCCTCCCGTACTATGTCCAATCAAAAATTCCGGAATGTTCTTTTGCGTCGAATCCTTTAATGGCATGGTCAAACGCTGCGCGATTTCCATCGCGGAATCCAGTTCCGGGAAATA
>DGSB01000040.1:0-410 GCA_002390045.1 Fibrobacter sp. UBA4373
AGGACATCGGCAAGAAGGGCCTCGCCCGTCTTGCGAAAATGGGCAAATAAAAAAGGAATTGAAAATGCAGATTAATGAAGTTCCGAATGCAAAGGTCGGTATCGTTGCGGGTAGCAAGTCCGACCAGGAAACTGTAGATAAAATCACCGCGGTGCTCGACCAGTTCGGCATTGCGTGGGAATACAACATTCTCTCTGCTCACCGCACCCCGAACGCGACTGCCAAGTATGCGCAGGAAGCCGCAGGCCGCGGTCTTCAGGTGATCATTGGCGTGGCAGGTCTTGCTGCCGCTCTTCCGGGTGTGCTCGCCGCTCATACGATTCTTCCGGTCATTGGCCTGCCCTGCGCCGGCGGCCCGCTCAACGGCGTCGATGCCCTGCACTCGATCGTGCAGATGCCCCCGGGAATCC
>DGSB01000040.1:513-30108 GCA_002390045.1 Fibrobacter sp. UBA4373
CCTCGCCGCCCACATCGTCGCCCTCTCTGACGCGAGCGTCAAGGAAAAGCTCGTCGCTTACCGCAAGGGGCTGGGTGACATTTAGCTTATGAAACGCTTTTTCCTCTTCGCTCTTTGGCTCGCCGCGTTTGCTTTTGCAGAAGACATGACGAGTGCTCCATGGGCCAAGGGAGAAAAGCTTTCCTACCGCTTAAGTTGGGGCTTCATCACGGCCGGCTCTGCCGACATGCTGACGCTCCCTCTTGGCGATGGAAAAATCGAATTTGTGAGCGTTGCCCGTAACAATGGCGCTTTTAATTCGATTTATCCCGTAGCGGATACAATTCGCACGATTTCGGTTGGGGAGCGTTTTCTTCCGGAATCGTTCAAGAAGATCTTGAACGAAGGTTCTTATCATAGTACTTCAAAAATTTTCTTTGACCGTGGAGGTAAGAAGGCTGTCCTTTCGGATACGGTTTTCGAAAATTCCAAACGGAAAGAAATCAAAAGACGGGTCGATACGACGGTAACGATCCAGGGGTATGAACACTGTATCATTTCTGCCTTTTATCGGGTGCGCAGTATGGATCTTACCGGTAAAAAGGACACTTACTTTTCAGCGGTCAGTGGAAAAAAACGCTATTCGTTGCAAGTGGTGATTCACGGTAAGGAAACGGTCGAAACCGATCTTGGCAAGTTTGACTGCATCAAGGTGGAACCGATGTTGGGGGACGATGGCGCCTTTAAGGCTTCTGGAAGACTCTTCATTTGGCTCACGGATGACGCCCGGCGTCTGCCTGTTTTGATGACGGTCAAGATCCCGATCGGTTCTATTCGTGGAGAATTGGTCCAATTTCGCCAGGGAACGGTAAATTGAGCTGGTAAGAAGGGTATTCAATTTTCTTTTTACACAAATATTTTAGTTTACATTCTAGAGAATAAACTATATTGAACACGGAACTATTCTATCTCTAAATAGAGGCTCTTAAGCAATGTTTAAAAAAGTTTGCATCCTGTTTTTTGCTTTGGCAGTCGCGAGCTTTGCTCAAGACGATTCCGACTTTGACGAGGCCGAAGAATCTTCGAGCGAAGAAGTCTCTGAATCCGCATCTTATTCGGCTCCGGCTGAAGAAGAAACGGCGACCAGCAGCCGTGCTGCGGACCGTGCCAAACGTCGTGAATTTGAAAAGGACCAGCGCCTGGATGAATTTGCAAACAACCTTCGCCGTCGTGACTGGCTCAAGGATCGTTTGGTTTTTGAAATCGGCATGGGCTCTCGTCAGCCTGTGATGGGCGAAACCGGTCTCGGCATGGGCTTCGGCTTCGGTGCGGAATACATTACCCGCTGGCATATCGCTCTCTTCGGATCGTTCGGCTTTATCCCGAGCGGTGATGACCCGGACTTCTCGAATTTCAAGCTCGAAGGCGGTACCGGTTGGAAGGTCGGTTTGAACTACTACCTCTTCCCGAAGAACCCGTTGCATTTGGGCCTTTCCGTTTCTTACGGTACGGTCTACTACGATCATGACATCGTTGCGGATTCGACGAACGATTACACGCGTGAACTTCTCACGACGACAGGTTTCCAGTTCGACGTCCTCATTACCTACTTGACCAACGAATGGTATTATCTCCAGTTCGCTATCGGTATGTATTATGCGCCGAAGGCTTACGACGATTCCCACAAGAAGGACGTCAAGGGTAACGATGTTTCCCGTGTGATCGACAGTGACGGTATTTCGAAGTTCGGACTTGTCTTCGGTATCACGATTGGCTTTGCCTTGCCGGAATTCTTCCCGGATGCAACGGAAATCCGCCGTCGCGAACGTGAAAAGAAGTACAGCGAACAGGAAGACTAAAAATTCATCTTCCCTAGAATTTCAAAAAGGTCGGCGGATGCCGGCCTTTTTTGCGTGTGATTCAACTCACTTCTGGGGAATCCTCGTCTCTTTTTTTTCGGCTCAATCCTTAGAAATACAAGGAAATAGTGCTATATTGTGAAATGTACAGAAGGAGAGGACTGATGATGCAAACGGTTTAGATGGTATCTAACCCGTTGAGTTGGACGGTGTCGATCGGATCGACGCCGTTTTTTTATGGCAAGATTTATGGAACCCTCAGACAAACGGCGAAAAAAGATTATATTTGGAAAGCTTCTAGCATTGTCCGCGTAGCTCAATTGGATAGAGTGTCAGTTTCCGAAACTGAAGGTCACGAGTTCGACTCTCGTCGTGGGCACTGAAAAACGCACCGGGTTTCCCGGTGCGTTTTCTGTTTCAAGATTTATTTAAGCGTGAGAAACGATAACGCCTGTCAGTTCATGGGGCTCTGCATCGATGATCTTCACCATGTAGAATTCTCCGGGGTTTGCATCGCCTTCGACGATTTTGACGATATCGTCGGAATCGAGCGAATTCCCTTCGGTTCTGCCAATAAAGTGGTAATCGCTTTCTTCGGCGACTTCATCGATCAAAACCTTGACTTCTTTGCCGATCAAAGCTTCGTTGGCTTCGGAAGAAATTTCTTCCTGCAAGTCTTGGATGGCATCCAGACGGGCGCGGGCAAGCTCTTCTTCGACAGGGGCTTCCTTGAGCTTCATGGCCGGGGTTCCTTCTTCAGGGCTAAAGACGAAACCTCCCAAGTGTTCAAAGCGCACGTCCTGAATCAAACGCATCAGTTCTTCAAAGTCTTCCTGCGTTTCGCCGGGGAATCCGACAAGGACCGTTGTGCGGAGCGTGACGCCCGGGATTTTGGTGCGAATATCGCTGAGCATTTTGCGCAAGCTATTTTCGTTGTAGCTACGGCGCATGAGCTTCAGCATGTGCGAGCTTGCGTGCTGAATCGGCATGTCTACGTATTTGCAAATGCGCGGTTCGTTGGCCATCAGGTCCAAAAGCTCATCGTCGATAAACTCCGGATACCAGTAGAGCGTGCGAATCCAAGGAATGTTGGTTTCCTTGAGGACGGCCTTCAAAAGCTTGGCCAGCGATGGGCCTTTCTTGCCCTGGTCGTGACCGTAGAACGTGGTGTCTTGCGCAATGAGGGTCAATTCCTGAACGCCTTGGGCTTCCAGCTCTTTCGCTTCCTTGATGATGCTTTCGATAGAAAACGAAATCTGCTTGCCGCGAATGTTGGGAATGGCGCAAAACGCGCAACGGCGATCGCATCCTTCCGCAATCTTCAAATAGGCGTGGTGCTTGTAATCGCCCAGGTTTAAGCGGGCCAAGTTTTCCGTTCCACTGGCTTTTTCGCCAAGTCCGAGAACCTTTAAAATTTTGCCTTGTTCGTAAGTGCCGAGCCAGTAGTCGACTTCGGGCATTTCCTGGGGAAGCTCTTCCATGTAGCGGCCCGAAAGGCAGCCGGTGACGATGAGCTTTTGGGAAGGCTTCTTGGCTTCGATAAAGGACAAGACCGTGTTGATGGATTCGGTCTTGGCGTCTTCGATAAATCCACAGGTGTTGATGAGCAGGTAGTCCGCCTTTTCGGCGTTTTCCGTAGATACAAAACCAGCCGAGTAAAGCTCGGCAAGTATATGTTCACCATCAACCTGGTTTTTTGCACAACCGAGTTGTGCTGCAAAAATACGGGGATGTTTCAAAAGTTTTTATTCCCAGTCGTCGTAAACTTCTTCGCCCGGTTTTGCCGGGGCTTCTGCTGCGGGAGCCGGTTCTGCAACGGTATTTGTTGCGGGAGCCGGAGTCTCTGCGACAGGAGCCTCAGCTTCTACAGCAGGGGCGCTTTCGGTAGAGGAAGTTGCGATGACTTCAGATGAAGAAGATGCGACTTCGGTGGAAGAGGAGGAAACGATTTCCATCGGTTCCGGGGTCGAGTATGCCGCGGTATTGCTTTGTACGCTAGCATCTGTGGATTCCGGAGCTCCGACCGAGTCGTTTGCCTTGTTGTCGATCCACCAGGCGAATTCGAGAGGTTCGAGGGCGGATTTTCCGAAAGCCTTGGCGTCTTCAAGCTTTTTAAAGTATCCGACGCGGACTCGGTAATAAGTGCCTTCGAGTTCTCCCGGGTTTTCAACCTGGGCGAGATATCCCTTGATACCCTTTTCTTCTAATTTCTTTAAAACGGCGTTGGCGGCGCTTTTGGACGGCTGAATGCTGACCTGGATAACGATGGCGCCTTCGGAACCCGGCTGAACCAGGTTGCCGTTCGTTTTGAATGTGCCTTCTGCGCTAGAAGCTTCAGCAGAGAGAGATTCGATCGACTGGAGTTCCGGCATGGCCTTTGCCTCGGATTCGCTAGCGGCAGGAGCTTCTTTGGATGGAGCTACCTTTTCGACCTTTTTTGCCGGCTTGATTTCGGGGACGACGTCATCTTCGTTGCTGCATCCAGCAAACATCATGCCGAAAATTGCGGAACTCGCAATTACGGAGAATTTAAAAATATTCACCATTCTCTCCTTTACCTAAGCCGAAGGGCTTTGTAAAAAATATAACTAAGTCTTTGGCAGACCGCAAGTTATGGCTCGTCAAAAAGCACCGAATTTCAAAAGGTGGCGAATGCCGTGTGGCGGAAAACGGGTCTGCCCTTGACGAGTTGGATTCTTTTAGATATATTTGGGGCGCATAACAAAAAATTTATTCAACCCGAGGAATCCGAATGATCGGTGTCGTAGTTAAGCCTAATGAACCTTTCGAACGCGCTCTCAAGCGTTTCACTAAGTCTTGCGAAAAGAACGGAATCATCTCTGACGTGAAGAAGCGTCAGCGCTATGAAAAGCCGTCTGAAGAAAAGAAGCGCGTTGAAACCGCTGCTCGTCGCAAGCGTTTGAAAGAACTCGCTGACGCAAACCGCAAGCGTCTCTACTAATTCGTCGCTTTTTTTACGAATGCCAAGGGAATGTATCATGTACATTCCCTTTTGGTGTTTCTATTTTTGGATCGAACTTAAACTCCCGGTCAGGGAAAGGACATAATATGGCAGACTCTCTCGTGAAGGCAGAAAGCCCTCTTCTTCAAGAAATTTTGGCAGACATCAAGGCCGCGATGAAGGCCCATGACACGGTGACTCTCGAAGTGCTCCGCACCCTCCATTCCGACATCAAGAATGTGGCGATCAATGCAAAGAAAGACGTGACGGACGAAGTCGTTCTCGACGTTCTTGCCAAGAGCATCAAGCAGCGCAATGAATCAATCGAAATGCTCCGCAAGGGCGGTCGTGAAGAAAGCGCTCAGGAAGAAGAAAAGACTCTCGCTGTTTATCAGAAATATCTTCCGAAGCAGCTCACGGAAGATGAAGTAAAGGCCCTGATTGAAGAAATCAAGGCCCAGGTTGGAGCTCAAGGCCCCAAGGATATGGGAAAGATCATGAAAGAACTTTCCCCGAAGACGAAAGGCCGCTTTGACGGTCGCCGCGTGAGCGATCTTGTAAAAGCAGCTCTCGCTTAATTAGAATTCTTCCAGTCCGTTTGGCGCAGCAAGGATTACCTTGTTTGCCATCCCGATGAATAACCCGTGGCCCAAAAGCCCGGGTATTTTATTGAGTTCGAAATCGAGTTTTGCCGGGTCAGCGATCGGGCCGAACTTGGCGTCGGCGATCAGGTTGCCGGAGTCGCTGATGACTGGACCGTCTTTGCCAGGAGCGCCCATGCGGACGGCGAGCGTTGCTCCGAGCTTTGTTACTTTGTACGTAACCGAACCGATTGCGTTCGGAAGAATTTCGAGAGGGACTGCGAATTTTTCGCCGAGAGTCTGCACCTTTTTGCCCGAGTCCGCGATGATGATGTAGTTGTCTGCCATGGAGGCGACGATCTTTTCGAGAAGGTGTGCGGCGCCGCGGCCCTTGATCAAATTCTTGTTCGGGTCGATTTCATCGGCACCATCGATCGCAATGTCCAGGTGGCTTGCTTCGCCGAGGTCGATCAGAGGAATGCCGAGCTTACGGCACTGGAGCGTGGTGCTCCAGCTGGTGCTGACGGCTGTCACCTTCAGACCTTCGGTCTGGATGCGTTCGCCAAGACGTTCGACCATGTAGGCTGCCGTACTGCCTGTGCCAAGCCCAACGGTCATGCCGGATTCAATCATGTTTGCAGCGCGAACGCCTGCAGCCTTTTTCAGTTCGTTTAAGTCAGCCATTATCGCCAGTGTCTCCCAAAGTTATTTTGTTCGTCTTCTGGAAAGTCTTCGTCGAAGCCGTCGCTTCCATCTTCTTCGTCTTCCGTGTATTCGTCGGGAAGGCCCGTTTCGAGTTCGGTAATCGAAGGTTCGGTGATGTCTACGATGGTGACTTCGAAGGTTAAATCTTTGCCCGCAAACGGGTGGTTTCCGTCGAGCGTGACCGTGTCCTTTTGAATTTCCTTGATCGTGTAGATGTCGGGATCTTCTTCCACTTCACTTTTGCTGTAAATTTCGCGGGGGTCTTCCGGAATGGTGAATTCGGTGAAGTTCGAGTCGCGGACAAGTTCAAGCTCCATGCCGAGCCAAAGTTCGCCGATGTTGCGAAGTTCGGCCTTGGAAACCTTGATAATCAAATCTTTGCGGTACGGTCCATACCCTTTGTCGTAAGGAACGTGGGCTACGACGTGGTCTCCAATATGGTGTCCTTCAAGGGCTTTTTCGAGCCCTTCGATGACGCTATCGCAGCCATGCATGTAAACAAACGGGAATGTTTCGGGGACTTCCTCGATGATTGCGCCGTTTTCGTCCAGTAAAGAATAGCCAATGCTAACTTTTTTGTTTTTCTCGACCGTTTCCATCAAGCCCAAATATAGAAAAGCTATATTAATTTCCATGTTATACGGGATCTATTCTGACATTCATGCCAATCTGCCTGCGCTGGAAGTCGTTCTCGAATCGATGAAGGCGCACGGAGTGGAACGACGTGTTTGCTTGGGTGATATTGTTGGGTATGGAGCGCATCCTAACGAATGTGTCGCGCGGGTGAAAGAAAATGCGGATGTTTGCATTTTGGGAAATCACGACAGCGTGGCGATTCAGTGGGATACGGATGTTGGATTCAACCCGTATGCGAAGAAGGCGATCGAATGGACGCAGAGAGCGTTGAACGCCGAGTCTAAAGAATTCCTAAAATCCTTGCCGTACGTCTATCAAGAAAATGACATTTGCTTTGTCCATGCATCGCCGATGTCTCCGGCGGACTGGATTTACATTACCGATTTGGAAGATGCCCTGGATGCGTTTGACCATTTTGGAGAACGCTGTTGCTTTGTCGGCCATACGCATAGTCCTGTGATTGTGGCGATGCGCGATGGGGAAATTCCCAAGGTGATCGAAACCGGATCCTATGTTCTGGAAGATGGGGAACGTTTGCTGGTGAATGTGGGAAGCGTGGGGCAGCCGCGTGACCGCGATGCTAGGGCTTGTTACTGCCTGTACGATTCGGAAAAGCATTCGGTAAACCTGATCCGTTTGAATTATGACATTAGCCGCACGCAGAAAACGATGCGTGAAGCGGGCATGCCGGACTTCCTTGTAGAACGTTTGGAACTGGGTCGATGAAGCTCGTTCTCGCTGTTTTTGGTAAGCCGGGATCTCCTTTGATTAAGGATGAAGTCGAAAAATATACGAAGCGTTTGCGATCTTCGAGCGTACAAGTCGAAGTCGTGGAAATGAAACAGAGCAAGCGTGAAGACCAGGCCAAGAGCCTTGCCGAAGAAGCGGCTGAATTTTCGAAGCGATTCCCCAAAGAAAATTATCAGTGGATCATTATGGCGGAAGAAGGCAAGCTGATGAATACGGTCCAGCTTGCAAATTGGATCAAGCCCCGCTTGACTTCGAACTGTGTCTTTTTGATCGGTTCTGCGTATGGAATTTCGGCTGAAATCAAGAAACAAGCGAACCTATTGCTTTCGCTTTCCCCGCTGACTTTTACGCATGACCATGCACGAGTGATTTTGACGGAACAGCTGTACCGCTGCTTGATGGTGATTGCCGGTCACCCGTACCATCACGTTTAACGAACGCTTTCCGTTCGACCGGATTGAAAAGGATGAACGTTATGACTGCCAAAAAGAATGCTTCTCTTGAAAAGGATCTGAAAACCGTTTACGCGACTCTCGACGAAGTAGAACGTTATAATCACGCTTGTCGAGTATTGGGGTTTGACCAGCAGACGATTTGTCCGCCTCTCGGCATGGAAGAACAGGGCGAAACTTCGGCGTTCCTTTCGAATAAGGCGTTCCAGCTGACGAAGTCAAAAAAGTTTATTTCGGCTGCGGAAAATCTCTATGCCAATCGGAAGTCTTTGAACGAATGGGATAGAACCTTGGCGGATTCCTTGCATCGGGATTACTTGCGTACCAAGAACATTACTCCCGCCATGGACAAACAGTTTTCGCTTATTTTCAACAAGGCCTTTGTGAATTGGCTTGAAGCGAAAAAGAATGCGGACTTCTCGATTTTTGCGGATTCGCTTTCGGACGTGCGGAATGTGAACTTGAAACAGATTGCCCTTGCGGAAAATGCGAAACGCGTTCCGTATGACAATTTGCTTGATGTTTATGAACGAGGCATGACGACGAAGGATCTTACAAAGTGCTTCGATGCTTGCAAGGAATGCCTTGTGCCGATGCTCAAAAAAATTCAAAAGAGCAAAAAGAAGATCCGTACGGATTTCCTTTCGCGTAAGGTATCGGATGAGTCTCAGCGCAGAATGGCCGAATATCTTTTGCAAACGATCGGCTTCGATTTTAAGCGCGGTGCTTTTACAACGAGTGAGCATCCTTTTACCGATGGCCTTGCTAAAGACGATGCACGTGTAACGACGCATTATTACGAAGATATGTTCGCGTCGAGTATGTTCTCGATCATTCACGAAGGCGGTCATGCGCTTTTTGAAATGAATCAGCCGCGTGAAAATTATAAGCATCATATCCAGTACTGTAAAACGTTAGGACAGCACGAATCGGTTTCCCGTTTTTATGAAAATCGGATTGGACGTTCCCTTCCCTTTGTCCATTTGATTTTTAAGAAGTGCAAGGAAATTTTCCCGACGGTCTTTGAAGGTGTCTCGGAAAAGCAATTCTATGAAGCTTTGAATGTGGTGGAACCGAGCTTGATCCGTACGGAAGCGGACGAATTCACTTATACGTTCCATATCATTATCCGTTTTGAAATCGAACAGATGATTGTAAACGGTAAAGTGGATGTCCAAAATCTTCCGCAAATTTGGAACGACAAGTATGAAGAATACTTAGGCATTCGGCCTGCAAATGATCGCGAAGGTATTTTGCAGGATGTGCATTGGACTTCTGGATTTGGTTACTTCCCGACCTATTCTCTTGGCAACATGTACAATGCGATGTATTACAACAAGATGAAGGAACAGATCGACGTGGAAGATTGCATTCTCCATGGGGATTTTGGAACGATCAACGGTTGGATGAAGGAATACGTCTGGAAGGATGCGGATCGCTTGGATTCCAAGACTTGGATCAAGAAGATCACCGGTCGTGAATTTACGGCGAACGATTTTCTCGATTACATCGAGCAGAAGTACGGCGAACTTTACGGCTTGTAATGCATTTGACGCCCGTTCAAATGGCGGAGCGGAGCATTTCTAAAAGATTTCGCAGCAGGCTGTGGAGCCCTTTCGTTTCGGCGATTGGAACGCATCATTCCTTTTTGGAACGCTTCCGCTTAATTTGCAATCAAATGCAGCAGAATCGGGGTCATAATGGAGGTAAAAACGCCTGCGACGCCGATGGCGAGCGAACTCATTGCACCTTGGGTTTCGCCCATCTCCAAAGCTTTTGCGGTGCCGACTGCATGCGAAGAGGTTCCCACGGCAATGCCTTGAGCCACGGGGTGCTTGATTTTGCAGACTTTGCAAACAATCGGGGCGACAACGCCACCTGTAATGCCTGTAATCACAATGGATGCGATAGTAATCGCAGGAATTCCGCCGATGCTTTTCGAAAGTTCAACGCCCATAGGAATTGTAATGGATTTAGGCAAAAGCGAAAGATGAAGAATTTCGTTCAGGTGAAAAAGGTTAGCGCAAAATACCACGACGGCAAATGACGTGAAACATCCGACCAAAATTCCCACAAGAATCGGGACGAGATTGGCTTTCAGCTTATCGAGCTGCTTGTACAGCGGAACGGCGAGCACTGCTGTCGCGGGGCCAAGAAAAATCGCAATGTAATCACCGCCGAGATTGTATGTTTCAAGTTCAATTCCGCTCACGAGCAAAAAGCCGATGATCAAAACGGCGGCAATCATCATCGGATTGCAAAGCGAAAGCTTGAACTTTCGACTGCAAGCCACACCGATTTCGTAGGCGACAATCGTTAAAACGATTCCAAAAAAAGGAGTGTTCAGAACTTCACGCATCTTTTTTTCTCTTTTCTTGAATGTTCACCAAAATGTCGGTAATTTTTCCTGTCACTGCCATGGTGATGATCGTTGCAAAAATGCAGAGCAAGAAGAAGACGAGCAGACTTCCTTTTAACACTCCGTAGACTGCCAAAATTCCAATGGTCGGCGGAAGAAAAAAGAAGGGGAGACGCTTCAAGAAAAAATTCGACATTTCTTCGATCTGTTCTACTTTGACGATTTTTGTACAAAGTAACAGGAATAGGACCAACATGGCTAAAATATTACCGGGCAGAGGAATTCCGCAAACTCGGTGAAGAAAGTCTCCGATGAAGCAAACAGAAAGAATTAGAGCTAATTGGAGTAATAATCGCATTGTGCGCCAAAGATAAAATTTTTATTTTTAAGCCTATGAATATTTTTGACAAATTGGGACAAGTTCTGCCCTCTGTAGAGAGCCCTGCCCGTTATATGGGCGGTGAAGCGAATAGTGTCGTAAAAGATCCGTCCACACTTTTGGCGCGTTGTGCCTTCGTTTTTCCCGATTTGTACGAAATCGGTTTGTCTAACAATGGACTTCGAGTTTTGTACCATGTGGTGAATCGAGAACCTGATTTGCTCATGGAAGTTGCGTTTGCTCCGTGGGATGATATGGCGGAACAGATGCGCAAGCATGACATTCCGCTGTATACGCATGCGACTTGGACGCCGGTGCGAGAATTTGACGTCGTGGGCATGTCGATCCAGACGGAATTGAATTTTACGAATGTTCCCTATGTCCTTGAACTGGCTGGAATCAGCGCATTTTCTAAAGACCGCAAAGAAGAGGATCCGATTATTTTGGCCGGTGGACCTGCCATGGCGAATCCGGAACCGGTGGCAGATTTCTTTGACGCGTTCAACATTGGCGACGGCGAAGAAATGTTCCCGAAGATCATTCGCACTGTCGGTGAATGCAAAAAGAAGGGAATGCGCCGGCTCGAAATTTTAGAAGAACTGGCCAAAATCGATGGCGTCTATGTGCCGGCTTTCCGTCAGGTTGTCGAAGGGGAATTTAAGCAGCTCGTTCCCGCAGAACCGGCCACAGGATCGTATGAACATACGAACGGTGTGCGTCGAATCTTTATTCCGGAGCTTAAAAAAGAAGATTATCCTATCCGCAACTTGATTGCGAACATGCGCTTGGTGCATAACCGCTTTAGTGTCGAAGTGATGCGCGGCTGTACCCAAGGTTGCCGCTTCTGCCAAGCGGGTGTTTGGTACAGGCCTTGCCGAGAACTGAACCCGGACGATGTGATTGACCTTGCGAAGGAAGGCTTAAAGGCGACGGGCGAACGGGAACTGGGGCTTTTGAGCCTTTCGACCGCCGATTATAAACCGATCGAAGCTTTGACGGATTCGATTATCGATGACGCCTATTTTGATAATGTGGACGTATCGCTCCCGAGTATCCGCGTGAGCAGCTTCGGCCAGCATTTGGCCGAAAAGGTCGCTGCTTTGAAAGGAGGCCGCAGTGCGACCTTTGCGCCGGAAACAGGTTCGGAACGCATTCGCAAGATGATCAATAAAACGATCACCGACCAAGACATGTACAATGCGGCGGAATATGCGTTCTCTTCGGGACTGAATAAAATCAAGCTTTATACGATGATCGGCTTTCCGACTGAAAACGATGAGGATATGGAAGCCTTCTGCAATCTCATCGAAAACTTGGTGAAAATCGGGCGCAAGCATATGCGCGGAATTCAGATTTCGGTGAGTATGGGAATTCTCATTCCGAAGTCTTTTACCGGTTTACAATGGGCCGGCTTTATGGACGAAGAAACCGCCTGGAATCATATCCAGTACGTGCGTAAGCGCTTTTTTAAGCATCCGAATGTAAAGGTCCAATGGGCGGACTGGAATACGGCTCGCCTGGAAGCTTTCTACAGCCGCGGTGACCGTTCTCTTTCCCCGATGATTTATGAAGCTTACAAACGGGGCATGATTTTTGAAAGCGATGGACATCGCATCCGTCCTAAGGATTGGGAACAGATTTGGGAAGACTTCCATTACGATGTCAGCTGGATTTATGAAACGCGAAAGAAGGAATCCGTATTCCCATGGGACTTCATGCATATCGGCGTGACCAAGTCCTACCTTTGGCGTGAGTATCAAAAGGGATTTAATCCTGAAGTCTTAAAAACGGCGGCGCCTGTCCCGAACTGCAAATGGGGCGACTGCCAGCATTGTGGAATTCCGGGTAACGGCAAGGAAGTCCGTTTGGCCTCTAATCCGGTTCGGTATGCAGCCCCGAGCCGTACTCCGGAAGAAATCCGGAAATTGGTGGCGGAACGTCGTCCGGTTTACAATCAACGGTACGCCTATAAAATTACCTTCCAAAAAACAGGACTCAGCCGTTTCCTTCCGCACCAGAATATGCTCAGCGCTTTTGTCCGTTCTTTTGGAAAAGCGGAAATTCCGCTTCGCTATAGCGAAGGCTTTAGCCCGAAACCGCGCATTATCAATATGGGCGCTCTTCCGCTTGGACTCGAAACGGTCTGTGAAGTTCTCGGGGCCGAAACCCTTGTCCCGCTCGATCTTTCCAAGGAAAACCTTCCAAAGCTTATCGATACGCTGAACGATTCCTTCCCGAAGGGCATGAAGATCTTGCAGATTGAACCGCTGACGTACAAGCTTTCGTCTCGCTTCCCGAAAACGATGACGTATTCCTTTAAGCCAAGCGTCATGCCGGAAGGACTTCTTGAAAAGTTCCAAACCAAAACGTTGCCGGTCGTCTTGAATCATCGCGGTCAAGAAGTCAATCTGAACGAGCATATCTTGGATCTAGAGATTCGCGACGGAAGAATCTTTATCCGTGTCAAGTGCAATGAGCAGGGCGGTACCGCAAGCCCGTATCCTCTGTTCGGCGGACTCATGGGCGTTGAAACGGCTACAGCGACGGTCGATGATGTAACTCGGCAGTATTTGATTCGCAAGGAATCGATGGAATTCGACGACTAAGCCTTATTGCATCCAGGTATTGTTGAAGTCAAGTCCGATGGTAAAAGAAATCTTCGTCGGAGAAATCGCTTTCGGCAATACGGGGATGTCGATTGGGTTCAGCTTCTTTCCGCCTTCACCGTTTTTGTCTTCGCCGGTGCGGTCAAGACCGCGTGCCAAGTTCAGCGAAAGGTTGAGTGGCAATGTGTAGAAAAGCTTGTTCGCCAAACGGAATTCGAGTCCCACGCTTCGATCCCAGAAATCGCGTGATTTGAACTTAGACATCGGAATGCCGTGATCGTCCCAGGCTGCGCCGACTTGTGCGTAAAGGTTCAAGAAGAAGTCGCGTGTCGAGAAAATCCAAAATTCGTTGCGCCAATCTTCGAAGATCGGGAACAGATAATGGATTTCGGCCTTGGCCATCTTGAGGCCGCTGCGGTTAAAGTCTTCGCTTGTAATCAGGTAGGGATAACCTTCGAGCAAAAGAGGCGTGTAATAGTAGCTGTCGAGAGTATCCTTGGAATTTTCGGCGCTCCAGGCTCCGATTCCGGCAAAAGTTGCTCCTGCGGCAAAACGGGAACCGTTTCGGATGGGGGCTGCAATGCTTCCGTGTAAGTTAAAGTAGAAGTTGTGCAAATTGTAGGTCTTGTACTTGGGCTCGATCTTTCCGCTTGGGCTAATGGTAAAGCTATTGGCAAAAGTCCCCGGACGGAACAAATCGGAATTCGCAAATTGATAGCTTGCTGAAATGCCGTTGCCGACGCCCGCTGTATTTGTGGCAGTCGCTTCCGAAGCGCCTCCGTCGAGGGTAAAGCCGACGCTTAGAGCAAGGCGTTTTTGGTAAGTCCATGCCAAATTTTCTTCATACAGATTGAAGTTTGCCCAGTCGTAACCACCGCTTACATAAACGCTGTCGCCCGATTTAAAAATGCTGTAAGTCGCAGACGCTTGAATGGCATTCAGCGGAACCGCATAATGACTTGTAAACACGGAATCGTCGTAGCTTCCCGGATCTTCATAACGGACTGTGTCTTTTGAACGGTAGTTCGCGTTCGTATAAGAAATGCCTAATGTCAGTGGAGTAGAACGGTTTTCTAAAGAAATCCCGAATTCCCGTTCGATTTCTGGATTTAGACCGCCACCGCTAATGTACTTCCAGTTGCTGCCGACTTCAAACAGAAGGGCTGCGGAAATCGTGTTCTTTTTAAGCGGGTCGGAAAGAGCCATGGCGACGCCAAGCCTTGGAGTGGCCTTGCCGTCTCCTTTGACGCCAAAATCTGGAGAACGCTCCTGAATGACAAATAAGGGAACCATCAGAAACTGTGTTGGAATCGGCTTGTAATTGACTTCGCTGCCGGTAAATGCGATGTCCGCATATTCTAGGTTCTTTTGAATTTTTTGCGGAAGCGTTCCCGTCAGAACGAGCGGTGGAGTGGCTGGCTTTTTTACGACGGAGTCCCGTTTAGAAACGAGAGTGTCGATTTTGCAAGCGGTCAGCACTACAGCGGAATCTTGACCTGTTGAATCCGGGGCAATCGAATCCTGCACGGCAACTTGAGGTTCCGGGCAAGTCGTGTAGGTGGTATCGTAAAGGACAATCGTCGAATCCTGAGTAGCGTCATAGTCGGTCAGGCTCAACGAATACAGCGAAAAACCGTCTTTGTCGTAGTTTGTGTAATAAATGGTTCCCGAATCGACAACAGGAGTAAAGGCACCACCGATGACGTTGGTCAGCGGGTGTTCGGTTCCACCGTTTATTTTTTTGGAATACAGGTTAAAAATTCCGTTCTGATTGCTCGAATAAACGAGTGTCTCGTTATCGATCCAGTTCGGATCTCTTAAGTCAAATCCCTTTTGTGTCAGATCCTGCAAGCCAGAACCGTCGCTGTTGATCACGAGAATGCCGCGTACGGAATCATCAAAATAGCTGAATGCGATTTTCTTTCCATCGGGGCTGAATTTGGGAGAATAAATATTGTAGTAAAGAAATTTGGAATCCGGAACGTAAATGTCCGTGTATTCCGCAGGCCCTTTGGCTCCGGAATCCGGCAGGGAAGTTTTGCTTAAAACGAATCGGGTCGAGTTGATTTCTCGACGGGAAAAAATGATTTCTTTTCCGTCTGGGGAAATGTCCGGGTAGACTGCATCGGCCAAAGCGGTTGCGAGCTGTTCGTTGCCGTTCGTGTCGGCGATCGCGATGTCAAAATGAGAGTGCCCATTGCGGTCGCGTTTTTGATAAGTCGTGTAAGCAAGAATGGGTCCGCGACCGGGGATTTCTCGTACCGAAATTCCTTTGTCGAACCAGGGCTTTTTAGGCTTGAATCCGCTTTGGGTGAATTTCGAGAGATCGACGAGGGAATCGCCTTCCGGATGGGTCGGAATCTTAAAGATGCCACCGTCAAACCAGGGACCGCCAAAGTTCGAAACCCCGTAGATGTTTCCGCCTGTGATCGTCGGAAAATCGTTGTAAAAGGCGTCTTCGGTCCACTTTTTACCGCTCACTAGAACGCCGAGGCTCTTTTCCTGTTCCTTGTAATGTTCGGTGATGGCTGCTTTCCAATCTTTATACAGGGAATCTTCGTCGATTCCGATGACTTTTTGAATGGCGGCAGAAAGAGTGGCGCGGTATGGCGTCGAAAGTTCCGCCCAAATTTGGGGCATCGCTTCTGGACCATACTTGGCATCGATGTAACGGACCAGGGAAAATCCTTGCGTATACGGACCGAGTTCCGCATCGAGAGAATTGTCCGCAAAGTCATGCATATATTCGAGGGAAAGAAGACCGTCGTTCAAAGCGGCGATGCGCAAAAGCATGTCGCGATGCGTATCCCAAGCGTCAAATCCCATACGAGAAGATTCGAATTGAGCCGTTCCTTCGGCAAACCAAAGCGGTTGCAGGGTAAAAGGCACTGCGAGGGTAGCGTTCTGGGTCAAACGTTCGTTATAATAGTCGATATAAGAAAATTGCAGACCGTAAATCCAGAAGGGAAGTTTGCTTCCGCTTTCAATACTCACCAGATGCGAAAATTCATGCGTGACCACATCCGTGATCCACGGGTGAGTGCTGCGAATTTTAAAGTCCCAGTTCGAAAGGAACAAGTTCACCGCATTTTCGTTAGGAACGGCAGATCCGTTTGCGTAAAGTGCATTCTGCAACGAAACGTCGATTTTGAGCGGCATATCGATTTTATATCGGGAAACAATCGAATCGTAAACCGCTTCAGCGGTGGCGGCAACGATACCGGCATGGGTCGTGTATTCTGCCGGATAGGCGTAATTAAAGTGGGAAGATGAAGCGGCTTTCCAGTGAATGTCGCTGTTATTTCCAGAAAATGAGAGTTCCGTTGCAAAAACGGAACAAGAAAGAGCCAAGGCGGCAATCGAGATAAGGCGCAAGTGTTTCACAATGGTTTAATATACAAACTAGCGTTTAAAACGCTTATGGATTTCACCCAAAGGAAGCCGCATCAGGGTCGGGCGTCCGCTCGGAGAGCTCATCGGATCTTGCGTCGTCAGAAGCGAAGCCATCAACTGGGTCATTTCTTCGGTGCTGAGCTTATCGCCTGCCTGGATCGCGTTGCTTTTGGCCCAAGCCTTGGCAAGGGTTTCTTTGGACGGGTTCCCGGGATTTTCGCCTTCAAAAACGGCAGACACGAGCTCTCGGAGCGATTCCACGGAGCGGGAAAAAGGCAAATCGCGAGGGGTTCCGCGAAGCTGGTAGGTGTTCTTTCCAAATAGCTCCAAATGGAATCCCAAATGGTCAAAGGTTTCAAGTAATCCCGGAATCACGCTGGCTTCCGCTGCCGAAAATTCCACAATTTCTGGAAATAGCAATTCCTGACTTTCTAAAGTTCCTTCGGCATGGAGGGAATTCAGCGCTTGTTCGTACAGGATCCTCTGATGGGCCGCATTTTGATCGATCAGCAAAAGGCCTTCGCTGTCTTCGCAGACAAGATAAGTATTTGCCAACTGAAAGAACTGTGGCGGTGTCGACTTGTCCATGCGGGTTGGCGGTCGCAAATTCTGCGGGGTGAGCGGAATAATGTTTCCGTTTTCTGGAAGCGAGAACAGATCCTGGATAATATCATCCGGATCGTCGGATCTGTACTTCGAACTTTTTTCGCGAACCGTTTTTTCGGGAGTTTTCGCACTGGGAAAACGCACTTGCTTCGGAGTTTCTTCAACAACCGGTGCCGCTTTGACTTCGAAATCTTTAGCCAGCTCTTTTACTGCGGCAGGGATCTGTTTGGTAAAGAGAGGCTCGGGATGTAACGTCGGCATGCTCGGAGCCGTCGAACTTAAAATGGGGCTCGGTTCCGAAATTTCGGTAAGGCTAATCGTCGGGTGGTCTTCTTCGGGCTTTTGGAAGGCGTCCCGGATTGCGTGATGAACGGCGAGGAATACATCGTTTTCGTTCGCAAAGCGGACTTCACGCTTATTCGGGTGAACGTTGACATCTACAGCCACATCTTCCATTTCCAAAAAAAGAACGGCAATGGGCGCATTGGTGGAACCATAAGGTTCATAAGCCCGGGTGACTGCTTTGGTCATTACCGAATTCCAAATGGGCCGTTTTTGAACGTAAAAATAAAGCTTGCTTCGTTTGTTCTTTAAAGCGTCCGGAGGAACCGCAAAACCGGAAACGCGGATTCCGGCTTCTTCATAATCGACAGGAATCATGGATCTGGCCGTTCCGGCGCCCAAAGCTTCTGCAATCCGGCTTCGCAAATCGTTCCCTTCCACGCCGGTAAAAACATCGCGTCCGTTTACTTTGTAATCAATGCGAACGTTCGGGTTGGCCATGGCAAGGCGCGTGACCGTATCGAGAACTCGAGAGGCTTCGAGCGTGTCGCTGCCGAGGAATGTTTTGCGGACTGGGGCGTTAAAAAATAAATCTTCAATGTAAAAAGTCGTTCCTCGGGGGGAGGCGTCAGCGGCTTTTTTGTCGGGAATGCCGCCTGTCAAATGCACCAGGTGCGCTTCGGTGGCATCTTCTTCGCGGCTTGTAATGGTGAGCTTTGAAACGGCCGCAATCGATGCGACAGCTTCCCCTCGGAAGCCGTTTGTCGCCAAATGGAAAAGATCTTCCGCTGTCTTGAGCTTGGATGTCGTGTGCGGTAAATAGCACATATCAAGATCGGCTTCGGACATGCCGCAACCGTTGTCCCGAATCAAAATCGAGGATTTTCCTCCATCCGAAATTTGCACTTCAATCCGGGAAGCTCCTGCATCGAGGGCGTTTTCCATCAGTTCCTTGACGACGGATGCAGGGCGTTCCACCACTTCGCCGGCGGCGATTTGGTTAATGACATCTTCGGGGAGTGCGTGAATTCGGGAATTTTCCATAGCGAATAATATAGAAAACTGCAAAAAAACGCAAAAAAAGCGATAAAAAGTATGCGAAAGTGTTGATACGGTAGCCAAAAGGAGTAAAAAAAAAGTAAATTATAAGTATGCAGGATACAGAAATTAAAATACCGAACGTTTTTTTGAAATTGGCGTACAGCGAGCTGCTTCTCTCTTATAGGACCGAAGATTTGGTTCCTCTCGTCCAAAACGCAAGCATTTCCAGCCGCAAGTTAATCGAAAACGCGTGGCAAGAAGACGAAATGGTTAGCGTTGAAGATAACGCTTTGATGATTGAAGGCATCTCGAACTGGTTGCTGTCCAAGGGAGAAAACCTGGATGCGTTTGCCGATCGCATGTTCGAAAAAATGAAACACCTGAATTCTGTGCCAAAACGCGCTATTTTACGCTCGTATTTGCCGTTTATTCACGATTTTTACGAAATGCAGGATCAACGCCAGGGCGTTTTGCGCTATAACGAAAAGCGCAATCTCTTCCATGAAAACATGTCGTTTGTGGAAGGTCCGGTGATCGAAAATAACCGTCACGATTTCTTGCTTGGCCACGATATCGGCGAAAATCATCCTGCTGCGGTCTATTCTTCTTGGTTGTTGCGTTCTTTGCAGCAAGCTCCTTGCCTGCTGGATCTTCCTGCTTACGAAACAATCAATACGATCTGCTGCCAATATTCTGCGGAAGAAGCTCTGCTCGGTCGTTTGGCCGGTAGTCAGGAAGGCGATACTTTCTATGTCAGCGGCATCGCTGTCGGTAAAGTGGTGAAATTTGCAGAATGCCTTGGCAAGATGCCGTTGGATCTCGGGCTTTCGGACGTTGCAGACAAGCTTTGCGTGCGTGCCGATACCGATGTGATCGATACGTTTACGGGAACGCATCTCCTTTTTAAAGATCGCTATTACGGAGCCCCGGTTTCGATCGCTGAATTTGTTTATACGAAAGATGTCCGTACAAAGGATCCTTTCTCGGGCTTGATTTCTTCCCTTGTTCAGGAAGAATATAGCGTGTGGCCTCCGGTACAGAAGGCTCATGATGAACTCTTGCATAAGATCAATCATGTCGCTGAAATCGTTTATTATGAAGCCGATGATTCGATTTCTGTGAACGGAAAGCATTTGATGCGCAATGTCCCGGCTCGCATTCTTCGCAACGTCCTTCGTGAATATTCCAAAACGGGTCGTGAAGAATTCGAAAATCGCGAATTTAAGCGGGATCCGGAAATTTGTATTGACCCGGTGAACCCGAACTTTGAAAGCCGTCTGAACCGTGTCGTGGACCATTTGGAAAAGGTTTCTGACGTGATGAGCCTGAACCGCCACCGTCGCGGAGGTTTCCGTTTTGAACCTCGTTGCCATATCGATTTCCGTGAGGAACCGGCTGTGGCACGTAAGCCAAAAAAATAAGCAATAAATAAGAGGACTCTGCTAAACTTCGATTCTATATTATAGGTGTAGAATTTGGCGGAAAGGTAAATCCTCTAACAACTCTATCATTGCTCCCCTCCTGGTAAGTTCGGGGTTCGATCCGCCAGCTTTTTTGAAATCCTGTGATTCATATCGCAGGATTTCTTTTTATATCTGTATAGATTTGTAAGAGAAACTATAGAGTAAGGTGGTAGGAGATTATGGTAAAAAAAATAGACCCGATAGGTCTGGATCGCGACGGATATACGTTTATTGTCGCTAAAGATGGAACCGTTTATTATACGGGCGAATTGACTCGCCATCTTTCGCTGATGTGGAGAACGTCCTGTAAAATGGAAGATATAGCTTGGGGCGGAATTTTGAACGATCGTGGAGATTGGGTGCGCCGAAGTTATGATTTTGGTGACGCTCCGACGCTGGATATCCGGAATTCAGTGATTTCAGCGATTCAGGAAGAAATTTACGCATAAGGCTGTAGCCAGTAGGTTGCAAATGAAGCGGGGGGTAAATTTTCGTATTCTAGCGGAATACGGATTTTATGGCTGTATCTAGGTCATGCCGAGGGAGTAGTTTAGATTTGGTACGCTATGAAAAGCGTCTTTGAATATGACAATTATCGCGAATATTTAAAGGACAAGCATGATTCTGGAAAACGTGCGAGCTTTTCTTGGCGTGCCATTGCCTTGCGCGCAAAAATTTCCAATCCGAATTTTTTACGCCAGGTGATGCTGGGCGAACGAAATCTGAGCGAAAAGAAAGTGGTTGCGGTCGGCATGGCGATAGGCTTACAAGGCGTGGAATTGGAATTTTGGATTCTACTCGTCGAATATTGCCAAGCGGATACCGAAGCTGCGCGTAAACATTATAAACAGGAATTGGGGCAAATTCGAGGGGACGTGTGCCCGACGGTGATTTCTGAAGGGCTTGCCGAATATTACGGACATTGGTATATCCCCGCAATTCGTGAATTGGTTACGCTTTACGATTTTCATGACGACTATGCTTTGCTTGGAAAATCGCTTTATCCGCCGATTTCGGAACCTGAAGCTCAATATGCCGTCCAAGTCCTTTCCCGCTATCATTTTATTCAAAAAGATGAATTTGGAAGATGGGTAGAAACCCATCGTGCTTTGCGGAGCGGATGTCCTAAGCAGCGTCAGACGCTGATCCGCTATCATCGGGATATGCTTGGAAAGGCGTCCGAAGTGATGCTTGCTTTGGACAAGAATAAACGTTTTGTTGGTGGTATGACTCTTGGAATTTCAAAGGAGTGCTTTCGGAAAATTCTGGCGGAAGCCGAAAAGTTCAAGAACCGTGTTGCAACATTGGCATTGAATGATTCAAAGGGCGATGAGGTAGTCCATGTAGCTTTGCAAATTTTTCCGACAGGATTTTCTCCAGGTGGGTCTATTTAGGGAGAATATATCACGGGAAGATGATTCAATTCATTGAAGATTATATCGTTCTTGTGGGGCGGCGTGTAGGAATATCTTGTGAAGCAGATGAAACAGGAGGAGCGAGCGAACACGAAAACGTGTTGCGGATGACATAGATAAGAATCTTCGGTTTAAGTTACAGTGATTGAGTGGAGTCCGGCAGTTTATAGAGCATTGGTTTGGTTGTGTGTTCTTGATTTGTCGGACCCACTTCGCGTGTAAAAGATTATTTTTTGACTATGCGTCAAATGATATTCCTTTCCTTACTCCTGACGGTGAATCTTTTCGCTGCGAATGATTCGACGGCTGTCGTTTCCGATTCGATGTCTGTTGCCCCGGATACGGCGACGATTGTTTCGGATGTGGCGACTGTAGCGGTGGCTGATACGGCTTCGGCGGTGGCAAATATTGAACAGGCGATTCTTGCCGAACCGCTCCCTGCGAGTGAAATGGTGCGCCGTGCGCGTTCTTACTTATTAAAATGCCTGCAGAACGGCGACAAGGAAAAGGCGCTTCAAACGATTGAATATTTGAACGATGCTTTTTCGGAAACGCTTTGCCCGTTCTCCGGGATGGAAAAGGGTTTGTCTTATTTGCATGCGGATCGCTATGATTCCGCCTTGACCGCCTTAATCGGGGCCCGTCGCTTGGCAGCGCCTAAGGCAAAGAAGGCGGTTTCTTTTGAAGATCGCTGTGTTGTCGAAGCGAAAAACGAGCGCTTCCGTTCGTCTCGGATTATTTATGATGAATTGTACGCATTCTTAGAAAGGGATTATCCGAAAACCGCAGCCCAAATCGACAGCCTGATTTCTCAAATCCAAGCTTCTTCTGTGGATGCTTTTTACAAGGATGAAGCTTTGGCGTTTGTCCCTGTTATCTTTACAGCATCCTTTGGACGTGCGGAAGCGCCGATGGTTGAAAAAGTCTGTGCGGCAGGAAATGCGTTTGTCCAAAAGTATCCGGCGAACGAAGATGGAGTCTGGCTGGAAGCGAATTTTGTGAAACCTTTGCAAAAACGCCTTTCCCGCAATCCAGAAACCTTGGAAGATCCGGTCCAGAGCCATTTGTATACAAGCGGTGTCGGCTTTGAATTTTTGAGCGGAATCGGAATGCTTACGGGCGACCTGAAGGATGAATTCCATCATAAGTATTGGAGCTATTATGCGGCGATTCCGATCCAGCTTTATCGGGTCGTCTTTACGCCGTTCCTTTCTTTTGGGACTCTTGAAACGCGCAATCATCGACGCTTTGAAAACGTGCTTTGGGAAGAAAACAGCGACCTTTCCGTATATTCCGCAGGAATCACTTTAGGGTTTGTTCTGTACGATAGCCGCTATGTGAAATTTGAGCCGTTTGTGGGCATTGGATCTGCGGAATCCATGCTGCCGGATGATAGCAACGACTATTACTACTATGCGGATAAGTCGTACAATAACTATCATCGATTAAAGCGTTACGTGAAGCATGAAAATTCCGTATCTTACCTGCTCGGAACGACGGGGGAAGTGCGCCTATGGACTTTGGCGTCACGCAATCCGCGCGCCCCGCTGAGTTCGATTTCCTTGCGTGTCAAGTATATGGCGCAATTCATCGACCATGACTTTGGATATAAATCGATGGATGGAGTCTCGCACAAGATTCTGGCGGGCGTCGGCTTCTTTATCTGGTGACGGGAATCGGCGAATTATTCGTCGATGAACTGGTAAGCGGTTTCGCCTTTTTTAGACATGCCGTACTTGGTGCGGGCAATGGATTCAATGTAGAATGAATCCTTCAGCAGACGTTCTCCCTCGTGCTTGCGAAATTCGAGAATGGCTTTGAGGGAATCGGTTTCAAGCTTTAAGTGTTCGATCTGTCGCTGGAGCTTGTGCTGATTCCAGAGCCCATTATCTCCAAATGTAAACGACCACAGCGATGACGCGATGAAGGCAATCAACACGACACATGTGATTTGGATGATAATCTTCCGAAAATTCAAAGGTTTACTCCGCCTGTGAAAAATGAAACGAGTTGCCGTCCTTGGAATGGACGATTCCTGCGATTTCCATTTCTGTCAATATAGCTAAAAGCTCGGAAATCGGAAGAGAGGAACTTGTGCATAACTCGTCTAAAGAATGGGTAAAACCTGCATTTTCAAAAAAGAGCTTTTGGGCTTTGGGAGAAAGCGAAATTCCCATCTGCGGTAAATCGGTAGCGGAATGGTCGGTGAGGCGCTTCGCTCCACACAAATCCGAAAAATCCTTTGTGTTCCAGATGGCGCTTGCGATTTTGGAAGCGATGCAAAAGTTTGGCCCTTCGGCGTGGGGCGCAAGGATGCTTCCGGGTACCGCAAGAATTTTTTTAGAAAAATCTTTGGCATAATCGACAGAGATCATGCCGCCACCGTGGAGCTTGCTCTCGACTAAGGTGAGACTTTGGGAGAGCCCTGCGATAATGCGGTTTCGCATTGGGAACATAAATTTTAACGATGCCGTTTTGCCCGGATATTCCGAAAGGATGGCGCCTCCTTCTTGTAAAATGCGGTGGGCGAGGGATCTCCGGGACCCGGTAATTTCCGCTTCGATTCCTTGCGCGATGACGGCGACGGTCGGAATGCGAAACTGGATGGCTGCGCTGTGACAAAATGTGTCAATTCCTTGGGCGAGACCGGAGACGACGACGGCATCGGTTCCCGAAAGATTTTGGACGAGCTTTTGGCAGATTTCTTCTGCGTTTGGGCTTGCGCGTCGCGTGCCGACCATGGCGATCCAGGAGCGTTCAAAGCTCGGCAGGGTTCCGCGGTAATAAAGCGCTTCGGGGGCGTTTGGAATTTGGGCGAGTGCGGTAGGGAAGTCCTCGCGTTTTAATTCTTGGACGGGAAAATTGTTAGTTTTGATTTCCATGAAATATTCCTTTGCTGATTTGGTGAAGATTATGGAGCGCCTTCGTTCGCCGGAAGGTTGCCCGTGGGACAGAAAGCAGACTACGCAGAGCCTTCTCCCTTATTTGATAGAAGAATCTTCGGAGTTTATCGATGCGGCGCAGGCTAGTGATAAAGTCCACATGTGTGAAGAACTCGGTGACGTTCTTTTGCAGGTGGTGTTCCACGCGCAGGTCGCCCGAGAAAACGGGGATTTTGATATCGATGACGTCACGAATTCGATTTGTGAAAAGATGATGCGTCGCCATCCCCATGTGTTTGGGGATTCGCATGTGAAGAATGCGGGCGAAGTCTCGAAGCGCTGGGAAGAAATCAAGGCGACGGAAAAGAATAATCTTGGCATGAAGGATAAATCCGCAATGGACAAGGTGTCCCGCAGCATGCCGACTCTGGCCCGTGCACAGGATATGGGGCGCCGTGCGGCCAAAAACGGATTCGACTGGGCGGAAGACGCTCCGGTTTTTGAAAAGGTCCACGAAGAATTCAACGAATTTTTGGAAGAATACAGAAAGTCGACGGAAGAGTTTCCGAACCGGGAACGGATGGAAGAAGAATTTGGCGATTTGCTTTTTACGCTTTGCCATTTGGCACGTCACGTGGGGCTGAATGCGGAAACGGCTTTGAATCGCGCATCGAACAAATTCGACGCCCGATTCCGAACCCTTGAAAAACTCGCGAAGGCAAAATACGCCGGAAAACCCCTGCGGGAACTTTCTCCCGAGGAATTGCTCGCTCTTTGGAGCGAAGCCAAGGCGGAGACTAATCAAAAATCAGGTTATTGACGGAAAGACCTACGAAAAAGACGAGCAGGTAGCCGTACCAGAGAACCGTTAGCGGGTAATTTAAAACGCGCTTCGGCTTGCTTTCGATCGTTTTGTTCTTTTCTGCAATGCGGATCAGGTTCCGTCTAAAGTAGTAGACGGTGATGGCTGTGCCGATAAGGCTTGCGAGAATGCAGAGAAGTGTCGAAAGCATGACCCAAAGATAGATATTTTTCGGAATTGAGATGCTAAAAAGCGAATTTCACGTTAAAAAGCTCCAATTTGAGAATCGTCAGTTGCCCGTTTTCGTCAAATTTTCTCTATTTGTTGCTGTTGACGGTTCGTTTATGTAAACGATCCTTTCTTTTATGAGGTGTATTTGGATAACCGGGAAAAACTGAATTCCTTGATTGCCGCGGCTTGTGAAGCCGTTGGTGCCGAACTGGTCGAATTCGACATGTTCAAGGCGGGCAAACGCGAAGTCCTTCGCATCTATATTGATAAGGTAAACGGAGTTGACGTGGAAGATTGCGCGGCGGTGAGCCGTCGTCTTTCCGATGCGCTTGACCAGGATGAATCCTTGATCGAAGGCGCTTTTACCCTGGAAGTCTCTTCTCCCGGGATCGACCGTCCCCTCAAGTCCACTCGGGATTTTGAACGCAACCTGAACCAGCTGTTGCGCATTACCCGTGAAACAGGAAAGCCTTTAACCGGTACCCTGACTGCGGTGGACGAACAAAATTTAACCCTGTCTGTAAAAGGCGTGACAGACGCGGTCTTGGTTCCTCGGTCCGAGATCCTCTCTGCCAAAGTAGAAGTTCAATTCTAAAAATAAAGGCTCTTATGACAACGAAGAATAAGGAACCACAAATCAATTTAATCGAAGCGCTTAAAACCGTCGTTGACACGAAGAATATCGACAACTCCATTGTCGAAGGCGCTTTGAAGGATGCCTTGATTACGGCAGCTCGCAAGTACTTGAACATTGACAAGCACTTCGATGTGAAAATTGATAGTGAAACGAATGAAATTTCGATCGCTCTCGTGGTCGATATCGTTGACGATTATCCGGACTACGACCCGTCGCTCGATGCAGAAACCGTTCAGGAAATGGACGAACACTACATGCTCGTCGAACAGGCTCGCGATTTGAATCCGGATGTTCAGCCGGGTGACCATCTCGAAATGGAACTTCCGGTCTCTGCCTTTGGCCGTCAGGCAATCCAGACTGCTAAGCAGTTCCTCATTCAGCGCATTCGCGATGCGGAACGCAGCAAGATCGTGGACACTTATCGTGACCGCATCGGTTCGATCGTGAATGGCGAAGTCCTCCGTATCGAAAGCCGCAATGCGATCGTTTCGATTGGCCGTCAGACTGAAGCTGTTCTCCCGTTCAAGGAACAGCTCCCGAAGGAACGTTTTGCTCAGGGCAGCTCCGTCAAGGCTGTGATTAAGGCTGTGACTGATTCCGCTAAAAACGGTGCGCAGGTGATCCTTTCCCGTACAAGTGAAATGTTCCTCTATGAACTCTTCCGTCAGGAAGTGCCGGAAATCTTCGATGGTTCTGTCGAAATCCGTGGTGTTGTCCGTGATCCGGGCTTCCGCGCTAAGATTTCCGTGGCTGCTCGTGATGCCCGCATTGACCCGGTCGGCGCTTGCGTCGGTATGAAGGGTGCGCGTGTCCAGGCGGTTGTTCGCGAACTCGGTAATGAACGTATCGATATCGTTCACTGGGATCCGGATCTGATCACGTTTGTCCGTCATGCCCTTTCTCCGGCAAACATCGTGAAGTATTTTGAAGTCCCGGGTTCTCTCCGTCTTGTCATTGTGATTGCGGACGAAGATCTTGCCCAGGCAATTGGCCGCAATGGTCAGAATGTCAAGCTCGCTTCCCAGCTTGTGGAACATGAACTTGACGTCTTTGGAGAAAAGGAATGGTCCGAAAAGAGTGATGAAGATAAGCAGAAGATTTTGACTGCACGTCCGAGCGAAATCGCAAAGGCTGAAGCCTTCCGAGCAAACGAAACCGCTTTGTTCAAGGAAGAAGTGGCAAGCCCGGTCGAATCGGCACCGGCAGACGAATCTGCAACTGCGGAAGAAACTTCGGATCAGGATGGTCAGGTTTAAGGAATAGAAGCTTATTGGAGCAAAAGCATAGATGAGTAATGAAATCAAAATCACCCCGGGTGAATGGGCTAAGAAACATGGCGTAGATGCCAGCCGAGTCGTTGCACTTCTGCACGAGAATGGAGTGCAAGTGTTGACGCCGTTTACCCCTGTTCCCCAAATGGCTTTTGCTTCGATCGAAGCTCAAGTGATGGAAGAGAAGGCAAAGGCTGATGCGCGTCGTGCGAAGGCCAGCGGTCTCCGCAAGAATTTGAAGAAAAATTCTACAGAAGAAAAAGAAGGCGAAGCTCCGGCAAAGCCTGCGACTCCGGCTGCAACGACCGGTCGCCGCACCATCACGGGTAAGTTCATGGGCGGAAGCGTTAAAGTGACGCGTTCTGCGACGGCTCGCCCTGCAGTTGTAAAAACGGTGAAGCCGGCGGTCACTCCGGCTGTCAAACCGGCAGCTCCAAAGGCTACTCCGGCTGCTCCGGCGGCTCCGGTTTCTCCGGCTCCGGCAGTGAAGCCGACTCCGGCACCGGTACAGGCTCCAAAGCCTGCCGCTCCTCAGGCCAGTGCTCCTGCCGCTCCGAAGGCTGCTCCGGCAGCACCGGCTCCTATTGCACAAGCTCCGGCGGCTAAACCGGCAGTGGAACAGACTCCTGCAGTGAAGCCAGCTCCGGCACCGGTACAGGCTCCAAAGCCTGCCGCTCCTCAGGCCAGTGCTCCTGCCGCTCCGAAGGCTGCTCCGGCAGCACCGGCTCCTGTTGCAAAACCGCAGGCTTCTGCGGCTCCGAAGCCCGCGACGACTGTCAAGGCCGCTCCGGTGGGTGAACTTCGCCAGGTCGAAATGAAGGCTCAGGTCTTTAAGCCGGATGCCGCAATTCTTGCCCGAATCGAAAAGTCCCGTCAGCAGCAGGCTGCTCAGCACCGCTTCCGTGGAAATAACAACGGATCGGGCCAGGGTTATACCGGTCATTTTGGTCCGGGTTCCAACAACGGCGGAAATTACCGCGGTGGCACCGGTAACGGAAATAATCATTACCGTGGAAACGACAATGGCTCTAGCACAGGTTCCCGCTCCTTTGGCGGTGGACAGACGCGCGGTCAGCGTTTCTCGGGCCAGAACATGCAGGATGTTTTTGCCAATGCGCAGAACAATGCGAATGGCGCTAATAACCGTTTTGGCAACAACAATAAGCAGGGTCAGAACCGTGGCGGTAACAACGACCGCTTCAGCAAGAACAAGTACGGCGGTAAAAACGGTCGCGATAGCAAGGACAACCGTTTTGAACAGAGCGAACAGCAGGATTCGATTCGTCAGAATGTTTCTCGCGTGATGGCTTCGCTCTCGAAGAACCCGGTGAAGAAGGTTTATCATAAGGATAAAGCGGCTTCTAATGACGGGGAACAGAAAAAGATTTTGAAGACCTCTGACTTCATCACTGTCGGTGAACTCGCCGGTATGATGGATCAGATGCCCGCACGTGTCATTGCAAAGTGCATGGAAATGGGCATGATGGTCACCATCAACGCACGCTTGGATTTTGAAACCATTCAGGTCCTTGCCGATGAATTTGGCTATGAAGCCCAGTTGATGGAAGAATATGAAGAAGAAGTCCTCGGCGTTGAAGAAGAAAAGGCCGAAGACCTGGAACCGCGTCATCCGGTGGTTACCGTGATGGGTCACGTGGACCATGGTAAGACTTCCCTTCTTGACTGGATTCGTAAGACCCATGTGGTGTCTGGCGAATCGGGTGGTATTACTCAGCATATCGGTGCTTACGAAGTCACGACTTCTGTGGGCAAGGTGACGTTCCTCGATACGCCGGGTCACGAAGCGTTCAGCGCAATGCGTGCTCGTGGTTCCCAGGTGACGGATGTGATCGTGCTTGTTGTGGCCGCAGACTCTATGGTGATGCCGCAGACGGTGGAATCGATCGAACTCGCTCACCGTGAAAAAGTTCCGATGGTCGTTGCGATTACGAAGATTGACCTTCCGACCGCGAATCCGGACAAAATCCGTGCTCAGCTCGCGGAACGTGGCGTCGAAGTGGAACAGTGGGGCGGTAACGTCAGCTGTATCGAAGTTTCGGCTCGTACCGGTCAAGGGATGCCGCAGCTTTTGGAAACCCTCGCTCTCGAAGCGGAAGTCTTGGAACTCAAGGCTTCGAAGTCGGCTCGTGCCCGTGGCGCTGTGGTCGAATCCAAGCTCGATGCGGGTAAGGGTTCCATGGCAACGGTCTTGATCCAGAACGGTACGCTTCACGTGGGTGACCCGTTTGTTTGCGGTGTCTATGCCGGTCGTGTTCGTGCAATGTTCGATGATCGCGGTAAGCA
>DGSB01000045.1 GCA_002390045.1 Fibrobacter sp. UBA4373
AATATTTACGCCTCCGCCTATGAGCTGTATCTGCCGGACAAGAAGCTTTTGCAGGCGAAGGTCAAGGAATGGGTAAATGAATTTGAATTAAAAGCGAACTCGCAAGTTTGATCAGACAAGAGTCAGGTCAGACGGCAGACGCTATTTCTTTCCAGCTGATGAATTTCTGATTTTCGCCGTGGTATGAATCGTCTCCGCCATAGACGACGCTTGTGTTAGAAAGCGGGATGCCCGAAACCTCGGCAAATTTTTTCAATCCGTCGTAGAATTTCTGATTTTTTGTTTCGCCGGACTTGATTTCTATTGCGTGCAGTTCTCCGTCGGTTTCGCAAAGTAAGTCAACTTCATTCTGATTTGAATCCCGCCAAAAATAGAGTTGCGGTTCTTCGCCTTTGAACAAGGCGTTTTTCATGTATTCGGCAACTACGAAATTTTCAAAAATTGCCCCGCGTAATCCGCTTTTTTGCAGCTGTTTTTGATTAAAAATGTTCAACAGATTACACAGGAGCCCGGTGTCGCAAAAATAAATTTTAGACGATTTTACGACTCTTTTCGAAAAATTCTTATAATATGGAGGGAGGCGGAGAAGTATAAAGCTTGCTTCAAGAATCGAAATCCAGGAGTTTGCAGTTGTGACGGATATCCCTGCATCTTTGGCGAGCGAAGCGACGTTCATTACGGAGCCCACATTTGCGGCGCATAACTTGAGGAAACGCTTGAACGCGGCCATGTCCGTTATGTTTCGCAATAGGCGTACATCCCGTTCGACATACGTCTGCAGGTATGATGTGAAGTATTCCTTTGCCGTAACTTTCTTGTCATAGAGTCTTGGGTAGCACCCTTTGAGCAGAAACTCGTCTAGATCGCTAGGAAGCTTGCCAGCCTCCCGTAATTCATCGGCGGAAAACGGGAAAATTTTTATGAAAAAGCAATAGTCTAGTTTATGAAAATCATATAGTCTGATTTATGAAAATCATACAATCATACTGCTGTTTTTTTCGAATTTCTGCAAAAGCGTATCGTAAACCACAAAAATGGTACCGGCAAACATGAGTCAGCCATTTGCCTTTGGAGGCGATACAGAAAACGGCATTCCCGCAGGAACGTCGTTCGAAGATCTCCCAGAAGACTGGCATTGTCCTCGCTGTATGCAGGGCAAGGAAAATTTCAATCCAGCCTAGTCCAAAAATTCTTCCGGATTTTACAAAGCGAGTTTCAAAATTTCCTTGATTGTCGCCGCATCCAGAGGAACGTAATGTCCAACATTGCCGTTACGAACAGCTCTTGCCGCCATCGCATCAAAGTCCTTGTCTCCAATGTCAAGTTCCGTAAGCGTGGTGGCAAGTCCCAACTTTTTGAAGAAAGCGGAGAGCTTTTCCGAAAGGATCAAAGCTCTTTCCGTTTCGCTGTAATTGAAAGCGTCTACGCCAAAGACTCGATTTGCCAAAAGCGCAAGTCGCCAAGGCTTCTTTTCGGCCATGTACTTGGTCCAGGCGACCGTTACAACGGCCATGCCTTCGCCATGAGTGATGTTGTACTGCGCCGAAAGTTCATGCTCAATTCGGTGCGAGCCCCAGTCGGCACGACGCCCGGCGTCCAAAAATCCCCCATGGGCAACGCTTGCAAGCCATTGGATTTCACCGCGGGCGTTCACGTCTTTCGGATTTTTGATTAATTTATCCGCATTCACGAACAAGGCCCGGATTGCACCTTCAATCAGGTAGTCTGTCGTGTCGGAATATTTTTCGTCCGAAAAATAACGTTCGAGCAAGTGAGAAAGCACATCGGCAATTCCCACAAAAGTCTGGTACGCCGGAAGTCCCACTGTATACTTCGGATTCATGATGGCGAACTTCGGAATAATTCGGTCATCTTCAAAACCGAGTTTCCATTCCCCGCTCGAGAGAATCGCCGCATTCGAAGTTTCGGAACCGCTCGAAGCTGTCGTCGCAATCACGCCAATCGGAAGGACCTGTTTCGGCGAAACGCCTTTTTCAAAAAAGTTCCAAACGTCACCATCGTACGGGATTCCGAGCGCGACCGCTTTTGCTGTATCAATCGAGCTTCCGCCACCCACGGCAAGCACGAAGTCCACCTGGTTTTCCTTGCCCTGTTTCACCAGTTCGCGCACAAGGTCAATCGAAGGATTCGGCACCACGTTCCCGTTTTCCGAAAAACGGATTCCGAGTTCCGCAACGGCTTTTTTAATCACATCGTAAATGCCAAGCGCCTTGATAAAGTCTCCACTGTATACAAGCTGGAGCGACTTTACGTTATAAGCTTTTAAAAGCGATTCCAGTTTCTGTTCGCTATGCTCACCAAAAACAATTTTTGCCGGGTTGTAATATTCAAAGTCTATCATCGATCCAAATCCATAGAAAAAAAATCCCCCACCTTATCGTCATACCGAAAACCGAGGTCACGAAGTATCCAGCCTTACAATCTTCTCCTAATGGTGGATTCGATCTTCAAGACAGGTTCCTTCGTTTTCGGCCCGGAACGAGATAAGAGTGAGGGGACTTACGTTATTTAGATTGCGGCAAAGCCGTTTTCAAGGTCTGCGATAATGTCTTCGTAATGTTCCGTACCGATAGACACGCGGATCGTTGCCGGAGTGATTTCGGCCGCGGCGAGTTCTTCCGGAGAAAGTTCGGCGTGCGTGGTGGTGTACGGGTGTACCACGAGGCTCTTCACGTCGGCAACGTTGGCGAGCAAGCTGAAGATTTTCAGGTTATCGATGAACTTGAAGGCTTCTTCCTGGCCGCCCTTGATGTCGAAGGTGAAAATGGAACCGCCGCCATTCGGGAAGTACTTCTGGTAGAGCTTGTGGTCCGGATGGTTCGGAAGGCTCGGGTGGTTCACACGGGTAACCTTCGGGTGCTTGGAAAGGAATTCCAGAACCTTCTTGGTATTTTCCACATGACGGTCAAGACGGAGCGAAAGCGTTTCAACACCCTGCAACAGGAGGAAAGCGTTGAACGGAGAAATCGCTGCACCTTCGTCACGAAGCAAAATCGTGCGGACGTAGATGGCGTAGGCTGCTGGGCCGGCGGCCACAAACGGGAAACCGTAAC
>DGSB01000026.1:0-15292 GCA_002390045.1 Fibrobacter sp. UBA4373
GAAGGTGCGGAACGGAACGATCACCGTGGTACGGCCACGCGGAACACCCGTGTTGGAAACGAAGAGTTCGTTGCCTGCGTCACCGATCTGAACCGTAATGGACTGCCATGCACGTTCAGAGTAAACGTCGAACATGATGCCCCAGTGGTTCGTCCAGTCGCGCTGCTTGTTGTCGTGGTTAGCCGTGTTCTTGGAGAAGTCGAGCACGAAGTCGACCCAGTCGGACATTTCGAAGTGCTTGATGAAGAGAGAGTTGCCGTCGAGCTTGCTCGTCTTGTACGGCATTTCGATTTCGGCCTTGGACTTCGGACCGAAAGACGGTTCCCACTTATCCTTGGCGAACTTGCCTTCGAAGTCGGAAATCACGACATCCGGAGCCTTGGACTTCCAGTTGTCCCACTTGATATCCGGGTCAACCCAGTCGATGGTTTCGGTGAAGGTAATCTGGTCGACGAAAATGGTCACAGGAGCCGGCTTGCCCGGTTCGCCCTGGTTTTCGCCCTTGCCGACGGAGAAGCGGATTTCCTGGATCTTGTTCCACTGGACATCCTTGGCAACTTCGGCCTGCTTGTTAGCGTCCCAAGCCTTACCCTTGTCGCCGAACTTCTTCAGAGGAATCTTCACGAGCTTCCAGTCGGTGCCGACCTTGGAGCCTTCGATCCAGTCGTTCAGGCTGATCTTCGTCTGGCTCTTGATGTCGTTGCCCTGGTTGTCGAGGATACCGACGTACACCTTTTCGCCGCCGAGCTTACCCTTGATCCAGAAGTAGAGACCGCCCTTGTTGCGGACCTTGGACAGGTCGATGTACTTGCCTTCACCGAGCGAGTAGGTCACACCGGACCAGTCGTTGTTATCGATGTACATGGCGAGCACGTTCGAGTTGCCAGCGGTCTTGGAATCGGCTTCACGCTGTGCGGTGAGACCACCGTAAACGTAAGAGAAACCTCTGAGCTGGTTTTCGTAGAAGACGCCGCCAGAAACCGGCTTGACCTTGCCGTCGAGCTTTTCCGGGTTCTTCGGGCCGTCGATCACGTCATTGTTTTCATCCCAGTAGACAATCTTCGGCTTTGGCTTGGCCTTCTTGTTGCCCTTGACGATTTCGATATTGTCGATAAAGACGTCGAACTTCGGGTTTGTACCCTTGTCGATCGAGAAACGGACTTCTGCAATCTTGTCCCAGTCGATACGTGCCGGGAATTCGGACTTGCGGGTGTTGTCCCAGTAGAGACCGCGATCCGGGAAGTCGATGAGAGGAATGGAAACCTTCTTCCAGTCCTTCGTCACGGTGCCGCCTTCGATGTACTTAGCCATCGGGACTGCAACCTGGGTCTTCTTGCCGTCGGAAACTTCTTCATCCAAGAGGCCGACCTTGAGCTGTTCACCGCCGTTTGCACCCTTGATCATGAATTCGAGCTTGGAGTCAAGGAGATACTTGTTCAAGTCGAAGACTTCGTTATAAAGGCAGATCGATGCACCGGAGTAATCCGTCGGGTCGAGCTTGATGTTCAAGGCGGACTTGGACTTGTAACCACCTTCCTTCGTGATGGTCACGCCCTTGCTCGTACCACCGTAAGAGTAGTCAAAGCCACCCTGGCGATACTGATCGTCGAACATCTTGTATACGACGATGCGCGGAGGTTTCTGCGCCATCGCGGCCGTTGTCGCAAGCCCCAAGAAGAGCAGGGACGAAGCCTTCAAGAATTGATGTTTCATTCGGTATTCCCTCTATTTGTGAGTGTTAATTCAATTCAGTTTATCGATTACTTCTTCTTTTCCTTAGCTTCCTTCAACAGCTTTTCGACGAGGTCCGGGCTAAAGCGGTCTTGACGTTTGCCGTTGATGTAGAAGTTCGGTGTGCCCTGGACGCCAACCTTTGCGCCGAGCTGGAAGTCTTCATTGATGCGGGCCTGCTTTGCAGAGTCGAGGACCATGTCCTTTTCGAACTTTGCCATGTCGAGACCGATATCCTTGGCGACTTTCTTAAACGTTTCCGGGGTGAGCTCGCGGTTCTTGTCGGCGAGAGCATAGCGGTATTCCCAGAACTTGCCCTGGGCCTGAGCTGCCATGGAAGCGGCTGCGGCACCCGGAGCGTCCTTGTGGAAGCTGAGCGGGAAGTGCTTGAAGACGAACTTGATTTCATCCTTGTGCTTGTTCATCAAGTCGTGAATGACCGGAGCGATACGTGCGCAATACGGGCACTGGAATTCAGAAAATTCGACGATAGTGAGGATCGGATCCTTGGTGTTGCCGAAGACAGGGCTTGTTCCTACCGGAATGTCCCACACCTTGTTGTCGGCTTCCATTTCGGCCTTCATCTGTTCAATGGAAAGTCCGCGCTTTTCGAGACCGTACTTGAGAATTTCGAATTCTTCGTGCATGGTCTTGACTTCGGCGGAAAGACTGTCGAGCTTTGCACGCGTGGAGCCATCTGTCTTGCCGCTTGCCGAAGCTTCGTTACAGGCGGAAAGAGAAATAAGAAGGGCTGCACTCAGTGCTAATGAATATGATTTCATGAAATGATCCTTTGTGTAAATCGTTTTTGAAAATATATAAAAGGCGGTCTTTCGGAACCCGATTTTTTGCAGATTCGGTTGCCGAAAGAACCGCCAATGGAAAAGAAAATTTTACAAGAATTGAATCTTAGTTTGCGCTCGCCACGTAAGCCTTGATCGCGTCGCGAATCTTGGTGAAGACCAGGCGAAGTTCGTCTTCGTCTTCTTCGAGAAGCGTGATGCGGAAGCCTTGAAGTTCGCTGCAGAAACTGCTGATCGGAACGACGCAAACGCCTGTTGCCGCAAGCAGGTAATACACGAAGCGATAGTCGAGGCTCGGAACGTTTTCTGTCCACTTTTCCACCAGGGAGCGAATCTTCGGGTCTTCGATGGGAAGGCTCTGGCGGTTGTTCAACACGCCCGGCTTGAAGACGATCGTATTGTAGAATGCGCCGTAAGTCGGGTTGAAGTAAAGTTCAGGGACATCGGAAAGGATCTCGTTAATGAGAGCGCTGCGACGTCCGATTCGTTCGTTCAAAGCTTGACGGTGAACCGGATAGCGCGGATCGCCGAGGATCATCGGGATGGTGAGCTGCGGAATGGTCGTGGAGCAGACTTCGATCATCTTCGCGTTATCGATCGCACGGCAGAAAGCGTCGAACTCCGGGTCCTTGTCGCGGTTATAGTATTCGACCCAACCGCAACGGGCGCCTGGCCACGGGTACTGCTTGGAAATGCCGTTCATGGAAATGCCCGGAACGTCACCGATGTAAGTGGCGAGCGGGTGCGCATGAGCTCCGTTGTAAGTGATCTTGCTGTAAATTTCGTCACAGATGATGCAGAGCTTGTAATCCTTTGCAATCTTCACCATCTTTTCGAGATATTCGAGCGGGTAGACCATGCCCGTCGGATTGTCCGGGTTTAAAATCAGGATGCCGGCGACGTTCGGATTGTACTTGACTTTATTTTCAAGTTCTTCGAGGTCCGGGAGCCAGTGATTTTCCGGGCGAAGATGGTAAACAAGCGGGGAAGAATGGGCGTGAGCCGCTTCGGCAGAACTGTGAGTGCTGTAAGCCGGAGACGGTCCGATGATGCGGGTTGTCATCGACAGCTGGCTATAAATGGTCGAAATGGCATCGCCGAGGCCGTTGAAAAACAGGATGTCTTCTGGGGTAATTTGCACTCCGCCGAGCTTATTGGTTTCGTTTGCAATGAATTCCCGAGTCTTGAGCAAACCTTTGGACGGGCAGTAGCTGTAACTGTCGTTATTCTTTGCGAGATCGCTGACGATTTCCTTGATCCATTCCGGGACCTGGCAATGCTTTTGGATCGGGTCGCCGATGTTTTCCCAGTGGATCTTGAGTCCGAGTGCCTTTAACTGATTGGCCTTTTTGACGATCTCACGGATTTCGTATGAGAGCTCTTTTGCACCTTCAGTTAAAAGTCGTTTACGCATAATATTTGTCTCCGATAGATTTTCGAATTCTGTTTTGTTAAATCTAGTTAAAAGATTTTGAGAGAAAGTTGGTTTCTGTTGAAGTTCTACCGTGGCACGGACGGCTTTGACCGCGAAGCGGTCGGCTCGCCTGCCCGGCGGGGGGCAAGGTAGGGGGCCCGCCACCCCCGTGGCCACGCTATACTCTGCGCGTTTTGCTTGTGTGCCTTTTGTGGGGGCTTGCTCGCTTCGCTCGCTTGCGCTCGGGTGGGGTTTCGCTAGCTCGCTTCGCTCACACCGTTCGCATTGGGGCTGTTGGATTCATAAGGACCTCGGTTGGTTAAGAATGTTTAAAACGAAAAAGGACAGCCGAAAATCGACTGTCCTCAAAACTTGGGTTCTAAAATCGTACTAGGCGAAATAGAAACTCATTTCTGTGGACAGTCGAACACTAGCTCGGGCTGCTGCCGCGCTAGCTTCCATTGCTGCTGCAAAGATGTTCTGTCCAAAGAGTTGGTTCATACGCAAACGAAAGTAGTTTTAGTTTGCGGCTTTGGCAAGGGTTTCGATTTCCCCAAAAATTTCGACGCGTTTGTACTGTTTTACTTTTTTGTCTTCGGTGATGCCATTTTCGGCGAGGTACTTGTTGAGCGCCTGCAAAATCAGATCCTGGGTGTGTCGCGGAACGGGCTTTTTGCCGAGGCGAGCCTTTTGTACCATTTTGTGGTTCAAATTGAGCGGAAGCATTTCGACCAGATCATGGTTCGAAGCGTTCAAGGACTGAAGAATTTCGTCAAGTTTTGTCATGGTGTTGTCGCTTGTTGTGCGTTTTTGCTGGGCGTAAAATTTAGCTTATCTTCGCCTGATGTGGTGTGTCTTTTTATATTTGGAACATGCAAAAACTGGACTGTCTTTTTGAACGCTATCCTCTCTTCCGCTATATTCCGGGTATTCTATTGCTCGCGATGATTTTTCGAACTTCTTCAATCGACGGGGAAGGGATGAGCTGGCTTGTCCATCCGTTTGACAAGTTTATCCACTGCGGAACTTTTGCCTTGCTGACGGCGTTTTTTGGAATGTGGTTTGCAAATTTTAGATGGGAAAAGAATCGTTGGCTGGTAGCCCTGTATTGTGTGGGACTTTGCCTTTTGGCAGGAGTCCTTGATGAATATCACCAGAGCTTTGTGCCGGGGCGCAGTGTTTCGCTTGAAGATATTTGTGCCGATGTCGTTGGCGGTATTGTGGGCATTACCGTTTATGCTTTAGTACGGCCCTGGAAACGATTCCGCATTTTTTTTGAAAAGGAAAAATAAAGAACGGGCTCGTTAGAACCCGTTTTTTTATTCTTCGATTTTTGACATTTCGAATGAAGCCGTGTAAGTGGAACCGTCCGGATTATTCCGCAGGGCCTTCCACTTCATGATTCCGTTTTCGATAGATTCGATTTCCCACCATTCTCGATTTTCTTCACCGTCTTCGACCCAGCGGGTGCAAAGCAATTGCCCGTCGACAAAATAGTCGTTGACAAAATTAGCGCTTGCGGTCCAGTTGCCTTCGTCGTCTTGAACGTAATAGACATAGGTGCCGTCGTTCTTGTATTCCCAACGGTGCGTCTCGCCGTCATCAAATTCGGAGCTTTTACTGGTGACTTTCCCCTGCCAAATGCCCAGAATATCGGTTGAATAATCGACGGTAACGCGGGAATAGCGCATGGGGGTGGGCCCGATGGATTTGACGACTTGGCCTGACTTCATGAAGTTCATGCTTGTAATCGTGGACATTTCCTTGTCGTCAATCGATTTTATCGTATGCTGGATCGAAATCTGCAAGGAGTCATTTTCGAAAACGGTCCAAGAAATGGTATTGCTGTCAATTTTATAATTGAAGTCGGTGCCGTCATGCCAAGCGTAATCGCCAAAGGCCGTACTGAAAGAACCTTTACCGTCTTCGTTCAGGGTGTAGACGCCTTTTTTGTTTGTCGTATTTTGAACTCCGTCTTCTTCGACAGAAATCCATTTGCCGAGAATCTTTTCTTGAAAATTGACTTGTGGGTGGATCTTGCCATTACTGCTGCTAGAACATCCGATAAAAAAAGCGGATGTGATGGCAAGCGTTGCAAAATACTTGTTCATGGTTTCCCCTTGGAAGAAATGGGCTCTGATAAACAAAGAATAAAATAAATAAATTTTATCCTTCGAGCTTATTTCGTAAATAATGTCTAGAAGTCCATGTGAAATACATGACGTCGGCAAAGACGAGTGCGATAGCGCAGGCGAGGAATACAGGACGATGCATGCCAAAAATTTCCGCCATGGATCCTCCGATTAAAATTCCCGATCCAATACCGATGTCCCAACCGCTCAAGTATGTGCTGTTTGCCGTACCACGCTGATCGTGGCGAGCGAGATTGACGCACATCGTCTGGTAACCTGGGAAAATCAAGCCAAGGCTTGTACCGATCAAAAATGCCGAAATAAAGAATGTCAAAGAACTATGGCAGAACGCAAGCATGGTAAAGGCAAAAATGATCAGGGTCATGCCGGATCCGACCAAATGTACCAGGTATCCTTTGTCGATCAGCTTGCCGGTCATAATGCGGTTCATGATGAGACCTGCGGCAATTAAAGCGTAGAACCAGCCGGAACCTCCGATGCCAAGTTCCTTTGCGTAAAGCGCAATGTAGTTGGTGACAGGACCGTAAGCGAAGCCGACAAAGATAAAGTTGATGAACTGGGGGATGGCGCGGGTTAAAAAGAATCGGTCTAGCGAAAGCGGGGCGTGAGGCTTTTTTTCTTTGGGCGGAATTTTCAAGGTCTGGACGAGAATCAGGCCGATTACGCACAAAATAATGGAAGTGGCGAAAACGATGCTGTCGCCAAAAGCTTCGTACAGAAACATGCCGGTCATGGGACCCGTCGCAAAGGCGAGGTTCACGCTAATGCCGAAGTATCCGATGCCTTCTCCGCGGCGGCACGACGGAAGCGCATCGATGGCAACGGTATTGCTCGCCGTGCTGGAAATTCCAAAGAAGAGACCGTGGGAAAACCGGATGATGGCAAGTAGCGGTAAGAGACCGACAGTTTTGTACCCCAGGAAGCAGAGCGTAAAGCCGAAGAAAGTCCAGAAGTACAAAGGCTTGCGGCTGAGCGTATCGACTAGAAAACCGGCGAACGGTCTGCAAGAAAGCGCCCCGATCGTATACAGCGAAATGATGATGCCTGCTGTAGCGTTGTCCGTTTGGAATTTTTCAATGATGTACAGCGGAAGAATCGGGAGCAGCTGATAAAAGCTGAAAAAAAGGAGAAAATTGGCGGCGGCGACTGTCAAAAAGTTCCGCGTCCAAAGTGCGGGCTTTTGGGTGTTTTCAGAACGGATCATTGCTTCTGTATTCATAAAAGTTTACATGAATATAGCTATTCAAAGGGTGTCCCGGCGCTCCGAGATGCTTTCTTTTACTAGAAAATAACGACGAAAAAAAGAATGCCAAGAAGTATGATGAAGGGGAGAATTTTCAAGAGCAACGTAATGGCGCAGGCGTCAGAAATTTTTCCAGATCCGAAAATCATGACCAAGGCTAGTACGATAAGAAATGTGGTGAGCATAAATCCTCAGAATTCAAAATATATTTTCTTTCTCTGAGACAAAATGGTGCTATAAGAAAAATACATAATCAGCAATGAATTAATCGTATTGGACATATAACCAAGGGGATTCTATTGTTGTGCTCGTTCTAAAACGAAACGCTAACATAGGAGGTCCTAATGACTTTTAATTTGATTCGAAATGTAATTCCTTTTGCACTGTTGGCTTCTATCTTTACCCTTTCTGCTTGTGGAAATTCGAGCTCTTCGAACGATGATGAAAATACGGAGGAACAGGAAGAACATTCCCATCATTCCGATAACGCGGAAGATTTGACTCTGGGTGATGAAGATGTTCAGGATGGTTTCATCTATCTGCACGATACGACGATTACCGGAGTTTTGACGGTAGCCACGACAAGCTCTGGCCCGACAGTCCTTCGAAATGTGGAAGTGACGGGCAACTTGCTGATCAAGCGTTCGGGCCGTGTCGACTTCTCAGGTAGTGCGGACGTGGTTCACGTTGGAAGCAGCAACACGGACGTCTATGCCTTTGAAGGCGAAGCTCAGGTCAACGGGCATCACTTCATGGGTCAGAACAATACGTTCAACACCAAGAGCTTTGCCGATTACCAGACGGTGGATTGGACCGAAAAGACGATCGATCTTTCAACGGGAATCCGCTTGGCTTACACGGTTACTGGTGATGAAGAAGCAACTCCGGTTGTTTTGATTCACGGTTTGACGGATGGTCGTGTTTCCTGGTCGAAGGTGGCCCCGGCTCTTGCTGGGAAGGGTTACCGCGTTTATGTCCCGGAATACCGTGGCAACGGAAAGACGGACAAGCCGATTGAAGAATCCGCCTACTCCCTTTCGGAATTGACAAGCGACATCATCGCGTTCATTTCGGAAACGGGCATTAAGAAACCGCATATTGTGGGCCATTCTCTTGGCTCATTCATTGCTCAGGAACTTTCCATTTCTTATGCGGATAAAATTTCTTCCATCACCTTGATCGGTTCGGGCGTTAAAGTGGATCCGACGAATGGAGTCGTGGATTGGCTCGTGAACGGTACCGGCGACGATTCCTTTGATGGTATTTATGCTTACGATTCCACGCAGAAGCTCCCGGAAAGCTTCCTCAAGGCTTGGGCGTACAATACTGATCCGGATGAAGATTTTCAGGCCGCGAACTTGGAACATTTGCGCCAGGTACCGTATTATGCTTGGAAGTTCCTCGTCAAGAATCTGTTGAAGATTGATAACTCGAAGCGTCTTTCTTCTATCGAATCGGATGTTCAGATTATCTGGGGTTCGGAAGATGCTCTCTTTGACAAGTCCGCTCAGGAATCCTTGCAGAAGGGACTTTCCAAGGCGAACAGCGTTACTTTCCACGAAGTCGAAGGTGCTGATCACAATACCCATTGGGGTGATGAAAGCGCTGTGAAGACGGTCGTCTCTTACATTGATGAATTCATCCAGGAAAAGAAGTAATCCTTTAAACGAGTCGAGGGGCATCCTTCAAAAGATGCCCCTTTTTTTGTATGAAGAATAAGATTTTAATTTGTATTGCAATTCTTGCAGGGACGCTCCTTGCAGAAATCAAGCCTCAGGTCGATCTTTCGGGAATGGTCATGGTGCATGCCTATGCCGACTGGAATACCGACGAATCGACGCTTTCGCACCGCTACGAATCCATGCTGGATTTGGATTTTGACATCCGTTACAATGAACGTTTTTCGGCATGGCTCGAAATTGAAGCGATGGGAATGGCCATGCCAGGAATGGATGATATGGAAGGGATGGAAGGCATGGACATGGGCGATGACGCGACCATGGACACGGAACATCCGGCCCTTGTCTTGAATGGGGCATATATTCAATACGCGCCTTCGGAACGCGCGGCCTTCCGCATTGGGGATATGAAAATTTTTGAAGGCATTTTCCAGAACTATTATGATTTTGGAGATCCGCGCGATGATGCGGCGGGAATGTCTCAAAAGAATATCCGAGGCATCGAAATTCTGTGGAACGGGCTTCAGTTGGATGCGGGCTTTGGAAGTGGCAGCAATGATCAAAGTTGCTATTACCACTTTATGTTCGGCGAATATATGGGAATGGATTGCAAGGAAGGTCTCGCGTATGAAGCGCATGCGGCTTATAGTCTTGAATTGGCCGATCAGGTGATTCGCCCCTATGCGGATTATAAAAGCTATCAGCGTAAGGAGTATAACGAACTCTATGCGGGTGTCGATTTGGCGCTCTCCTTGGGAAATTTTGCCTTGCACGGAGTATACGGCTATCATTCGGTATTTTTAGCGAGCGACGACCCGGTTTCGGGTCATGTCTTTTTGGCGGAACCATCGTTTGAAATTTCGCGATTCTGCGTTTTGGGAACTTTCTTTTATGCTAGGATTGACGATCCTGTGCGCACAAGCTTGGAAATCACGACCCGTCCGGAATATCTTTTTGCGGCGGTCGAGCCGAGCGTTGCCCTGATTGAATATTTGAGCGTGGGAGTTCCTCTTGAATGGCATACAAATTCACTCAATGAAGACGATCAACTCGAATCGGTTCGGGTCGGTGGAAGATTCTACTTCCATGTTCCGGATTATAAGATCGACATCATTTCGATGGTACTTGCGGACATCCCCTATGGAGAAGATTGGCCGATTCAAGACAATCAGAATGATCCTTCTTTGATCTTTGGCGTGGAAGCGATGTTTGATTTTTAGAGGAATGCATGAAAAAAATACTGTTGCTTTGTGTGGTATTTTCCTCCTTGGCTTTTGCCAGGTTTGATTGCTGCAAACGAAAGCATGCGGCGATTAAAAAGGAAGAATCGTCCATTACGCTGACGGTTGCCGTCGTGCGTGCGGAAGATGAAGCCCTTCTTCAAAAGGCGTCCGCTTCACTTTCAAAAGAAGGGATCCTGGTCCAAATCAAAAAATTGGACTGTCAGAAAGTGGCAGAAGAAGCACTTTCCGAAGGCTATGTCGATGGCCTTTATGCGGAAGGTCTTCAGAGCCGGTCCGACTGTGAAAAAAAAGAAGCTCTGTCGAGCCTGAAAAAAACGCTCGAAAAAATTTCTCCCTAGTTTTTGAATTGTATCTTTCCTTTCGATGCAAAAAGAAGAAGTTTATCGTTTCTTGACGCAAATCCCTAAAGGCAAAGTGGTGACGTATGGTCAAATCGCGGAGCATTTGGGGAATAAAAAATATGCGCGGGCGGTGGGCAATGTTTTGCATGCAAATCCCGATCCGGCAAGATTTCCTTGCTATAAAGTCGTCAGCGCGGCGGGGAAGCTTTCGGCGCAATTTGCGGACGGAGGAATCGATGTCCAAAAGGCGCGCCTCGAACGCGACGGAATCGAAGTTTGCAATTACAGGGTCGATCTCAAAAAGTTCCAATACAGCGAAAAAAAATAAAGTCCTTCTTGCCGAAGGACTTTATTTCCAATTTGTCTCCTAACAAATGGATTACGGAGCGATTTTGCCAAGCATGACAACTTCGCGTTCCAGTTTGAACTTGTGTCCGCTGTTTTCGTAGACGCGCTGGATGACGAGTTCCGTCAGGTCGTAAACGTCCTTTGCGGTTGCGTTGCCCGTGTTCACGATAAAGCCGGCATGCTTTGTCGAAACCTGAGCACCGCCGACGCTCGTTCCCTTGAGGCCTGCTTCTGCGATGAGGGTGCCTGCGTAACCGCCGACAGGACGCTTGAACATAGAACCTGCGTTCGGGAGGTCAAGCGGCTGCTTGGCCTTGCGCGATTCCATCACCTTCTTCTGGGCTTCGACGAGTTCGTCCGCGTTGCCCGGAGTGAGCTTGAAGGTCGCTTCGAGGATGATCTTCTTTGTATTCTGGAAGACAGACTTGCGGTAGCCGAACTGGCATTCTTCGAAGGAATAATCCTTGACGGAGCCGTCTTCTTCGAGAACCTTGACGGAGACGACTTTCTGACCCGTTTCTTCGTCATAGGCGCCTGCGTTCATGTACAGCGCACCGCCGATCGTGGCCGGAATGCCTGCGAGAAGGTGAATGCCGGCGAGTCCGAGCGTTGCACTTTTACGTGCGACCAGCGTAAGCGGAGTACCTGCCTTGGCGGTCAAGGTATCGTTTTCGAACTTGTAGTCAGAGAAGCCCTTGCCGAGCTTGATGATGACTCCGTCGTAGCCTTCGTCCGAAGCAAGGACATTCGAACCGCAACCGATGACGAAATAGGGAAGATTCTTTTCTGCAGCGAATTTCTTCGCTTCGACAAGTTCTTCGAAAGTCTCCGGTTTAATGAGATAACGAGCTGTTCCACCGATTCGGAAAGTGGTGAGCTTTTTTAGATCAACGTTTTCGAGTATATTATTTGTAAGTTCCATGTGCATAACATATACAATAATTTAAGAACTGGCAAATTATATTTTTATTTTAGAACCAATTCGCGGGTAAAATGGCTAACGGTCGCGTCGATATAGAAGCGTTAAAAAACGCCCTTTCAATTACCTTGGTGGCAGAACGCCTGGGGTTGCAGGTTGTGCATGGAAAATTCCGCTGTCCGTATGCGATGCGTCATGCCCATGGAGACAGAACTCCGAGCGTTTCCATTTCGGAATCCAAGGGACTTTTTAATTGCTGGGTTTGTCCGGATGTACGCGGCGACATCATTAAACTTGTCGAGATTTGCAAAAACCTGGATTTTAAAGGAGCGGTAAATTGGCTCGAAAATGAATTCGGCATGCCGATGTCTTTTGAACAGGCGGTTCAAAATGGAGCCTTGAATTCCGGGGATTTGCAGCCGGCGCCATTGATCAAGGTTGTCCGCAAAGCTCCCGAACCCGAAATCGATCCGGTGCTCCGGACAAAAATCATTCTCGCCTTTTTTGAAATGCTTTCTCCTGTCGAAGGGTCTCCCGCGGCAGCGTGGCTTGTGAAACGCCGGATTTTTAAGAAAACTTGGGAAAAGATGCGTCTCCGTGTGATTACGGATTACGATAAGGTGAACCGCGGCCTTCTCGAAAAGTTTGGGCTTGAAGTTTTGCAGAAAGCAGGACTTTTTAATGACAATGGAAATTTGCGCTATTATAAGCACCGCCTGCTTTTTCCCTACTTGGATTCGAAAGTGATTCCGCGGTATTTTCAGGCGCGGTCCATTGAATCGGATACGCAGCCGAAGGAATTGAATCTGCGCGGTCAGGTGCCGTTCCCGTTCCACGTTTCGCTGCTCGATGGGGAACCCGGGTGGATTTACCTTTGCGAAGGCTGTGTCGATACGCTGACACTGATCGATCGGGGATTCCCTGCCGTGGGGATTCCGGGAGTCAAATCCTTTAAGCATGAATGGGCTAACCTCTTTAAAAATAAAAGGGTTATCTTGTGCCTGGACCAGGATGAGGCCGGACGGGCAGGTTCGCGCTTGGTGATGGAAATGCTTCAAAAAGCGGGAGTTGAAGTGTCTATGTATGGGGAAGGGATTACGGTCGAAGGCTTTCAGATGTCTGAAGGACAAGACATGAATTCGTGGTTCGGCGGAAAAAAGTGAATCTCCCTTTTCTATATTCTTATTTGTGAAGCCATCTCAATTGAAACAGCTCGTTTTGGATCGCTGGAATTCGCTTCCGCAGGGATTGCGAACGACTCTATCGGTCATTTTCTGCATTTTTAAATGGATCTACAGGATCTTGAACCGTCTGGTGCGCCTTCTTTTGCTCGGGCTCATGCTCTATGCGATTGCGTTCACGGTGGTGGCTTCGGTACTCTTGTACAAGGGCTTTGTTTACTGCTACGATATTTACGATAATGTAAAGCGACTCGAATTTTCGAATCCGGAGATGAGCCGCTACATGGAAGCTCTGGTCGATTCGAATCCGGCGACGCAGCTCAAGCATCGCTTTGTGCCTCTCGATAGCATTAGCCCTTATTTGCGAAAAGCGGTAATCGCGAGCGAAGATGCGGGCTTTTATTACCATCCGGGTTTTGATGTTCGCGCGATTGCGGAAGCTTTGGATGCGAACCGTTATTATGGCAAGACCAAGTTCGGCGGTAGTACGATTACCCAGCAACTTGCGAAGAACCTGTTCCTTTCGAGCGAACGTTCTTGGGAACGCAAGTTTAAGGAACTCGCGTACGCGCTCTTGATGGAGAAGATGCTCGGCAAGGATCGCATTCTAGAACTTTATTTGAATTATGCCCAGTGGGGGCAGAATATTTTTGGCTGCGAAGCGGCGAGCCAGGAATATTTCAAGAAAAGCGCGTTTAAGTTGAACCTCGACCAGTCGATTAATATGGCGGCGGTTCTTGCAAGCCCCGGTAGGCACAATCCGAATGGCCGTTACAGCCGTTTCATGGCGAGCCGTCGTTCCGTGATATATCAGAACATGTTCCCGAAGCGAGACAGCTTGATGGTGGACAGCCTCAAGGCCTTGAACGCTCCGCCCGATTCTTCTGTGGCGAAATCCGCAACGTCTACAGCGGTAGAATCCGCGCCTTAAATTTTTCAAACTCAACAAGGAAAAGAAAAAACATGCGTGATCAATTCGAAAGTCCTCTGATTCAGCGTTATGCCTCGAAGGAAATGAGCTACATCTTTAGCCCGCAGTACAAGTTCCAGACTTGGCGTAAACTCTGGATTTATCTCGCCGAATCCGAAATGGAACTCGGCCTTCCGATTACCCAGGAACAGGTAGATGAACTGAAGGCTCACGCTACGGATATCAACTTCGACGTGGCTGAAGCCGAAGAAAAACGTCGCCGTCATGACGTGATGAGCCATGTCTACGCTTACGGCGTCCAGTGCCCGAAGGCCAAGGGCATTATTCACCTGGGTGCGACTTCCGCATTCGTCGGTGACAATACCGATTTGATCCAGATGAAGCAGGGTCTTATCCTTGTTCGCAAGCGTCTTTGCCGCGTGATGGACAAGCTTTCCAAGTTTGCGATGGAATACAAGGATATGCCGCAGCTCGGTGCAACGCACTTCCAGGCTGCCCAGCTTACGACCGTTGGCAAGCGCGCTTGCCTCTGGCTCCAGGACATGCTCATTGACCTCGAAGAATTGAACTTCCTCATTAAGGTTCTTCCGTTCCGCGGCGTGAAGGGTACGACCGGAACGCAGGCAAGCTTCATGGATCTCTTCAACGGCGACGAAGAAAAAATCATGGAACTCGACCGTCGTGTAACGGCCAAGGCTGGCTTTGAACGCGTCCTGACGATCACCGGTCAGACTTATACCCGCAAGTGGGATAACCGCGTGAACCAGGCTTTGAGCTCTGTTGCGCAGAGCCTTCACAAGTTCGCAACCGATATGCGCCTGATGCAGGGCGTGAAGGAAGTGGAAGAACCGTTCGAAAAGACCCAGATCGGTTCCAGTGCCATGGCTTACAAGCGTAACCCGATGAGGAGCGAACGCATTTGCTCCCTCGCTCGCTTTGTGATGGCCCTGGTCAACAGTACCGCTTTCACGCAGGCCACGCAGTGGTTCGAACGTACGCTTGACGACAGCGCGAACAAGCGCCTTGCCATTCCGGAAGCGTTCCTCGCCATGGATGCGATGCTCATCATCGCTGAAAACGTCACGAATGGCCTTGTGGTTTACCCGAAGGTCATCGAAAAGCGCATCATGGCCGAACTCCCGTTCATGGCTACCGAAAACATCATCATGGAAGGCGTGAAGAACGGCGGCGACCGTCAGGAACTTCACGAAGAAATCCGCGTGATGTCGATGGAAGCGGGCAAGGTCGTGAAGGAACAGGGCAAGGACAACGACTTGCTTGAACGCGTGCTGAAGAACGAAAAGT
>DGSB01000026.1:15405-16649 GCA_002390045.1 Fibrobacter sp. UBA4373
CCGAAGAAAAGCTCAAGGAAATCCTTGACCTTCGCAAATTCGTGGGCCGCGCTCCGGGACAGGTCGTGAAATTTGTCGGCGATGAAGTTCGCCCGGCAATTGAAGCGGTTCCGGAATGGAACAATCTCGACGCAGGCGAACTCAAGGTCTAAACCTTTTTTCCCGAAAGCAATTTGCAAAAAACGGTGGAACGCGAGTTTCACCGTTTTTTGTATGCCTTATCTTTTGCCGAGTTCGCGCGGGTGGAAGGAACGGTGTTCTTCCTGAATCATTTGGTCGCTGATGTGCGTGTAAATCTGCGTCGTGGTGACGTTTGCGTGTCCGAGCAGTTCCTGTAAAACGCGCAGGTCCATTCCCGCTTCCAGGCAGTGCGTGGCGAAGGAGTGGCGAAATGTGTGCGGCGTGACGTGCTTGTTTAAATGTGCGGTGTATTTCTGGATTAGCTTCCATGCGCCCATGCGGGTCATTTTGCTTCCGCGGGAATTCAAGATGATCGTGTCTGTTTTGGGAGAAAGGGCGAGGCGTGGTCCCTGCATCCAGGCTTTCAAATTTTCCTTCGCCTTTTCTCCGAGAGGAACAAGCCTTTGCTTGTTCCCTTTTCCGATCGGTGTGATCCATTCGTTGTCGAAGTCGATGTCTTGCGTGCGAATGGAAAGCGCTTCAGCAATGCGGAGCCCTTCTGAATAAAGCAGTTCGATGAGTGCCGTGTCGCGTTCCGGGGATTTTGACATCTCTTGGATTTTTTCGAAAACGCTATCGACTTCTTCGCGGGATAGGTATTGGGGAAGGTAATGCCCGATACGTGGGGTTGCAAGAAGGCTGTCGGTGGAGTAGGGGAATGCTTTTTCGTGGAGAAGGTATTTGAGGAATCCTCGGAGGCTTGAAAAATGGCGAGCTACGGATGTTGGACTGTAGTCTTCTCTGCCGGCGATTTCGGTTAAAAAATCATCCAGGTCTTCGGGCTTGAGATCGCCGATTCTGGAACCTCGTTCGTCTGCCCAAAATACAAAATGGCGAAGATCTTCTTCATAACTTTGGATTGTCGCTTGGGAAAGATTGCGTTCTACGCCAAGGAACGAAAGATAAGAGTCAAGCCATTCGCCGTTTTCCATGATTTTCAAAATATATTTATCTCGACGGTGAAAAAATTGAATTTTTATCGCAAATTCCCCTTGCCACTTGATTTTGTATTTTTTATAATTGAGCCCGTCGATGACGACATGGATGATTAGCTCAGTTGGTAG
>DGSB01000015.1 GCA_002390045.1 Fibrobacter sp. UBA4373
ACGGGATCGGTGCTTTTTTGGAAAGATGAAAATGATTTGACGAAGAAGGTCTTGGACTATTTGAACGCCCGTTAAAAGCGTGCAAGTGAAAATTCAGCAGGGATTCCCAAACGGGAATCCCTATTTTCATTTATATTTATTTATGTGAAAAATATAGATGGACGTACTCAATTGCTCGCCATCTTCGGAAATCCTGTTGGTCATAGCAAGTCTCCTTGTATGCACAATGCGGTTTTTGAAAAGCTGGGCATTAATGCGGCGTATGTGCCGCTTTCTCCTCTGCCTTCCGATCTCGGCAAGGCAATTCTAGGTTTTCGCGCCATGAGATTTGTGGGCGCGAATGTCACAATTCCCTTCAAAGAAAAAGTTGGCGAATATCTGGATGGTCTTTCGGACATTTCAAAGTTTACGGGAAGCGTGAATACGCTTTACTGGGAAAATGGCGAAGTGGGCGGAAAACTGCTCGGAACGACGACGGACCCCTATGGGGCGCTTTGTGATTTGGAAGAACACGGTGTGACGGTCAAAGGCTCCCGTGTGGCGATTCTTGGAAACGGTGGCGCTGCTCGGGCGATCGCTTTTGCGATGCTTGCCGAAGGGGCTGCGAAGCTTACGATTGTTTCGCGAAATGCGGAACGCGGAGCTGAACTTGCCGATGCGCTTTCGAAGGCTTTCCCGGATAAACCTGCGGTTGGCCATGTGCTGTTTGCGGAATTTGCAAAGGTTCGGGATGACCTGGACTTGGTACTGAATGCGACGAGCGTGGGCATGACTCCGAATGAAGAGGCTTCACCGCTTTCGAAGGAAATGCTTTCGCCGAAGTTTGCCGTTTGCGATATCGTGTACAATCCCAAAGAAACCAAGCTTTTGCGAGAAGCAAAAGAAGTGGGTTGCAAGGTTGTCGGCGGCAGCGCCATGCTTGTGCATCAGGGCGCAAAAAGTTTTGAATTTTGGTTCCCCGGCAAAAAGTCCGATGTGAACGTCATGAAGGCAGCAATGGGTCTTTCGGAGGGAGAGTAATGATTTCGCTCAAGAAAACGGTTTATTTTACCGGATTTATGGCAAGCGGTAAAAGCCGCATCGGTCGCGCGATTGCGGAACGTTTGCATGCGACTTTTATCGATACGGACGCTTTGATTGTAGAACGTCAAGGCAAAACGATTTCGGAGATTTTTGAAACCCAAGGCGAAGAAGCTTTCCGCAAAATGGAACTGGATGTAATCCGGGAAATAGCGGCGGATTCCAAGCCTAAAGTCGTTGCCTTGGGAGGCGGTGCGCTGACCCAGACCGCGGTCGTTTCGCTCATTCGCAAAACGGGTTTGATCGTACGCCTTTGGGCAACTCCGGAAGTCCTTTCGGAACGGATTGGCCGTAAGGATACGCGTCCGTTAATGGCGGGACTTTCTTCTGAAGAGCGCCTCGAAAAAATCAAAAAGATGTTAGCGGAACGCGAACCGCGTTATGCGCTTGCTGATTTTAGCGTGGAAAGCACGAACGATTCCGAAGAAAAGGTGATTTCTGCGGTGCTCCGCGGTCTTCAATTCTGGGATTCCCGCGCGGTCTACGTGGAACCATCGGGCGGTTCGCACTATCCGATTTTTATCGGCCATAAGCTGATTCCGCACATGTCGACTTTGCTTTCGGGGCTTCGTCTTGCTCCGAAGGATTCCTTCCTGGCCGTTACTGATACGACGATTGCAAAGGCTCAATCCCGCAATCTGGGAATGCTCAAGCATGAAGCGGGCGATTGCCCTGCGTTCAAGTTCCGCGCCGGTGAAATCTACAAGAATTTAAACAGCTTGAATCAGCTGTTCACGTTTATGCTCCGTCGCCGTTACAGCCGCAAGTCTTGCTTGCTCCAACTTTCGGGCGGTGTTGTCGGTGACATGGCGGGATTTGCTGCGGCAACGTACCAGCGGGGAATCGATTTCATTCAGATCCCGACAACGCTTCTTTCGATGGTCGATAGCTCCGTCGGTGGTAAGGTGGCTGTCAATCATCCGGAAGGCAAAAATATGATTGGCGCCTTTTACCAGCCGAAGGCGGTCGTTTGCGATTTGGATACGCTTTCGACGCTTCCGGATTCGGAATACTTGGCGGGCCTTGCCGAAGTTGTCAAGTATGGCGTGATTTACGATGAAGAATTCTTCCGGTATCTCGAAGAAAATGTTCAGAAAATTCTTTCCCGCGATTCCGAAGCGTTGAAGCATATCGTGCGTCGCAGCTGCGAAATCAAGGCGGAAGTGGTTGGAATCGACGAAAAGGAAATGGGCCTGCGTGCGATTTTGAATTACGGGCATACGTTCGGTCATGCGATTGAAAACCTGCATCATTACGAATTCTCGCATGGAATCGGCGTGAGCCTTGGAATGCGTGTCGCTGGACGTCTTGCTTGCATGCTCGGCATGATTTCGAAGGAAGAAGAAGACCGCCAGACGGCGCTTCTGAATGCTTATGGATTCCCGAAGACGGTGGACGGTGTCGATGTGAATGCCGCTTGGGATTCGATGGGTGTCGATAAAAAGGTGGAAAAGAATAAACGCGTGTATATTCTTCCGACGAAGATCGGTGCTGTGAAGAAAGTCTCGAATGTGGAAGAATCTTTGGTGAAGGAAGCTTGGAAAGTTGTACTGCCGGAGGTAAATGCATGAGTATTCTAGTCACTGGCGGAACGGGAGCGCTTGGCTTCCATATCCTTGCAACGGTCACGCGAAACGGCGAAAAGCTTTATAGTTTTAGCGATGAGCAACCGCAACCTTGGCAAAAGGTTTCGGACGTGACTTATTGCACGGGTGACCTTTTGAATTTTAAGGATGTACTCGCCGTTATCAAGGAAGTGCAGCCGAGAGCGATTTTCCATTTGGCAAGCCAGTCCAGTGTGGGACTTTCGTACAAGAAACCGTATGAAACTCTTTCGACAAATTTGCTCGGCACGCAGAATCTGCTCGAAGCGGCACGTCAGGTTGTTCCCGAAGCGAAAATCCTTTTGCTGAGTTCTAGCGAAGTCTATGGACGTGCCACGGGAACGCTTTTGACTACGTTGCATAAAGAGTCGGATTTGCCGAATCCGCTGACGTCTTATGCGACTTCCAAGGCTTGCATGGAACTTCTCGGCAACCAGTTTACGAATGCCTATGGCATGCATATTGTGATGATCCGTCCGTTCTATTTTACGGGTCCTCATCACAGCCGGCGTTTCTTGATTCCGGCAATCGCCAGTCAGCTGGTGAAAATTCAGAAGTATGGCGCTGAACCGATTATCTATTCGGGAAGCTTGGATGTAAGTCGAGACGTCTTGGATGTGCGCGATGTGGCTCGTGGCCTCATTCAGGTATTGCAGGCTGGAAATCCTGGCGATGTCTACAACATTTGTTCTGGAAAAGCTTATACGTTCCGCGAACTTACCGAAATGCTTGTGGATATTTCGGGCGCGGATGTCGATTTCCGCTTCGATCCTTCAAAGGAACGGACTTTGGATATTCCGCTTTTGATCGGTGATCCGGAAAAGATCATGGAGCTCGGTTGGAAGCCGATGATCACGATTGAAGATTGCCTTGTGGATCTTTATAACGAAATGATTGTTCGTTTGAAGATGGAGAAGGATTTGAAGATGGGCTAATTCGCCCGCAAAATTAAGTTTCTATATTTCCGCCCACTATGATGTTTTCGCAACTGACCGAATCTCTTGAATCGACACTGAAAAACCTGCGTGGACAGGGAACCCTGACTGAAGAAAACGTCGCGGACTCGCTTCGCGAAGTTCGCCGCGCATTCCTCGAAGCGGACGTGAGCTTTAACGTCACCCGCGACTTTGTGAAGGCCGTAAAAGAAAAGGCGATGGGATCCGAAGTTTTGACTTCGGTTACGCCGGGCCAACAGATCGTGAAGATTATCCACGATGAACTCGTGCAGGTGATGGGCGGTGAAACGAAGGAACTCGCTCTTTCGGGCAAGGCGCCTGTCGGTATTATGATGGTCGGTCTTCAAGGTTCCGGTAAGACGACTTTTGCTGCAAAAATTTCTCTCTATCTGCGCAGCAAGCGTAAAAAGAAGCCGCTTCTGGTGGCTGCCGACGTTTATCGTCCGGCGGCAATTAAACAGTTGCAGGTTCTTGGAAAGTCGATCGGTGTTCCGGTATACGATGAAGGCGAAGGCAATCCGGTTGAAATCATTAAGCATGGCTATGAGTATGCGGAAAAGAACGGCTTCGATGTCGTGATTTACGATACGGCTGGTCGTTTGCAGATCGATGAAAAGTTGATGCAGGAGCTGGAACAGGCTCGCGATGCGGTTCATCCGGAAGAAATCCTTTTTGTCGCTGACGCGATGATCGGTCAGGAAGCGGTGAATGTGGCCGAAACGTTCTTTGGACGTTTGAACTTTACGGGAGTCTGCCTTTCCAAGATGGACGGCGATGCTCGTGGCGGTGCCGCGCTTTCGATCAAGAAGAGTACGGGCGTTCCTATTTGCTTTATCGGTGTTGGTGAAAAGCCGAATGAAATCGACCTGTTCCATCCGGACCGTATGGCGAGCCGTATTCTCGGCATGGGTGACGTTGTTTCCCTTGTGGAAAAAGCGCAGTCCGTGATCGATGAACGCGATGCCAAGGATCTGAAAAAGAAGATCCTGAACAATACGTTCGACCTCGATGACTTTTTGCGTCAGCTTCGCACCATCAAGAAGCTCGGCCGCTTAAAGGATATCCTTGGCCTGATTCCGGGATTGAACAAGCTTCCTTTGGATCAGATTAATGAAAAAGAAATGGTCTATGTCGAAGCGATTTTAAGCTCGATGACCGAAAAGGAACGCAAGCATCCGGATATCATCAATGGCAGCCGCAAGGCTCGAATTGCAAAGGGTTCTGGCACGGAAGTGGCTCGTGTAAACCAGGTGCTTCGCCAGTTCGAAGATATGAAAGCGATGTTCAAAAAAATCGGGGCTTTTGCGAAGAAGCAGAATGGTGGGGCTCCGATTGGGTCGAATTATACGCCTCCTAAAAAGAAGAAAAAGAAGCATTAATCGAGTCTGAAATTTAGAGTGAGGGTCTAGGCCATAGCGGTTGATGCGCATCACAGTGCACCCCCCCTCTATGGCTTTACGCTTTTGTAGCAAAAAATTAACTTAGAGGATACTATGAAAAAAATCAAATTCTTGGCTGCTGCCATTTCCCTTTTGGCTGCTACTTCCTTCGCGGAAGATGGCATGTTCTCCGACGCTCTTCCTAAGAACTGGAATGCGGACGTTCTCGCTTCTGCACAGTTTACGCGTCACCATTACAGTAACTGGAAGAATGGTGCGGACGGTGTCAATACAAATGTTTGGATTCTCAAGTATGACGCCGACGTGATCGGTCACTTCTCCCATTTTGACTGGCGTACGGTCGCTAATCTTGCTTGGGGCCAAACCTATATGAAGGGCTCGGGCACGCGTAAGACGAACGACAAAATCTTTATTGAAACGACTGTCGCCGAAAATGATTTTAAGCCGATTGAACCGTATGCCGGTCTTCGCTTTGAATCCCAGTTTACCAAGAGCTATACCTATGACGACGACGATACGAAAACGCCGGTCTCTTGCTTTATGGATCCGGGATATTTCACACAGATGCTCGGTCTCGCTTATGCGCCGAATGACAATTTTAGACAGAGCCTTGCTTTTGCAAACCGCTTGACGATTTCGAAGGGCTACGGTTATGCCGATGACAAGGACACGAAAAAGTTCGAAGAATACAAGGATGAACCGGGTCTTGAAAGCGTGACGGAATATAAGGTCTCTCTTTCTTCTCTCGCTTCCTTCAGAACTCGTCTTTGGGCGTTCGTGAACTTCCATGGCGTCGATGAAATCGACGGAAAGTGGGAAAACTATCTCGATGTGACGATCGCTCCGCTGATCGTTTTGAGCGTTGGCGTCGAAGTCGCTTACGACAAGGATATCGATGAAGATTCCCAGTATCATGATTCTGTGAACCTCGGCATTACTTGGCGCTGGTTCTAATTTAATTGTAACATTTCTTAGACAAAGAAAAAGCTATCTTTTGCGAGGTCACAAACCTTTAGCTCAAGGTAGCTTTTATGATTATTCTTCGCGGTTCGCCTGCGCTTTCATCTTTCAGAGTTCAGAAACTCCTCTCTGATTTCGGGCAAGATTCCCTTCCGGTGAAGGGCATTTATGCAGAGTTCGTTCACGTCGTTGATCTCGAATCCGACCTCACTTCTGAAAAGAAGTCCACTCTCGAAAAACTTTTAACCTATGGTCCATCGCTTGAAGCGAAGGAACCGGAAGGTTCTCTTTTTGTTGTCGCTCCGCGTCCGGGTACGATTAGCCCATGGAGCTCCAAGGCAACGGATATCGCTCACATTTGCGGACTTTCGGAAATCAAGCGCATTGAACGCGCGATTGCCTACTATGTGGACTTTAACGGTAGCGTCACGGAAGAAGTTTCCAAAAAGGTCAAAGCAAAAATCCATGACCGCATGACCCAGGCCGTGTTTACGGATAAGGCTTCTCTCGAAGTGCTCTTCAGCAAGGAAGAACCGCGTCCGCTGAACGTGATCCCGGTGCTTACCGAAGGCCGCGACGCCCTCGTGAAGGCCGACAAGGAAATGGGCCTCGCTCTTTCTTCTGACGAAATCGATTACCTCGTCAAGAACTTCATCGAACTCAAGCGCAACCCGACGGACGTGGAACTTTACATGTTCGCTCAGGCCAACTCGGAACACTGCCGTCACAAGGTGTTCGGTGCCGAATGGACCATCGATGGCGTGAAGCAGGACAAGTCCCTTTTCCAGATGATCAAGAACACTTACCAGCTTCACAATTCCAACATCTTCAGCGCTTATAAGGATAACGCGGCTGTGATGAAAGGTGCAACGGCTGGACGCTTCTACGCGGATCCGCGTACGAACAAGTACGACTTCCACAACGAAGAAGTCGATATTTTGATGAAGGTCGAAACCCACAACCACCCGACGGCCATTTCTCCGTTCCCGGGTGCCGCTACGGGTAGTGGTGGCGAAATCCGCGACGAAGGTGCCACGGGTAAGGGTAGTAAGCCGAAGGCCGGTCTTACGGGCTTCAGCGTTTCGAACCTCAAGCTTCCGGGTGCAGTTCAGCCGTGGGAAAAGGACTTCGGAAGCCCGTCCCGCATTGCGTCTGCTTTGGACATTATGATCGAAGGTCCGCTCGGTGGCGCCGCATTCAACAACGAATATGGCCGTCCGAACATCCTCGGTTACTTCCGTACTTTTGAACAGGAAGTTTCTTCTGAAAAGGGTACCGAAGTCCGCGGTTACCACAAGCCGATTATGCTGGCTGGCGGTCTTGGCAACATCAAGCACCAGCACATTGAAAAGGGTCACATCGACCCGGGTGACCACCTGATCGTTCTCGGCGGTCCGGCGATGCTCATCGGTCTCGGTGGCGGTGCTGCAAGCTCTGTCGCAAACGGTGCCGGTAATGAATCCCTCGACTTTGCTTCTGTGCAGCGTGAAAACCCGGAAATGGAACGCCGCTGCCAGGAAGTCATCGACCGCTGCTGGGCGATGAACGAAGAAAACCCGATTACCTTTATTCATGACGTGGGTGCAGGTGGACTTTCGAACGCCTTCCCGGAATTGGTGAATGATGGCGGCCTCGGTGGTAAGTTTGAACTCCGCAACGTGCCGAACGACGAACCGGGCATGAGTCCGTTTGAAATCTGGAGTAACGAATCCCAGGAACGTTATGTGATCGCAATCGCCGGCGACAAGCTCGACGTGTTCGATGCAATCTGTAAGCGTGAACGCTGCCCGTACGCTGTAGTGGGCGAAGCGATTCCAGAAAAGCACTTGACCCTTACGGACAAGTACTTCGGTACGACTCCGATTGACATGCCGCTCGGTGTGCTTCTCGGCAAACCGCCGCGCATGATCCGCAATGAAAAGTCCCAGAAGCGCCCGCTTTCTTCCACGGTGGTTCCGGCTGGCGTGACGGTGAAGGATGTGGCTCATCGCGTGCTTGCAAACCCGACCGTTGCCGATAAGACGTTCCTCATTTCCATTGGTGACCGTTCCGTGACGGGTATGATTTGCCGCGACCAGATGGTCGGTCCGTGGCAGGTGCCTGTTGCAGACTGCGCCGTGACGAGTGCTACGCTCGACACTTACGAAGGTGAAGTCATGAGCATGGGCGAACGTGCTCCGATTGCTTTGATTTCTCCGGCTGCCGCTGCCCGTATGACGGTGGCGGAATCTCTCACGAACATGGCTGCCGCTTGCGTGCCGGATATGGGCCGCGTGAATTTGTCTGCAAACTGGATGGCCACGCCGAACTACGAAGGCGATGGTGCTGACCTTTACGAAGCCGTGAAGTCCATCGGTATGGAACTCTGCCCGGAACTTGGCATTACGATTCCGGTGGGTAAGGACTCCATGAGCATGAGCA
>DGSB01000031.1 GCA_002390045.1 Fibrobacter sp. UBA4373
AAGCCGGGATAGCATAGCCACCCTTGACGGCCTTAGCAAACATTTCCTTGGTGTTGACCAAGCCGAGTTCCTTGTAAGAAACTGCCATTTGTGTTACCTCTGTATTTTGTGGCGTTTTGACACGCCGATTGTTGATTAGACATGGCTAATGTAGAAAAAATACTCCCTATCAAGCGATTTTTTTGAACAAAAAAGCCAAGATTTTTGCCATCAGACGCCTTTTCAATACAAAACGGAAATCTACCGTTTCAAAATTAAACAGTTTAAGAAAAAAGTGCGAATTTTGGAGAATTTTGGGCATTTTCTGGATGATGGCACGCATTTTGCGACTGGAGAAGCGGTAAAAGCATAGCCTGCCGGGAATATACCGGCAAGGAGGTTTAAATGGCTGATTTTACAAATGATTCGGAAAAGGTTCTAGCCAAAGCGCAGGAACTGATGGACAAGAAGTCCCATTCCTATTTGGGAGTGGTCCATCTTGCCCACGGGCTTCTCGAAGCTCCGGACGCCCGTTTGAAAAATCTGTACCGAGCCAAAAAGGCGAACATCAAGGAAATGCAGGCTAAGCTTGCACCGTTCCTCGATTCCGTTCCTAAACTGATGGATGTAAATCCGGACGCTGGACGCCCGGACGAAGATCTTTCCCGTGTGCTGAGGGCGGCTATCCAGGCCGGCCGTAAAACTTCGCAGGCGGCAAGCCCAAGCGATATGCTCGTTGCCTTGATGCGTTTTGCCCAAGAACGCCGGGTGGCGAAAATCTTTGAAGATGCACTTGGCAGTGCGGAAGTCGTAGAAACATGGCTTTCCGATCCGATGAGCGCGGCGGCGGTTGCCGAAGAAGAATCCCCGTTAAAACTTTACGGTAGGGAATTGGTCTCTTTGGCTGAAGAAGGGAAATTGGATCCGGTGATCGGACGAGAAGAAGAAATCCGCCGAGTCATTTTGATCCTTTCGAGAAAGACGAAGAACAATCCGGTTCTCGTCGGGGAACCTGGCGTCGGTAAGACGGCGATTGTCGAAGGGCTCGCCATGCGAATCTTCAAGGGCGACGTTCCCGACGCATTAAAGGGAAAGAAGCTCTTTTCTCTCGATTTGTCCGCTTTGATGGCAGGCGCGAAGTACCGTGGAGATTTTGAAGAACGTTTAAAAAATGTGCTGACCGCTCTCGAAGAAGACGGCAATACGCTTCTCTTTATCGATGAGCTTCACACGATTGTCGGTGCCGGCAAGACCGAAGGCAGCATGGACCTCGGCAATATGCTGAAGCCGAAACTCGCCAGAGGAGAACTGCATTGCATTGGAGCCACGACGACACAGGAATACCGCCGTTACATCGAAAAGGATGCTGCGCTTGAACGTCGATTCCAGCCGGTCACCGTTTTTGAACCGACCGAAGACGAAGCCATTTCCATTTTGCGTGGCGTCAAGGAAAGTTTTGAAAGTCATCACGGCGTGCGCATTCACGATAACGCTCTCGTCGCGGCTGTCAAGCTTTCGAGCCGTTACATTGCCGACCGATTCTTGCCCGATAAGGCCATTGACCTGATCGATGAAGCGGCCAGCATGGTCAAAACCCAGCTCGATACCGTTCCTGAAGATCTCGACAATTTGCAGCGCAAGGAATTGCAGTTGAAAATCGAAGAGAAAGCTTTGGCAAAGGAATCGGACGACAAGAGCAAAAAGCGTTTAGCGGAACTGCAAGACGAACTCAAAACGACTTCGGCTGCCGTTTCGATGATGCAGGCGAAGTGGCAAGAAAAGCGCGCCAAGTTCAACGAACTGAAGGATGCAAAGGAACGCCTGCACAAGGCGCATGAAGAAATGGAACAGGCGGAAGCCCGTTACGACTTGAACCGAGCCGCGGAACTCAAGTACAACACCATTCTGAAGCTCGAAAAGAACGTCGCCGATCTTGAAGCTAAAGCTCAAAAAGAAGCCCGCAACGGGGAACTCACCGAAGAAGTCAACGAAGAAACGATTTCCCAGGTGGTCAGTCGTTGGACAGGCATTCCGGTAACGCGCTTGCGCGAAACCGAACGCGCCAAGCTTTTGCACTTGGACGAACGTTTGCACGAACGCGTCGTCGGTCAGGACGTTGCCGTATCTTCTGTTGCGGAAGCCATTCTGCGAAACCGTAGCGGTCTTTCGAGAGAAAACGCTCCGGTGGGAAGCTTCCTCTTCCTCGGCCCGACCGGTGTCGGAAAAACGGAACTCGCCAAGGCTTTGGCACAGGAACTTTTCGACAGTGAAAATGCGATTGTCCGTATCGACATGAGCGAATACATGGAAAAGCATTCTGTGTCCCGTCTGATCGGCGCTCCTCCAGGATATGTGGGCTACGAGGAAGGAGGTCAGCTGACGGAAGCGGTCCGTACCAAGCCGTATTCCGTGGTGCTTCTGGATGAAGTCGAAAAGGCACACCCGGATGTATTCAACGCCTTGCTCCAGGTTCTGGACGACGGACGTTTGACCGATGGCAAGGGCAGAACGGTGAATTTCAAGAATACGCTGATACTGATGACTTCCAACTTGGGCTCGGATCTGTTTGCGGGGAATCCGCAAAAAGATATCACGCTGGACGACGTGATGCCTCGATTGAAGGGATTCTTTAGGCCGGAATTCTTGAACCGTCTAGATGAAGTTCTTGTGTTCAAGAGCCTTTCGAAGGATCAGATTCTTTCGATCACGGGGCTTAAGTTCAAGGATCTCGCTAAGCGTGCGGCTCGTGAAGGTTACATCGTGAACGCTTCAGATGCGGCTTTGCAGGCGATCGCAGACAAGTCGTACAATCCGGAATTCGGTGCCCGTCCGATTCAGCGTTTCCTCGAACGCGAAGTCGAACGTAAGCTTTCCCATGCGATCATCGCTGGGGAAGTCAAGCCCGAAGTCCCTTGCACGATTGACTTCCAGAACGGAGAATTTGTCGTCAAATAAATTCATCGTGAATTCCTAAAAACAAAAAGGTCGAACGTTTGTTTCGGCCTTTTTGTTTTTAAATTATTTTGAGGAAAAACTTCAAATGGAAAAAATGGAATCCAACCTTCGAATTTGTGTTTTAATGGCGACCTTCAATGGGGCGTCGCATTTACGCGAACAGATGGATTCCATTTTAAATCAGGAGGGTCCTGAATTTTCCATTTATGTTTCGGATGACGGCTCTACGGATTCGACATTGCAAATTTTGCAGGAATTCGCAAATAAATTCCCGTCAAAAATTCATTTGTTCGTTTCGCAATCGAAGGCTCGCGGGGCTTGTGCCAATTTTCTGAGCCTTTTGCAAAAGGTAGATTCCGACCTTTACCTTTTTGCCGACCAGGATGATATTTGGTCGCTTGATCATGTGCAGAGCCTTTATGATCGATATTTGCGCTTGAACGAATCCGAGAAAACGATGCCGGCTCTCATTTTTTCCGATATGAAAATTGTTCAGGCGGATGGAAGTCCTTTTGCCGATTCATTTTTGAAGGCGGAAAAATTGCCGAATGGCGTAGAACATCCTCACTTTTATTTTGTTCAAAATAATGTATCGGGATGCGTCACGCTCTTCAATCAAGCATTAAAGAATTTGGTTTTGAAGAATTCGGATTTTTTGAAAAGAAACCTTGAAAAAATTCCGATGCACGACTTTTTCTTAGCTACAACAGCGGCGACGTTTGGCAAGATTTACTTTGTAAACAAAACGCTTTCCGCTTACAGGATGCATGAAAGGAATACGCTTGGCGTTCAAAATGTCACGAGTTTAAAACACGTTCTTGACCGTTTGAATCGGCAATCCGCGGACATGGAACGCATTTTACGGTATGCAGAATTTTTTGTCGAATATTTCAAGGAAAATCTCGGGAGAGGGGAGTTTCAAGTTCTGCAAGAATGGGTGAACATTCCATCTCGAAACAAATTTTTCCGGATCCATTTTATGTTAAAAAATGGATTTATGAAATATGGGCTTTTAAGAAAATGCGTTCAGCTTTGGAATGCGTGAAAACCTAAAATTCAACAATTCCGTAAACGCCAAGGCGCATCCGGTCATTATTCTTTTCCTGTAGAATTCCAATGGAAAGTTCTCCCATCATATGGAAGTAGGGGAGAATTCCAATTTGAACTCGAGGCACGATATCCACCATAAAATCGTCCAGAATATCTCCGAAACTGCCGGAGGATTCGATTCCGATCATGGCGATGAGTGCTGGCGTAAACTTGAACTGGGGAGTGACGCCTAGGGCAAATTCTGCAAGGCCTTTATCGCTCACGATTCGGTCAAAAAATCCTAGACGAGCTTCATAGAGAGTCGAAAATATTCGAGACATCGGGTGAAGCGACGTGTAACTGAAGACTAGTCCTGCACCGCGTTTATTGCCGACTCCGATCAAAAAATCCGCCCCGACAGTCGAATATTCCAGCACTCGGTATTTCGCACCGACATCCACGTAGGATTGAACGCTTTCAAAGTCGTCTTCGGAGTCAAACAAAAGCTTTGCGCCGATTTCCCAGTAATCGTTGATAGCAAGTTGGGCGTTTATCGGCAGGTAGCCGTCTTCTTCATAGTTTGTATAAAACCCAGCACCGATTGAAGTCCGGTCTCGAACCAAAAATTCCGGTCCGAAAGTATAACGCGCGTCCCAAATGCGATCCAACGCCGAAGCATATGCAACGAACAATAACGCAAAAAACAGGGAAGTCCGGAGTAAATTTTTCACGAAAATAAAGATATTAAAATTTTAGCGGAGTTTTGAAGACCATGCATCGATGATTGTCGAAAGAACTGCGTTCTTTGCCTTGTCGATGAATTCGGTTCGTTCTTCTGGTAAAACGGGCTTCTTTTCGCTCACGGCGAAATGGATTAATTCGCCGTTTGGCGCAAGCGAAAATTCAAAATTTCCGTCTACGCGGATCGTATCCGTTGCGAGAATCTTGAGCGCGTTCATGTCGATATTCAAATGGGTATGAAGTTCTGCTTCGGACGTCCCCGGCACGATGGCAAAAGCGGAATCTTTGAATTCAATCGGCAATTTCGAGAGGGAATCAAACGAGACGGTTCCCTGTGCAGAGCGCAGCCAAAGCGTATCTTCGGACCCGTTCAAAATCCGAACGTGGATTCCAAAATAAAGCGTTCCTAAGCTGTCGGGAACGTTTCCTTTGGCAATGTTCTGCACGAGCAGGATGGCTTTGGAATTGGGCAGCAGGGAATTCGATGGCTGATTTCCGAGGAATTTATCCAAATTCACTTGGACAGAATCATAACTTGCACCGACAACTTCCAGTTTGCATTTTTTTAAAATGCTTGCCGCTTGAACTTTACGAGTCGCTGCACAGTTCGAAAGAAATGCAGAACAGGCAGAAAGCAGAATCAAATGCAGGGCGAGTTTCTTTAACGTCATGGGTTAAAGATAGTTGAAATCGGGACAAAGATTCATATATTAAAGAAAATCCACTCCCATTTCTATATGTCCGATAATGTACATTATGTAAACTAATAAACCTAAAAAAGAACCTCGGAGTTTTTCCGAGGTCTTTTAAGGTTATTCGCCGAGACAGCTGTCGAGCTTATCGCAAATGGCTTTGCGGTCCATCTTTTGGCCGATGAAAACAAGACGAATTTCGCGGTCGCCGTATTTCTCGTCCCACATTTTCTGGACGTCCGGTTCTTCCTTCAGGGCGACTTCCTGCTCGCTCGGCTTCAGGGAAGCAATCCAGCGTCCAAGGCAACGGGCGCTCGCATCCTTGCCCGCCTGTTCAAAGATATAGGAATAAGTGCGGTCATCTTCAAACCACATGATGCCTTTCGCACGAATGATGCTGTTCGGATAGTTGTCGAGGAAAGCTTCGAGCTTTTCGCGGACAAACGGACGACGCGCCTTATAGACAAACGTGCCAATGCCGTATTCGAGAGCTTCGCCTTCTTCCTCTTCTTCCGGATTGTTGAGCTGTTGGATCCAAGCCGCAGACGAAGAAACCTTTTCAAAGTTAAAGAGGTTTGTGCCGAGAATTTCCTTGACGTCCACTTTGCCAAAGTTGGTTTCAATCATCTTGGCTTCTGGCTGAAGAGCGCGAACGACAGCCTTGACATGCTTCAATTCTTCTGCGGAAATGCTGTCGACTTTATTCAGGACAATCGTGTTGCAGAATTCAATCTGCTGAACAAGAAGGCTTGCAAGGTCTTCTTCGTCCATTTCTTCTTCGAGAAGCTTTTCTCCCCCGCCGAATTCTGTTGCAAGGCGCATAACGTCCACAACGGAAATGATTCCGTCCAGATGGCACGGAAGATTTTGTCCATCACGACCTTTGAGCTTGGAGCCCATGAGGGTGATCGTCTGGGCAATCGGGAGCGGTTCACAGATTCCGCTAGCTTCAATTAAGATGTAATCGAATTTACCCTGCTCAAGGATCTGGGCAATTTGTTCCAAGAGGTCCGTTTTAAGGGTGCAGCAAATGCAGCCGTTCGACAGCGGAACCACAGAATCTTTCTGTTGAATATTGCCACCCTTTTCAATCAAGGTTTGGTCAATGTTCACTTCGCCAATATCATTGACAATCACAGCTACACGGTAGCCCTGCTGGTTGCTCAAAACATGGTTCAAAAGTGTAGTCTTGCCAGCTCCGAGGTAACCGGCGAGGAGTGTGATAGGTACGGATTTCATGTCTTTTGACTCCTGATTAAATATTTAAACCCATATAAAGGCCTGCTTTGCCTGCGCCTTCCGAAGGATCGAATCCATCAAGGATATAGCCATAATGCAATCCCATTTCCAGCTGGGCGGCCGACGTGCGGAACATGACAAGACCCGCCTGGGCAGATCCTGCAAAACCGAAGGAATGACGGTCCTGGTCGGAAATGTCATGCAAGAAAGCACCCACGCCAAAGCCCAAACCTACAAACGGAGAAAAGCGTGTCGCTGTAAAATAATAGCGCGGTCCTACAACAAAATCCATATGGTTTATCAGTGGATCGATGTTAAACGCATAATCCCCCTGCATGAGAATTGCCCACTGCGGAGCGACTTCGAAAATAACCTTCACGTCAAAGGCAAATAGAAATTTCGCTTTTCCATGCGTATCGTGCCAAAGGGCGGGGCCGATTCCAACCGATTTGTATTTATGAACACCCTTGCGTTCGACGACTTCTACCTTTTCCTGTTCGGTAATTTTACCGATTTCCTCGTTGGAATTGGCATTTTCCGATTTTAAAGCGGCTGCAACGACGCGGTCAATGATGAAATCGAGCTCTTCTGCACTTTCCGCTTTCAGTTTAGTTGAATTTTTTGCTTTGCCATTCTTTTCAAGCTCCCCCACGACGATAATCGATGAACCGAGAGGCATCAGGGAAACGTTCAGCTTGTTGTTCGATTCCTCGACTGGAGAATCACCATTTTGCACAACGGCATCTCGAACCAGCTTTTTCACTGTCGTAGGAGAAGCCACGTTCCCGTCCATCTCGACGACAATTTGAACGTCCTTCGCAAAAAGGGCACTAGCAAAAAATAATGCAAAAAGAATCTGTTTCATATAAACGAATCTAAGCTATTTCTGTTTCAGCGTTTTGACCGAATCTTGCTTTTTGGACAAATTCACAATTTTTAAGGGTAAAACGATTGAAGGGTCTTCTGTATTGCATTTCACAGCATTTTCCAAGTTTTTTTGGAAAAGTTCAGTAAACGCCTTAAGGGATAATTCCGGAATTTTCGTTTTGAGCAGATGTAGTTCAGCAAGGGAATCGGAATAATCGCTCAACGGAATCGCGTGATAGTTCCCCACTTCCTGCTGTGTTACGGAACCTTCGAAAGTAGCAGAAGAAACTTCCAAACGCGCTTCGCTTCCCTTCACTACCTTGCGCACGGCAAATTTCGCTACGCCGCCGAGGTTCGTCGAAATATCCTGCTGGTTTGAAACAAAGTTTCCAAGCGACCAGTACACGAGCGCGCGGTTCCCCGCTTTCGTCGTATAGATGCCATAAGGTTCGATCACATGTGGATGGGCGCACACGAGAATATCCGCGCCGGCATCGATCGCCTGTTCCGCATCATTCATAGCCTCTGCCGTCGGGAGTTCTACGTATTCTGTACCAAAATGCATAAAGGCAACCGTGACTTCTGCAGAAGCTTCTGCCTTGCGAACCATTTCTACCCAATGACCGCTACTGTCCAAAAGGTCCACCAAGTACGGACGATCGCTCGGAAGCTTTTGCCCGTTCAAGCCATAGGTAAAGTTCACAAAAGCAAAACGGATCCCGTTTTTGTCGAGAGTGTAAACGGAATCCTGACTTGACTGCGTTTTATGAATGCCCAAAGCCTTTGCCGATTTTCCCGTCCAAAAATCGATGGTATAATCGACAGCAGAAGCCTTGCGGTCTATCGTATGATTCGTCGCATGGGTGATAATATCAAAGCCTGCCGCAATTTCTGCAATCCCGACTTCTTCCGGAGATCCAAAGCTCGGGTAAGAGGCGTAGCCGTCTTCTCGAGGCACAAAAATGGTTTCCTGGTTTACCGCCGCTATGTCGGCTTTTTGAATCTCCTCTTTCCAAGGTGCGAAGATGTAGTCAAAGTTGCACTTGGACTCGTCTTCTTTGCAGGCCTTAAAAAGCGGCGTGTGAAAGAGAACATCTCCGATAGCGAAAAAAGAAACTTCGGAAACTGTCGAATCTTCTTGAGGAATGACCTCCTCCTTTTCTGGAATCGCCTCTTCAAAAACGGCAGTATCCGTTTTTGTAACTTCCGTTTTTTGAACTTCGGACGGTTTCTTTGTCACCTCATGCGTTTCCGCACAAGAAATGATAAAAAGGAAAATGGTCAAAAGAAGAATCCGCATGGTTACCCCAAAGAAGTTTCCACAAATTTGAGTTCAGGATAGTTCTTCATGGCCAGAGTCATACGGTATTCATTCGGGAAAAGGCATACAAATCGCTCTTCCTTATCGCGCATGCAGTCTCCGCCATTTTCGTTCACAAATTTTTCGACATCGGCAGGAGCTCCGACAATCCAGCGCACGCCGAAGGAAGGAATTCTGTCCAAGGAAACATCGGCACCATATTCCGACATCAGGCGGAATTTGAGCACGTCGAACTGGAGTTCTCCGACAACACCGATGACAGGAATCGCCGACTTGAACGGCTGGTACAGCTGGGTTGCCCCTTCTTCGGTCAATTCCTTCAAGCCCTTGGCAAGCTGCTTCGACTTGAGCGGGTTCAAGAGCGTTACGCGGGCGAAATATTCCGGAGCAAAATCCGGAATGCCCGAAAAGCTCATCTTTTCTCCCTTCGTCAGCGTATCGCCAATATGGAAAAGTCCCGGATCGTTGATGCCAACGATATCACCAGCCCAAGCTGTATCGATAACTTCCTTGTCTTTGGCGAGGAAGGCGGTAGGAGCCGCCAAACGAACGTCTCGTTCCGTGCGCACGTGGTAAACCTTGTCTCCACGCTGGAATTGTCCGGAGCAAATTCGAATGAATGCGGTTCGGTCTCGGTGCTTCGGATCCATATTGGCTTGGATCTTAAAGACAAAGCCCGAAAAATCATTTTCGCTCGGATCGACAATGCGCTTATCCGTTTCGCGCGGCATCGGTGCCGGTGCGAGGTCGGCAAAGGCGTTCAGCAATTGACGCACGCCGAAGCCTGTCACGGCACTGCCGAAGAATACCGGGCACATTTCGCCCTTCAAGAAAAGTTCATGGTCAAACGGATCCATGCCGCCCGTGACCATGTCATATTCTTCACGGAACTGATTCACCCAGTTCTCGCCACAAAGTTCGACCAGTTTCGGATCATCCGGACCCGTCATCTGCAAAATTTCCTGGTGACCGGACTGAGCGTCGTAAACGTTGAACGTATTATCGGCGATGCAGTAAACGCCCTTGAAAAGTTTACCGACACCGATCGGCAGTGTAAACGGAATTGCCTTGATTTTCAAAACGGATTCGATTTGGTCAATCAAATCCAGAACAGGACGACCATCCAAGTCCATCTTGTTGATGAATGTAATGATCGGCGTATGGCGCATCCGGCAGACTTCCATCAGCTTGATCGTCTGCTTTTCCACACCGTTCACGCTATCGATCAAGACCAGAGCCGAATCTACGGCGGTCAAGGCGCGGTAGGTATCTTCGCAGAAGTCCTGGTGCCCCGGGGTATCGACCAGGTTGAACCAGCAACCTTCAAAAGGAAAGTTCAAGACAGAACTGGAAACGGAAATTCCACGATCCTGTTCGATCTTCATCCAGTCACTGACTGTATAATTGCGGTTGGCTTTTGCGCGGACATGTCCCGCTTCACGAATGACTTTACCGAACCAGAGAAATTTTTCGGTGATGGTCGTTTTACCCGCGTCAGGGTGGCTGACAATGGCGAAAGTGCGACGCTTGGCGATTTCTGGATTAATAGACAAAATGGGCCTCGTTCGTTGACGGGCCCAAATATAGAAAAAGAGAATTTGGATTTATGGAAAGGAACGCGAGAATTACTCTGGATGGCGTTCCAAGTCGAGAATCATCGCCTGGAGGGAATCTTCCACAGCGGAGCGGAAGTTTCCGGAACCGAGGCTACAGCTCTTGACCGGGTGCTCGGCATCAGTCCCCTTGATGATTCGAATGACAGGGAAACCGCCTTCCATTGAAAAAAGAACCGAATAACCTTTCTGCAACAGTTTTTCAATCAAATCGCGCATGGAACCAAAACTCCTTATAAATGTGAAATGGAAATTTTCGCCCGCAAAGGGCTTCTTTCGCTAAATTACTCTTTTTTTGCAAAAAAGCAAAGAATTTTCAACAAGTCCTCATTTTTCGGTGATGACCGTAAAAAGAACCAGATCGTCGATGCCCGTATTTTCGATAATTTGAGAAGATCCTTCTGGGCAGATATGGCAACAGCCGCTGGATAGAAGTTCTTCCTTTCCATCACAAATCGCTCTTCCTGATCCCGAGATGACATAATTGATTTCGCAACCATTCTTTTGCGTGTGAATTCCGATGGAACCGTAAGGATGAAGTCGGTTAATCAAAAATTTCCCATGCGAATTTTCGACGATCCGGGCGGTCATTTCGCCTGCCCCATGATTCATTCCGGGACCTGTCACTGGATGGATCTGCTTAAAGTCAATTAACATTGTTTACCCCATTTACGTTCTATGTCAATATACGCATAAGTCGATAAAAAAGCCACTTCGTCAGATTTTTTGCAAAAAAGTTCCCAAACTAGTATTTTGCTAGGTTGCGCTTTGTATTTTACTTATAGACAAATAACGCTTCACTTTTTCCACGAGGAAACAATGAGCATTTACGATTATTCCCTTCCTACCGCCGATGGCAATTCCAAATCCATGCAAGATTTTCAAGGAAAAGTTCTTCTGATTGTCAATACGGCAACAGGCTGCGGTTTTACTCCGCATTATGAACCGCTTGAAAAAATGTATGAAGCTTACCATGACCAAGGCTTCGAAGTCATCGATGTTCCTTGCAATCAGTTTGGCGGTCAAACCCCTGAAGGCGATTCCGAAATTCACGAATTCTGCACGCTCAAGTACAATACGCAATTTCCGCAGTACAAAAAGAGCGACGTCAACGGTGAAAACGCATTGCCTCTCTTCTCCTATCTCAAAAGCCAAAAGGGTTTTGAAGGCTTTGGAAAAGGTGTCAAGGCTTTCGCCATGGGCGTTATGCTGTCAAAAATTGACAAAAATTACAAGACAAACCCCGACATCAAATGGAATTTTACCAAATTTCTCGTCAATAGACAGGGTGAAGTTGTCGCTCGCTTTGAACCGACTGCCGACATGAAGAAAGTCGAAGAAGCGGTCAAGAACCTTCTTTAATGTCTTGTTCCCAACAGGAAAAAGCCGTCCTTCAGGGATGGCTTTTTTTGCGTTCTTCAATTATGCGTTGCCATAGTTTATCTTGCAGGCGGTAAAGGCGCTGAGTCCCGTTTTCCAATAAGTAATAATGCCGAATGTAGGGAACAAGCAGAATTAAAAAAAGAAGATCTAAAAGAAGGAGTGGAAACGTCGGAAATACCGTAAAGAAAAGGGTTGTCCCCACAAAAAGGAGCGCAAAAAGAAGAGTGACGAGTAGATGGACAAGCCGCTCGTGTTGAAAGAACTGAATCTGCAAAAGTAAATCGGTTCGGACGACTTCATCCGATTCGAGAGTAGACTCCCCCGCAAGGACGCTTTCCACGTACGCGATATAGTCCAAAAGACGGCGTTTCATTCGATAACCTCCATGGAAAACTTACTATCTTTGAGCTCGAAATGCAAGAAAATCATTCCCTGCACAACGCTTTACGCCAAGTCCGTCATCATATCGGAAGAGTCATTCTTCACGGCTTCTCCGTTTCGGGCCTTGCGACTTACCTTCAACTTCCCGAATACGATTTTTGCGTGGACATGGGAGAATGCCCGGTTTCTTCCATCGGGATCAATCACGTATTCTTGACTCATGCACACGGAGATCATAGCCGTTGCTTGATGCGTCATCACAGCTTGCGTCGCATGATGGGAGTCGATAAGCCTTCGATTTATTACATGCCTGCCGACCTTGTTTCCGGCGCAGAAGCTTGGATTCATTCCGAAGCCGTTTTCGAAGGCGTTCCCGAGCAACGCTTTAAGCTCCCGGAAATCGTCGGGCTGAATGCCGGTGAAAAAGTCGCACTCAAGTATCGGAAGGATCTATCGATCGAAGCCTTCCGTACACGGCACGCACTAAGCGGACGCCAAGCCTTTCTGCCGTCGATGGGAGTTACGCTTTATAACCACAAGAACAAGCTGAAAGACGAATACATTGGTCTAGATGCAACGGGAATCATCAAGCTTAAAGAACAAGGCATTAGCATTACCCGCGAAGTTTACGATCCAATTATCACATTCATGGGAGACTGTCTCGGCGACAATCTTACCGATCCTGAACTCGCATCCATCTGGAATTCCGAAGTTCTCGTGACCGAATGCACTTTTATCGATGATGGCGAAGAATCGATGGCAGACAAAAAAGGCCATACGCACATTTCCCAACTCGTCAAAGCTCTCGAAGAATTCGGCCCTACCATGAAGTGCAAACATATTGTGCTGAACCATTTTTCGATGAAATATTCTTCGGATCATATTCTTGGAGCACTCCAGAAAAAAATCCCAGAAGCTTACCGCGATAAGATTATCGCATTTATCTAAGGTGAACATGAACAACGAAATGGAAAATATGGAAGAAATTCCAAAGGCAAAGAAGGAAATCGTCATTCCTGAATTTTACCGAGACTTGAACCAGGACAAGGCCTTGCCCTGCATGTGGCACTTTGTTCACCGTCATATTCCGGGAACTCGTAAGCCGATTCAGACCCCGGACAATTTGCCGGACAAGCATCCGCTCGATTGGAAAGAAATTTTCCCGAACCATAATGGTCACATTGAAATCGAAATCGGTTCTGGCAAGGGCGGCTTCCTTGTTGAATATGGGAAAAATCATCCGGACTACTTCATTATGGGAAGTGAATGGGATTTGACATGGGCCCGCTACGCCGCAGACCGCATGATGCGCAACAAGCTCGATGCGAACACGGCCATGCTTCGCGGCGATGTTTTCTACTTTCTCCGCGATCGCGTACAGAGCAATACCGTGGACGCATTCCACATGTATTTCCCAGACCCGTGGCCGAAGGAACGCCATCACAAGAATCGTCTTCTTCGCGAAGAATTTCTCGTGGAAGTCGCCCGCGTTTTGAAGCCGGGCAAGCGTATCTTCTATTGGGGAACGGACCACAAAGAATACAACGAAGTCGCGCTCGAAGTTTTTGACAACTTTAAGGGCTGCAAGATTTTAGAACGCAACACGGCCCTTCCGACAGAAGGGATCATGACGAATTTTGAAAAGAAGTATCGGTTAGAAGGCCGTCCGATCTACCGTAGTATCATTGAGTTTGACAAGGCCTAATTCATAACGGGACTTATGCTAGAACAGCTGACGATCCGTAATTTTGCACTTATCGAAGAAACCACGGTCAAATTTGGCACGGGCTTCTCCGCCATTACCGGTGAAACCGGCGCAGGTAAATCCGTCCTCATGGGCGCCTTGCGCGTTGTCGTCGGCGGGAAAACCCTCCCGACGATGATTCGTCACGGAGCAGACAAAGCTTTTGTTGAAGCGACGTTCGATATTTCGAACAATGTCGAAGCCAAAAGGGTTCTTGAATCCGAAGAAATTGATGCGGAAGATGAGCTGATCATTCAACGCGAAATCCTTGCCGGAGGAAAGAACCGCACTCGTGTGAACGGCGTGATAGTAAAGCAATGCGTTCTTCAGGATTTGGGAGAAACGCTAATTCAAATGCACGGTCAAAGCGATCAGTTGCTTTTGCGCGATCTGCGAACCCAGCTGAATTTACTCGACGATTACTGCGGCTGTACCGAAGAGCTTAAGGTCTATGGCGAAGCCTGGAGTACATACAACCGTCTTCAGGAAGAGCTTCGTAAGACCGAAGAAAATGCACGGAATCTTGCCGAGCAAAAAGAATTTTTGACGTTCCAGAAAAATGAATTGGAAAAGGCAAATCTCCGAGCCGGAGAAGAAGCGGAACTAGAAGAAAAAACCTCCGCAGCATCCAAGTCCGAAGCCAAGATGCACGCCATCGAAGAACTCAGCAAACTCTTTGACGGTGAAAACGGGCTGATGTCTCAGTTTGAAATTTTCCAGTCCAAGATTCGACAGTTTTCGTCAAAGCTTCCTGAAATGGAAGAATGGGCTGTAAAACTCGGCGACGCCTATGATTCGCTTTCTTTTATAGAAGACGCTCTTCGCGATGCAGAAGAATCTTCGGAATTGGATCCTGTGGAACTTGATCGGGCGAATACGCGCCTTGCGCAAATTCAGCGCTTAAAACGCAAATATCGTACCGATGAAGCGGGGCTGATAGAGCTTTTTGCCCGTCGCAAGCAGGAACTCGATAGCCTCGAAAATTTGGACGCCGATCTCTCCGAAATCAAGAAAAATATCGAAAAAGCCAAAGCCAAGCTTGCTGAAACCGCAGGTATTCTCACGGAAAAGCGCAAAGCCGGTAAACAGACTTTAGACACCAAGGTAGAAGAAGTTTTGCGCTCTCTCGGCATGCCTAAAGCCACCTTCAATACAGATATTTCCGAAGAAGACTATTCCGCAACGGGCAAGGACCGTGTCGAATTTTGCATGGCTCCGAACTTTGGCGAAGGACAAAAGCCTCTGCGCGTCGCCGTTTCGGGCGGTGAACTTTCCCGTGTGCTTCTCGCATTCAAATCGGTGATGGCGGAACAAGATCATGTTCCGGTATTGGTCTTCGATGAAGTGGACTCGGGAATCAGCGGTGAAATCGGCAACAAAGTCGGTGAAACTCTGAAAGAAATTGGAAAGTACCACCAAGTCTTGGCGATTACGCATTTGCAACAAGTCGCTTGCCGTGCGCAGTCCCATTTGGCTGTTGAAAAGCACGAAAATGGAGAAGGACGTACTATTTCAAACGTGAAATTGTTATCATATAACGAAAGAATCGTGGAAATTGCGAGAATGCTCGGGGATCCCCAATCCCCCACCTCGCTTGCCCATGCAAAGGAATTTTTGGAGGAAGCCAATGCCTCTTAAGAAAAAATTGTTAAGCCTGCGTTTGCGCGGACGCGCCTGGCGCATTTTTAGAGCAGCCCTATTCGTCCCTCTAATTGCATCGATCTGGACTCAGCACAACTATACGGCTGCGATGATCACGCTGGTCGTGCTGATTCTGACCTGGCTCAATAACTGGCAACTTCGAGTGCAGGAATTCGAAGAACCTTATTACCAGCTATGGTTGAATGTGATCGAAGGCATTCTCTCGGTGACGGTGATGACGAGCGTCCTTTTGCGCGATTTCTTTAAGGACGGTGATTTCGAAATTTTGCTGGCTGTGGGTTGTGCCTGCTTGCTCGGGCGCGTTATCGCCCATTCGCTTTTAAGCCTTTCCGTGATTCGCGAAGGGAAAAAGGTTCCCGGGCGGCACGCATGGTCCAAAATTTCGGCAATCGCGATCAACGCGACAATGCTCGTGTATATTTTAGGGCTAGAACGCTATCAGCAGATTTTCATGGTCGCGAGCATTTTGCTGATGAGCGCCGCTTCTGTGGAATTTTTGTACTGGTTCTACCGCGACCCTGCACACCGTAAGCCACTTTCGATTGCAAGCCAGCTGACGATGACGCGAATCGTTTTGACTCCGTTCTTCTTGTGGGTCTTTTTCTACGACAATAATTTGAATTACGAAGATAACCATATCGTATTCAAAGTGCTCGCGCTGGTGATGGTTCTTGGCTTTATGCTGACCGACTTCCTTGACGGACATCTTGCCCGCAAGTGGGGTGAAGTTTCGACCCTAGGAAAGTATCTGGATCCGTTCAGTGATAAAATTTCGAACATGACCATCTTTATGTGCTTCATTGCTACGGGCTATGCTCCCGTCTGGATGGTCGCCTTGATCTACTTCCGCGAAGCGAGCGTTGAAACCTTGCGCACTCTCGCTGCCGCTGAAGGCCTTATCATGCCGGCTCGCCGAAGTGGAAAATGGAAAACGGCTTTGCAAGGAATCGGAATCGTGACGATCCTGGTTTGTGCATTGGATCCGATCCAGCAGTTAGAAGGCTTTAAAGCTGTTTGGGAAAATCTTCCTCAGGTCGTGATGGGAGTCATCACATTTGTCACGATCGCTAGCGGAATCGATTACTTTGTATCGTCAAAACATATCTTGCAAAAGTATGTGTAACCCCAAGCTTTCTTTCACTTCACCCTTGACACAATCATAATTAATTACTATATATGGTGCTGTACTGGTAACGGTACCCACTCGACGCGGGGTGGAGCAGTTGGTAGCTCGTTGGGCTCATAACCCAAAGGTCGCAGCGTTCAAGTCCTGCCCCCGCTACTAAAAAGACTCGGATGATCTCCGGGTCTTTTTTTTATACTCTCCCATCCGGACACAAAAAGGGACCCGCCGGCATAGCC
>DGSB01000032.1 GCA_002390045.1 Fibrobacter sp. UBA4373
CTCGAAATTCCTCCGGAGAACATTGTCCTTTCAAGCTTTGACCGTCCGAACTTGAGCCTTACCGTCAAGGTCAACTACCGCAAAAGGGAAAAGCTCGACGAAATCGAAAAGTTCATTCACAAGCACAAGCAAGAAAGCGGAATCATTTATTGCCTTTCCCGCAAAAGTACGGAAACCGTTGCAAGCGAACTCCGCAACCGAGGAATTTTTGCAGAAGCTTACCACGCAGGCCTCGAAACCAAAGAGCGTATTGAAATTCAAGATGCCTTCTTAAATGACCGCACCCAAGTCATCTGCGCAACGACCGCATTCGGGATGGGAATCGACAAGCCCGACATCCGCTTCGTGATCCATTACAACACGCCCAAAAACATGGAAGGTTACTACCAAGAAATCGGGCGCGCTGGCCGCGACGGAATGCCTTCCGATACGCTTCTTTTTTATTCCGATAGCGACATGGTGCAACTCGCCAAATTTGCCGAAGAAAGCGGTGAAAAGGATCTACAGATCGAAAAGCTTCACCGTATTGAACATTATGCGACAAGCCCGATTTGCAGGCGCCGCATTCTCTTAAGCTACTTTGGAGAATCCTTCGATCACGATTGCAAAAACTGCGATATTTGCAAAAATCCCCCGCAGCGCTTTGACGGGACCATTCTTGCCCAAAAAGCGCTTTCCGCCATCGTGCGTACACGGCAAACCGAAAACAGCCACATGATTGTGGACATTCTCCGAGGAAACCGTTCCGCAGAGTTGCTCGAAAAACATTACGACGAAATCAAAACCTATGGCGTCGGCAAAACGACCCCGCCTGCCAAATGGAACGCTTACCTGATGCAGCTGATTCATCTGGGAGCAATCGAAAAAAGCTACGCCGAAGACCAACATCTTTCCATTACCCCGTACGGTTGGGAAATTCTCCGTGGAGAAAAAAAGCTCGAACTCGCGCTCGTGCGCGACAACGAAGAAACTCCTTCCAAAAGCTTCCGCCAAGCAAGATTCCAAGAAAAAGATGACGACGCCATGTTCCAAGCCTTGCGAAGCCTCCGTCTGGAACTGGCCCGAAAAGAAAATGTTCCCGCCTATTGCATTTTTAACGATAAAGTTCTTTCGGAAATCGCGGCTCTCAAGCCTACTTGTCTAGAAGACTTTGCCGAAGTCCCAGGCATCGGTGCCTTCAAGTGCAAAAAATATGGGCAGATTTTCGTCAAGGAAATCTGCCGCATACTCTAAGTATTTTAGAAAGTTTTATTTCGTCGGACGGCGGTATCCCCACTTCGTGAGAATGCGGTCGTCGTCCTTACGGATATAGCCCTTCTTGTGATCCGGGAGGTCACACTGCAATACGGATCGAATCTTGACGTCCGAATTGTAAATGTAGGCGCCCGTTCCAATCTTACGACCGTCCGGAGTCTTTAAGTAGCCGTCTTCATCCGGTTTCAGTTCAAAGTAAAGCTGGATCGCTCCGCTTTCATCGACAAAATCCGGAATGATTTCTTGCGTAAAGCCGAAATCCGCCACATATTCGCCGATCGTGGAGAAGAGCCAGATCTTCAAATTGACCTTTGTCGCATAAAGGCTCGCGGCAGTACCTAAAGAATCATACGCCTTTTGGAAATCCGTCGAACAATAATTTTCGACATAATCTTCCACAGTCGTCGTCGTGCGGTCCCAACCGCCACCGCTATCGAGGGCGACGTAACCATTTTCCACAATGCTTCCCAACGTCGAAAGCGTTCCTGTTTCATCGATTGCCGGAGCCTGGGCCGAAATGCTGAGCGTTGCGCCCAAGTGCTGCCCAGTCAATCCTGTATACGGTTCCTCTCCGGAGCCTTCAGAAACGCCATTTTTAGAGCCAGCCTGAAGTTCTTCTTCCTTGCCCGTCTTCGCATTCACCACACTCAAAGCATAAACGGTTCCCGGTTCGCTGTTCGAAACCGACGTGAATTTATCCACCGTCTTCGGGTTCGATGTGACCAGAGGATCTTCCATTTCCACGGTAATGAGCTTACCCGCCTTGAGAATGACAATGACCGTATCCGAAGCTTCGTTGCCGGCCTTGTCGCGGTACGTGCGAATAATCAAGTTTTTGCCATCGTTCAAGCCCTGATAATTCAAGGTATCCTGATCGACACCGTTCACCATCCATTTGACAGCAATCGACACATTGCTCACGACAGAAGAATCTTCCGGAGAAATGATTTCGACCTTCGGCGGAACCGTATCGACAATGACTACGGTATTTGCCGTTGCGGAATTGCCATAGACATCCGTGTAGGTGTAGCTGACCGTGTAGATCATGTTGCCATCTTCATCGTAAGTCTTGTCGCCCTTCGAATTAATCGTATAGGCAACCGTCACGTCGTAAGTCGTCTTCTTGTCTGTTCCGGTCGCTTCATAAGTGTAACTGACCGTGTAGACCGTATTGCCAGCGGAATCGGTTTTAACCGTTCCCGTCGCATCGATCGTATAAGTAAGAGAAACAACCTTTCCGTCTGCATCCGTAAACGTTGTCGAAACTTCATAGTATTCTTCGCCGTTTTCATCGGTCAAACGTTTTCCGTTCGCATCCGTGTAATAAGAAACCAACACCACGGTTCCTGCGGAAGTCGTGTCGTAATAGCTCACCTGAATCCGATTTTCACCGATGACCGTATGAGTCACCTTCACACTCGAAGAAAGATCGACTTCATCCTTCAAGTTCACTTTGCCAATCGTCTTTTCCACGGTCTTGATATTCGAAGCGGTAACGGTCGCCGTATCGAGAACGATCTTGAAGCTCGTCTTTGCCGATTGCGCCTTTTCGCCCGAAGAATCCACGACAGAAACCGTAATCAAAGCGTTTTCGGAACGGACATAGCTTGCGGTATCACCCGGATCCTTCTGTTCCACAATCGTCACACCGCTTGCACGGCCCGAAGTATCGTTCGAGGCAGAAACCGTCACCACCGGAACCTTCGTGCTCAGGTAAACGATAATCTGGTCCGAGCCATCCTGATAGTTCACCGTAATGACGTTTTTGCCTTCGGTCAAAACAACGGTACTATCCTTTTCGCCGTCCGGTGTCTGCCACTTGATATAGATCGTAGACTGGTTCGTATAGACCGTATCCGGTTTCGTCCAAGAGGAATCCCCTGCTTCCGCATAAGTGATTTCCACATCTTCCGTCATATTCTTGACACGGATCGTCACCGTCGTCGTATCCGAAAGTCCCGAAGGATCGGTCACAGAAACCTTCACCGTGTACACGGAATCCTTTTCATAATCCAAACGTTCATTCTTCTTTAAGGAAATAATGCCCGTCGTCGAATCCATTTTGAAGATTCCACTCGTATCCGAAACGATCTTGTACGTGAGAGGATCATTTTCCGGATCAGTCGCTTTCACCTTCTCCGAAGCGGAACAGCCGGAGCATTCTTCGTTAATGGTTACCGTCGTTTTTTCCGCAACTGGAGCTTCATTTTCATCGATCACCGAAATCGTCACCGTTGCCGTATCCGAATAAGTCCCGTCCGAGACCTGAACGACCAGCACATAAACTTCGGATTTTTCATAATCCAAAGATTTCAATACGGTAATGGTTCCTGTCGAAGCATCGACATCAAACACGTTTGCGGCGCTGCTAGAAATTACTTTGTACGTAAGTGTCGAATATTTTGCATTCAACGAATCCGGATCAAAGGCATCCAAGGTTCCTACGACATCACCGATAGCGGCCTGTTCCGAGACTTTGAAAGTCGTATCGGCAAGTTCCGGCTTTTCATTTACATCCTTCACGTGAATTGTCACAGGGACTGTATCCGAATACAAAAGTCCATCCGTCGCATAAACGTAAATCGTGTACGTCGTATCCTTCGCTTCATAGTCAAGGACAGCCTTTTTAACAGTAATCTTGCCCGTCGACTTATCCAACGTAAAGATGTTCGAATCGCCAGATGCAATGTAGTATGTAGGCACATCGCCCGCATTTTTGTCCACGGCCGAAACGATTCCAGCCGAATCCTTCACCGAGCTATTTTCGTTGATCGTGAAATCGTAAGAAGATTCACTGAATTCCGGCGGAAGGTTGCTGTCGGCATCCTTGATGTAAAGCGTGAAGAAACCGGTACGCTTATTGCCCGAGAGCACGGCCCCGCTCATGTTGAACACATACATCTTAAAGCTTTCATCGCCTTCGACGCGCTTGTCCGTGACCGGAGTGATATATGTAGCGGAAGTCGGAAGCGTGCTGCCGGCGTTAAACGTAATCGTCGCAGAATCACCCGTAATCGTTCCATCGGAATTCACCGTGCAAAGCGGCATGCCTGTTGTATTGAAGTCCGCCGCATTGGCGAGCTTCATGGAGTTATTGTCAGCTTCATCGCTCAAGACAAAGCAGTAGTTGAACGAAACCACAGTCGTTGGAGTCTTGGAAAGATGAATCGGGATCTCCTGAGCCAGATCATTTTCGAGGAACTTTCCGCTTGCAAGAGCCGTCGGGTCCAAGTCCACGACAGGTGGATCGAACGGCACATAGCGGAAATTACCCGTGTACGGAGGCGCCACCTTTAAATACTTCGCCAAAAGCTGCCCCGCCACCGAAAAGTCATTGCCAATCGACATGGAATCGGTGGTAATGAAAGTACCCTGATATTCCGGATTATCCGTTGAAGTCCAATCCACCCTCTTGGTCGTGTAGAACATCAAGTTACCCGCATAAGTTTCACTCGTGATGTAGGTAAACTTCGAAGAATCCGTAAAGCCTGTGGTATCCCAGGCAAAAGCCTTGCGATCGAATTTTGCACCTTCCGGAGCGTAAACAACCTGAATGCGTGGACTGTGCGCCGAATTATCGAGTTCAAAGCCGTCGCGCACAAAAATGCGAGTCAAACGGCCCTGCGGCGGCATCAGCACATAGATTTTAAAAGTCGTCTGCGCCGAGACTTTGAGCATGTCGATATACTTATCGTAAGTACCATAGTCATTTGTGTACACGGAATCAGGCGGCACATGAATGAACTGTGTCTGCGAATGCAGGTACGATGTGATTTCAATGCCTTTTTCCCAGGTAACATCCGAAAAATCGACGGTCGGGATTGAAAGAAGCGGATCCACTTCCGGAACCGTTTCCGGACACTGGGAATAATCGTCTCCCTGGTAAACGCCTTTCGAAATTTTTGCCTTCCAAAGATTGACTGTATTATCGCCCTCAGCGGTCGGTCCCGTAATATCGCCCTTGATGCAATACGGACCGTCAAAACGAGCCGAGGATCCATCCGACAAATTCTGATGTTGCCAACTCGGAAGCTTGACACTTCCTAACGTATGGAACGGGCCTCCCAATAGTTGCATATCGTAAAGATTTTGCAACTCCACATCACCGCCAATCGTGAACGGGCCACCGATATGATGGTTATTCGCGAGATACAAGTTACCGGTCGCCGTACCATTATACCCAGTCGTATCTTCTAGGTAAATCGCGCCAGCATTGGTAAAGTGCAACTCTTCGGTTCCCCAAAGCTTGTACTTCATCAATTTTTCCCATTCTTCCTGCTGAACGGAGGCATCCGCCGTGACATTTTCAAAATAAAAAGGGCGAACGTCAGCTGCGTGACTTAGAATGCAGCCGATGAGAACCAAGAAGATATAGAATCCCCAACTTATTTTTTTCGTACGTACCATAACACTCATCCTTCCCGAGAAAAACTCCAAAACCCTACCCTCAAAACTATAAATTTCTGAAAACATTTTTTCATTTTGTTTACTTTCAAATGCGTTTTTGCACGTTTTTTTGAGCCTACACACATGCTTTTGCACGTTTTTTACGATTTCTGCAAAAAATTTCCAAAATTTCAAAATTTTTCTATATTGGAGAATCCCTAGACCCCTTTCAATGATTGTTTGCGGGCAACCCGCCAGAGCGAAAGCAGCAACGGACTTGTGAATTTTTATGTGGATGGGTAGTCTAGGGATTTTTTTTGCTCATGATTCTTTGGACTCTTCGCCATACAAAGCCTTATAATCCCAATGACGTCTGCTACGGTCAAACGGATTTTGACGTGTCCCCTTCTTTTGCTGACGAATTTCCTCCGGCAATCCAGGTTTTAAAAGAAAATTGCCACGCGACAGAGCTTTACGCAAGTCCGCTCCAGCGCTGCTATAAGCTTGCCGAAAAGGCTTCCGAAGCCCTGAACCTTCCCGCCGTCAAACAAGACGCTTTAAAGGAAATCCATTACGGGGCTTGGGAAAACGTCAAGCTTTCCGATGTTCCCAAAGACCAGATGAACGCCTGGAAGGCGGACCTCCGCGGCTTCCGTTTTCCGGGAGGCGGCGAATCCTTTCACGATGTCGACAAGCGCATCGGCGCATTCATCAAGAGCATTTACGGCCAAAAGGAAGTCCTTTTCGTTTCGCATGCTGGCGTGATCGCCGCAATCGAGCATTCCATTTGCGGACTTCCGGATGAAAAATTTGTGGAAGCGGAATTTCCTTACGCCATGGTGACCCGCTTTGAAATCGATATGGATGCTTGCGGAAACCTCAAGGGTTCGTTCGAAACCCTTTACGGTGGAAAGCAACAGCCTTCGCTTATCGATTACATTATGCGCCTTTAAGGCGTCGCTTAAAAATCCAACGAAATCGAGGCTTCTAAGCCTCCGCGAAAATCGGGCCCCAGCACAAAATGTGCCGGGCTGTCGAAATCGCTCATCATCGCATCGACCACAGCATCGCCGATGGAATACAGATAAATTAACACAAGTCCCCAGATATACTGGTTACGATTTTTCCGGTAATAAAGAATCTGTTCGTCGATTCGATCCAAGCTTTCACTGGAAGGGTCTTCCTTTTCGAGCGCATGCTTGCGGTCTAAGTAATATTCGATCACGTCCTGGCGCGAGAACATGCTGACCGAGGCACCGAGAAGCCCCATGTACAGTAAACCGGCCTTGCCGTATTCCTGGTTATAAATTTGTCCCCAGCCTGGAACAAAGGACCTGAGCAACGCCCCGAGCACCGGGCGATATTCCACGCTGTGGCCTTGATTATTCACCCAGATTCCATAGGCGTCAAAGATACTGTAAAGATGCACGCCGATCATCCAGGTAAATTCTGACTTGCGCAGATCTTCTTCTTCGATCTTGTGATCGCTAAAGGTGCGAACCTGTTCCGCATACTGGTTGCGCTTTGTCTGGTAGTACGAAAGGCTGTCCCGGCTGCGAAGCATTTTACGGGAATATTTATAGACGGAATCCTGGAATTCCCGAGCCTGGTCAAATCGACGATTCTTTTGATACCGTTTGTTGACGAACACTTCATAAGCGAGAGCGACTTCGACTGCCGTAATGAAACCGCCCCGAATGTAATGCCCCGTGTAATACTGACCGCCCCCCGGGAGCAGGCTAAAAAGCAACGTCAGAGGAAGAGAATTGTGTTCCGTCGCCACATCCCATTCATAAGTCTGTAGCGAATCGATTCCCGGGACTCCCGTCTTCCCCCTTTCAGAAATTTTTGCCGGCTCTTCGAGCTCGACTCCCGCCGGATCGTCCTCCTCATCGGCGTCTTCCGCTTCCTCCGTCCGAGGATCAGGCTCTTCTTGGACGGATTTAGACGTTCCGAGCGAATCCGGCGTTCCCTTCACATCACTGGCAAGCGTCATGCCCACAAGAGCAAGCACCACCGCCAAAAACAACGAAAATGAGGGAGCAGAAAATCGCATCGCCCCAAATTATAACAAAAAGCCATTTGGCAAAATCTATCTTTTACGCCGCCAAAGAGAAAAAAACAAGATTTTTCATTTTTGACATTTTTTGTCACATTTTATAGCTATCTTAAGGTCATCAAGGAAAACGAAACCATGCAAAACAAAATTGACAACAAAGTCGCCATCGTAAACCTCGGAACCGAACTGACCCAAGGCTTTACGCTGAACACGAACGCCCATTGGATGGCCGGTCGTCTGCGCGACCTCGGTTTCGAAGTCTCTTACGAAATAACCCTTCCGGACGATGCAAGCGTTTGGAACGCGACTTGGGAAATGATCCGGAAAGCGCAAGTGCAAACGGTAATCCTCGGTGGCGGTCTCGGTCCCACAGAAGACGATAAGACCCGAAGCCTTGTCGCAGACACTTTGAACGCCCCGCTCGAATTCCACGCAGAATGCATCGCCCCGATCAAGGCGTTTATCGAAAGTCGCGGTTGGAAATATTCCGAAGCAAACAAAATTCAGGCGTATTTTCCGCGTGGAGCTCAAATTTTAGAAAACCCAGTCGGAACCGCTCCGGGCTTTTCGATTTCGCAAGACGGCATCACCCTTTTTGCTGTCCCAGGCGTTCCGTTTGAAGCGAAAGACATGTTTGACCGTCATATTGTTCCCTTCCTCAAAACAAAGGGAGTCAAGCCTTTCTTCAGCAAAGAGCTGCGCCTTGCAGGCATTTTCGAATCGAATATGGCGGAAATGTTTCAAAACGTGAAGTTCCCCGCAGGCGTTTCGTGGTCGAGCCTTCCCGTGGACGACTCTATTATTTTCCGCACCTATACGCGGGAATCCGAAGCGGTTTTGAAAGCTGTCGAACAACAGCTGATTGAAGCCTTGGACGACAAGCTCTGCGTCATTTCGACGGATGGAAAATGCCTGACGGAAACCATCGCCGATTTGCTGAAGTCCCGAGGCGAAACCCTTTCGACGGCGGAATCCTGCACAGGCGGCATGATTTCGAGCGAAATGGTGAACCTCGCCGGCATCAGCGAAGTTTTTAAAGGCGGAGCCTGCACCTACTGGAACGAAGCGAAAGAAGATCTGGTTGGAGTTCCGCACGAAGTGCTCGCAAAACACGGAGCCGTCAGTGAAGAAACGGTTCTCGCCATGGCCGAAGGCGCACGAAAGGCCTACCATACAGACTGGGCGGTCGCGACTTCCGGCGTCGCAGGCCCAGACGGTGGCACTCCGGAAAAACCGGTCGGCCTAGTATGGATGGCTGTCGCCTCAAAAAGCCAAAAATTTGCCTTCTGCAAAAAATTTTCCGGAAATCGTGGACAAATCCGTCGCAAAAGCGTCTTTAAAGTACTGGACGCCCTGCGCCGCGCGATTCTCAAAGAAAATGAACAGAAAAGCACTTGCACAAAAGTTCAGTAATTTATATATTCAGAAAGAACAAAAATCAATTGGAGAATAAAAACATGGCAAAGAAATCTGCAGCAGCAACCCTCAATACCCCGCTTTCTGGCGAAAAGGCAAAGGCTGTCGAAGCCGCAATCGCTCAGATCGAAAAGAACTTCGGTAAGGGTTCCATCATGACATTGGGCGGTCAGCCGGAACAGAACATTCCGGTGATCCCGTCGGGCTGCATCCAGTTGGATATGGCTCTCGGCGTGGGAGGTTTCCCGCGTGGCCGTATCATCGAAATTTTTGGACCGGAATCTTCGGGTAAAACGACCCTTTCGCTCCACGCCATTGCAGAAGCTCAAAAGCAGGGCGGCGTCGCCGCCTTCATCGATGCCGAACACGCATTCGACCCGGTTTACGCTCGTCACCTAGGCATCAACATCGACCAGCTTCTCGTTTCCCAGCCGGATACGGGTGAACAGGCTCTCGACATCGCCGAAACCCTCGTCCGCTCCGGAGCCATCGACATTATCGTCATCGACTCGGTCGCAGCCCTCGTTCCTCAGGCCGAAATCAACGGCGAAATGGGCGACAACCATGTCGGACTCCAGGCTCGTCTCATGTCGCAGGCTCTCCGTAAGCTCACCGGCATCCTTTCCAAGTCCAACACCTGCATGATCTTCATCAACCAGCTCCGCATGAAGATCGGCGTCATGTTCGGCAACCCGGAAACCACGACCGGCGGTAATGCTCTGAAATTCTACGCATCGCAGCGTATCGATATTCGCCGTATCGCCCAAATCAAGAACGGCGAAGAAGTCATCGGTAACCGTACCCGAGTCAAGATTGTCAAGAACAAGGTTGCTGCCCCGTTCACCCAATGCGAATTCGACATTCTCTACGGTCAGGGCATTTCCCGCGAAGCAAGCATTCTCGACCTCGGCGTAGAACTCGACGTTGTGGAAAAGAGCGGTTCTTGGTTCTCTTATAACGGGGAACGCATTGGTCAGGGTCGCGAAAGCACTCGCCTTTTCCTCAAGAGCAATCCGGAAATTTGCGCAGAAATCGACGCTAAAATTCGCGAAAAGATGAAGGACGTGAAAATGTTCGACATCTCCGAAGACGAAGCTTTGGCTATCAGCGACGACGCAGACGAAGCCGCCGCCGAAGAAGCCTAATCCAAGACTCCGTTGATAAAGTTCTTTTCCTAATCCAACCTGGCGTCGGTTTCGCCATATTCCGATAGCCTCGCGAATAGGGAAAGAACTTTTTTTTGTAACCTTTCATAGCACAAATTTGTAAGCGTTTCGGACCTTGATATAGAGTAAACTCTAACGTATATTGATTAAAAACGAGGAGCGCCATGTCTTATTCCATCGGTCAAGTCGCAGAAAGAACAGGTCTGTCCGCTTACACACTCCGCTATTACGAAAAAGAAGGGCTTTTGCCTTTTGTGCAAAAAAACGCTTCCGGCCTTCGTGTATACAGCGATAGCGACATCAGCTGGCTCTCGATGATCGAATGTTTAAAAGCCACCGGGATGCCCATCAAGGAAATCCGCCAATACATCGAATGGTACAAAGAAGGCGACGCAACCCTTTCCAAACGTTTAGAACTCTTCCGCAAACGACGCTTGACCGTTATGCAGGAACTCTCCAAGCTTCAAAAGATTCTCGGTAAAGTCGAATTTAAAATCCGACTTTACGAAAAAGCCGTCGCAGCAGGCAGTCTCCAAGCCGTAGACGGCTCGGAAGAAATCAACCAGCTCCGCGAAGAGCTTTTCGGCGACCCGAATTACTTCCCGGAAGTCGAAGAGAAAAAAGCGGTCTAAATTCAAATAATTATCTTTACGGATGTCATGACGGCATCCGTATTTCGAATTTTCGCATTTTTATGTCTTTTTAGCGCCTTCGCTTTTGCCGAAGAGTGCCCCGAACCTCTTGTCCAAGAAAATGCGGTCATTTCCTTGGAAGGGCGTTTTGTCAACCGCGATTACAAACGCATCCATGTCGACATCATCTGGCGTCACAAGCCAACTTCCGCAGATACCTTTGACATCACCGTCTCTCGCAAGGAATCCTTCCGCTACGTATCGGCCAAGGAATTCCGCTATATGGAATTTAAGCCGGAAAACGTCCGCAGACAAATGGCCATGCACCATCTCAAGGAAAACATCGGAGAAAGCCCTCTCAAATGGGACGATTTCGAGCTCCTTGCCCACGGCCATTACCTTTGCCACGATAGCCTGCACAACGATTCCACCCTTCTTTACACTTCCCGTTCGCAGGCATGGTTTACCATCCAGAGGAACTCGGGCACAAGACCGGATTCCTTGCAGATGAACGGTCCTTTCGGCGAAACCCGCAAGCTCTACATCCATTCCTGGAAAAAATTCACCGATTTTACGGTTCCGGCCATTATCGACATCCAGGGGAACAACTATACCGGAAGTCTTTGGACTCGAGCCGCTTTCCGTTTTTTTGAGCCGATTGAACCCTCAAAACCGATTCCTCTGGTCAAATATCAACTTCCCCAAGGCCTAAGCCAAGCGAGACAATCAATGTTTGGGGACCGGCTTGATCGAGAAAGTAAAGTTCCTCTGATACTGGAGATGCACTAAGAATTGTTGAGAAAGGCGTCCGCAATAAAAACGTTTCTTTTCTCGCATCCAAAATCCGCCCAGCAGCTGCAATTTGTTTTCAGCAGAATCGCCCCACCGCAAGGAAGGTCCCAACAGCCCGATCGTATAGCTCAGCGGCTCCTTCAGGTACGTATTCCGGGAAGACTTCGAATTTCCCGTATTGTACTGGTTTAAAAAGCCCGCCACGGCCCAGTTCTTCGTGAACGGAAGATAGGCGTAAGCGATTAAATCGATGATGTAATCGCGGCTAAAAACCGGAATGTTTCTGCGATAATCGAAGCTTTTACCTTCAAACTCCGTGCTGATGTCGACAAAAGTAAAATGCGCTCCAATTCCTAAAAGGGCATCTTTTCCAAATGTGTATTCGAGGTCAAAGTAGAACGCAAAGTTCTGCATGAAGTCCACGGAAGATTCATCGGAATAGATACGGTTCGTAATCCAGTCCGCATTCCAGGAATCCGCAATACTCCCGTTTTCCGCATTGCTCGCAAGGGTCATTTCCACATTCGAATCGAAATAGGTATAATGCTCATAAAGGAAGCGGGCCTCGATCTGCGGATTCATTTCAAGCGGACGACCGCCGATACCGACCCGGAATCCCCCGTAGAACGGAGAAATGTCTACATCTGCCGAAAGGCGAAGGAATGCCGCATTCGGATCCAAATCATTACCATACGGCAAATCGTAAAAAGGTTCTATCCAGTTGAACGAAAAAGTTCCCGTGCCTTGGCTAAGCCACTGTCCCCAAACAAGCGGCGAATTTCCCGAAAGCGTATAAGACAGATTGGGGCCGTATTGCAGGCGGTATAGACCATTCATATCAAAAATATCCGCAAATACGCTACTCGCAAAGAGCAGCGCCGCTAATCCGACCTTTTTGTACAAATGGAAAAATTGCATCGTCCCAAAAGTAAAAATATTTTGGACCTTTTTAAAACGATTCGTCACCAAAGAAGCCTTTCTGTCACAATTCAGAACAATTTCATCAAGAGATGCGGAATTCTTTTCTAAATTGCGGGTCAATGGATAATTTTACGACAGTTTCACTCCCGAGGGAAATCAGACCAAAGGATATCGCGATCATTCAAAAGCGATGCCTTCGCATTCTTCGCCACGGGAATCTCCGTGTAGACGGTTCCGCTGTCGAAACACTCGATTTTTTCGGAGAGACCTTCCTTGCCGACATCGCTACCGCTGCAGAAAGCAGCAACCACCGGTGCGTGCTCAAAGGATTTGCTCCATCCATCCGCGAAAAGCTTTCCAAACTGACCATCAACATCGTTCCCGAAAAAGACGACAGCAACAAGATGAGCTTTGTAGAAAGGCTCGGCGACGGTGGTTTTAAGGTTTTACAAGGTTTTCGAGATTTTGCCTATTTGCTCAGCGAATGCGCGTATTGGACAATTTTTAAGCCTTTCGACAAGAACCATATTCCATTCCACGGAACCGCCCTGCAGTTGTTCCGTTTGGGCAGCAACGCCTGCGGAATCGTTTTTTTGCTCGTCTTTTTGATTGCCTTTTCGCTTGCCTTCCAAAGTTCGAACATGTTGAACGCTGTGGGTGGCGGTTCGTACCTCGCCGGCGGTCTCGGATTTCTGATGTTTGCCGAAATCGGCCCGCTGTTGAGTTCCATCATTCTCGCCGGACGTTCGGGAAGTTCCATTACCGCAGAAATTGCGAGCATGACCGTTGCCGAAGAAATCAAAGCGTTAAGAACCATGGGAATCCCGCCCATCCAATTTTTGGTACTTCCCCGCTTTAAGGCTTTGAGCGTGGCGGTGCCGATCCTTTCTTTCTGTTCCTCGATTTTTGGGTGCCTTGCCGGCATGATCGTCGCGGATCTTGTTTGTGAAATTTCTCCGTACAACTACATCCTTTCACTGAAAGACGGGATCAACATCGTTCTCATCGTCAAGAGCATGATCAAGTCGCTCGTTTTCGGTTGGATCATTGCCCTTGTCGCAGCCCAAAAAGGATTGAATGTCCGGGGCGGCGCAGACGCCGTCGGCAAAGCGACGACCTCTTGCGTGGTCACTTCCATTTCAGGAATTATCATCGCGGACGCGATTTTCTCATTCATCTATTACTAAAGAAGCTATGTCGAATCTCGAAGTCAAACATCTGCGCGCCGGTTACGGTCAAAAGGTTATCCTGGAGGATATCTCGTTTACCGTACAGCCTCGCGAAATCCGGATGATCCTCGGTGCTTCGGGCTGCGGCAAGTCCACTCTCTTAAACAACATTTTAAAACTCGAACATGCGATTTCGGGAACGCTTTCTTTCTTCGGCGAAGAAATTCCGACGAAAGAGCCGATACCAGACAGGATTCGTCGTCGCACGGGCGTTTTGTTCCAGGGCGGTGCGCTGCTCACGAATTTGACCGTGGCCGAAAATGTCGCCCTGCCGATCCGTCGAAGCTATCCCAAGCTTTCCAAGACGACTCTCGACGAAATCGTCGCCGATCGACTCGAAAAAGTCCACCTGTTGAACGCTTTTTACAAGTTCCCTGCCGAACTTTCGGGCGGTATGCGTAAACGCGCAGCCCTTGCCCGCGCGATCGCTTTTGAACCGGAGCTTCTCTTTTGCGACGAACCATCGGCAGGCCTTGACCCGGTGACATCACGTTCCCTGGACGAGCTCTTGCTTGAACTTCGCGACACACTCGGAGTTTCGGTCGTCATCGTTTCGCACGAACTGGAAAGCATCAAGACGATTACAGACAAGTTCATTTATCTGCAAAACGGCAACATTTTGATGGACGGAACTTTAGACGAAGGTCTCCATTCCGAAATTCCTGTCATCCACAACTTTTTCGCCCGCGAACACCAGAAGCCCGTGTTCAACAGGCGCTTTATCCATTTTGAATTTGAGGACTAACATTTTTTATGGATACGACAAGAACAGAACGCATCCGACTCGGCATTTTCCTACTCCTCTGCCTAGGAGCGGCCATCGGATTTACGGTTTTCATCGCCCAGCAGCAGCTGTCCAACCGAAAGAACGAATACTACACCATTTTTTCGGAATCGGTCATCGGTCTTTCGATCGATGCCAAGGTGAAGCTGAACGGCATTGAAGTCGGCAATGTGACCGCCATCCACATCGACAGCACCAATCTGGACAACGTCGTCGTTCGTTTTGACGTGAAAGAAGGAACCCCGGTCAAGCAAGGAACCAGGGCCCAGATGACACACGGCATTTCTCTCACCGGTCAAAAAGATCTGGTCCTTTCGGGCGGACAGGTCGACGAACCGGACGTTCCCGTAGGCGGTCTTGTTCTCGCGGCTCCGAATGCGATTTCACAGGTTCTCGGCAAAGCGGGAAACTCCGTCGAACGCATTGAAAAAATGCTCGAGCAGTTGAACAACATTCTCTCCGAAGAAAACGCCAAGGCAATTACAAATACCCTTAAAAATCTCGAAAAGGTCAGCGCAAACACAGACAAATTAACCCGAGAAGCGCAAAAGCCGATGCAAGAAATCGAAGCCGCAGCGGTTTCCCTGCACAAGACTCTCGATGATGTCCAAAAAGCAGAAATCGCGCAAAAGCTCGAAAACGACCTGACCCTTGTCCAAGAAAAAATCCAGAGCATCGACACGCGTTCTTTGAACGACAATCTGGTTTCCGCTCTCGAATCCGTCAACCATCTTTCCAAGCGCGCCGATCTTGCCCTGTACAACAACCAAGGGCGCCTTTCCGAAATTCTCGACCAGCTGAATACCGTCCTTTCGAACCTGAGCGACTTCTCGCAAAAGATCAAGCAGAATCCTTCCGCTCTCATCCGTTCCGAAACCCCACAAGGTCGCTAATCCGAGGTGTTTTTATGAAAAAGTTTTTGAAGTTTTCCTCCCTTGCCCTTTTGGCACTTCTCACATTCGCCTGCTCGAGCTCAGGCGTCCTTACCCGTTATTATACGCTTGCCGCGGATTCCAAGATCCAGGCGTCCAAAACCTATCCTCACAAGGTTGTCGTCAAAAAATTTACAGTAGACCCGGCGTACAATTCTTCGAACATCGTCTACCGAGAATCGCCCTACGACTTTATGTCTTATAATCACGACCTCTGGGCGACAGCTCCGGATCATCAGATTACGAACATCCTCACCGAAGACTTAAAACAGAGCGGTCTTTTTGAAAAAGTCGAACAGCGCGCATCCGAAATGCCGGATTACGAAATCACGGGCCACTTGATTTCGATCGAAGAAGTCGATGAAGGGAGCAACCGCTACGCCCGAGTCGCCGTCGAAGTTTCCTTCCGCGATGTCAAAAAGGATTCCACGCTTTGGATGCAGACTTTTGACGAAAAAGAAGCCCTTGCCGGAAACGAAGTCCGGGAAATTGCGAAATCCGCCTCCAAACTCGTCAACCGTTACGCCGAAGCCGTCATTTCCGGAATCGAAAACGTCCTTTCGCGCCCATCGGCACCCGAATCGGAAGTGCAGTAAAAATTTACTATCGGCATTCCAAAAAATTTTTTATCTTACGAAAGGCTAAAACGCAAATTTTTAGGAGCGATTATGAAGTTGAATAAGTTCATCGCACTCGGACTGGCGGTTCTCGCCCTCTCTGCGTGCAATAGCCGTTATTCTTCGTCGGTCCTCGTCGAACGCGGCGTGGAACAATACGAACGCGAATACTTCGCAACGAAGGAAAGCATGGGCATTGAAAAGCGCTTGAAGGATATCTTCCTCCAAGGCTACATCGAAGAAGGCATGACACAGGAAATGGTGAACCTTCTTTGGGGACCTCCTGACCGTGAAATGCAGGACGGCTACGTTTGGGAATACCTCACCCGTGAAGGCAACCTGATTACGCGCCTCAAATGGAAGGATCCGGAACAGGCTCGTTTGAAGGGTTACGAACACGAACTCGTGCTCGAAAAGATCGAAGGCGACCGTTACGGTGGTTCCCAGCCTCCGAAGAAGAGCCTCGAAAACGCTTACTAATCAATTATCGAGACTAATTAAAAAGGCGCTGTTCCAAGATGGCGCTTTTTTTCTACATTTGACATCGAATTTTCAAACAGAACCCTATTGAAGGAGTTAACAAATGCGTCAGTATATTATTGCTGGTAACTGGAAGATGAACAAGACCGTTAGCGAAAGCGTTAAGCTCGCTAAGGATATCGTGGAAGCCGTCAAGGATGTGAAGAAGACTGAAGTCGTCATCGCTCCGACTTATCTCGCTGCTGCCAAGGTTGCAGACGTGATCAAGGGTTCCAACGTGAAGCTCGCTATCCAGGACATCCACTGGAAGGACCAGGGCGCATACACCGGTAAGGTTTCCATCGACATGGTCAAGGAAATCGGCGCAGAATACGTGATCATCGGTCACTCCGAACAGCGTCAGTACTTCCACGAAACGGATGAAACCGTGAACCTCAAGGTCAAGAAGACCCTCGAAGCTGGCCTCAAGCCGATCATCTGCATTGGTGAAACTCTCGACCAGCGCAACGGCGGCATCTTGAAGGAAGTCCTCGGCCTCCAGATCAAGGGCGCATTCAAGGGCGTTTCCGCTGAAGACGCAGCCAAGTGCGTTCTCGCATACGAACCGGTTTGGGCAATCGGTACTGGCGTTACCGCTACCGACGAACAGGCTCAGGACACGCAGGCTTACGCACGTTCTGTCGTGAAGGAAATCTACGGCGAAGCTGTGGCTGAAGGCATGCGCATTCAGTACGGTGGATCCATGAAGGGTGCAAACGCTCCGGGTCTCCTCGCTCAGAAGGACATTGACGGCGGTCTCATCGGTGGTGCTGGCCTCAAGGCTGACACTTTCAAGGCTATCATCGACGCTGCAGAAGCGAAGTAATTTAAGCGCAAGGTAATCAGAACTATGTCTACACTTTTTTGGGTCGGAATCGTTATCCACGTCTTCCTTTGCCTTTTCCTCGTCATGCTGATCCTCCTTCAGAATGACAAGATGGGCGGTCTCGCAGGTCTCGGCGGAATGACTTCCCAGTCCGCATTCTCTACGGCTGGCGCAGCCACTTTCGTTCAGAAACTCACCCGCGTCGTTGGCATCATTTACTTGGTGCTCGTCTTCGCTCTGGGTTACATGACCATTCAGCAGGATCGTTCGGCAAAGACGGCTTCGGCTCTGAAGCAGGCCACGGAACAGTCCGCGGCACCGCAGGCAGCTCCGCAGCTCCCGGCAGCCACTCTCCCGGCTGAAGCAGCTCCGGAAGCTCCGATCGCTCCGGCAGCAGCAGAATAAGCAAAGCGCATAAACAAGTTCTGACGCGGTCGTGGTGGAATTTGGTAGACACGCTAGCTTGAGGTGCTAGTGCGAGCAATCGCTTGACAGTTCAAGTCTGTCCGACCGCATTGAGGCTCGGTTTCGAAAGAAACCGGGCCCTTTGCGTTATACAGCACTCCCAAAAGTTCCAAGGCTTAAAGCGCAAAACGAAAGACTGTCTTATCTCTTCATTCCAAATTGGAATCAGCGATCCGGATTTTCGATGTCAAAAATTTTTCATTTTTTGCACGATTCCTTTTGACAAAATTCCGATTTTATTCTATATTACCGCGCGTAACCAATTCTAACGCGGTCGTGGTGGAATTTGGTAGACACGCTAGCTTGAGGTGCTAGTGCGAGCAATCGCTTGACAGTTCAAGTCTGTCCGACCGCATAAAGGTCCGGTTCTGAAAAGAACCGGACCTTTTGCTTTATACAGCATTCCCCCCAAATGTCCAAGTTCTAAACGCAAAAAAAGACTCTCCGATGCCTCGCGGCAATGCAGGTATCTTTTTCCATCTAAAGATTGGAATGTTCCGGATTTCCGATGCCAAAAATTTTTCATTTTTTGCACGATTCCTTTTGACAAAATTCCGATTTTATTCTATATTACCGCGCGTAACCAATTCTAACGCGGTCGTGGTGGAATTTGGTAGACACGCTAGCTTGAGGTGCTAGTGCGAGCAATCGCTTGACAGTTCAAGTCTGTCCGACCGCATAAAGGTCCGGTTCTGAAAAGAACCGGACCTTTTGCTTTATACAGCATTCCCAAAAGTTCCAAGGCTTAAATCGCAAAACGAAAGGCTGTCTTATCTCTTCATTTCAAATTGGAATCAGCGATCCGGATTTTCGATATCGAGAATTTCCGCTTCGAGCGTGGCGTCTGCCGGATAATATTTTTGCGCGAGCTTTAAGAGGCGCAAAGCTTCGTCCTCGCGTTTTTGCAGGCGAGCTTCATAGGCAAGGTTCTTAAAACCGAAAACAGCTTCTGGGCTACCGTTCTTTGCGGCCTGCTCGTAAGCGGATTCCGCGCGTTCAAAGAAGCGGGTATCGTAAGCAACGTTACCCAGGAAGATTGCCGCATCGGTAAAATTTGGCTGGATCTGGAGAATGTTCGCCAGAACATCCATCGCAACGAATTGCTTTTTATCTTCAACCAGGACGTCGGCAAGCTTGTACATCGTATTCACGTCATCCGGGCGAATATTCAGAGCTTCGCGGTAACTTCCGGCGCTCTGCTCGTAATCCTTTTGCAGTCGGTAAACATCTCCCAAATACACCAAAAAATCGATTTCTTCGGGATGGGAGCTGTACCCTTCGCGAATCACGGAAACAGCGCGTTCAAAATCGCCCACAGCGATGTTCGCTTCGGAAAGCTGGTACACGAAACTGATGTCGGACTTGTCTAAGGCGTAGGCTTTTTCGATAGCCTTGAGCGCTCCGATTTTGTCGCCTGTCTTGCTGTAAGCTTCACCAAGATAGAGCCACCCCGAAACATTATCCGGTTCAAGCTTGAGCGCGCGATGGTAAGCGGCAATGCATTCCGGGTACTGCTTTAAGCGGAAGTAAACGGACGCCATGTTGAAGAGAGCCGGAGAGAACGTTCCGTTTGAATAGTCTACGGCCTTGCGATAATTCGCGGCGGCTTCGGGAAACTTTTCGGTTTGATAGTAGCTGTTCGCGATGTTGAAACTGACGGCGACGGGATCGGCGCCACGGTCAGCGGCCTTACGGTAAAGGATGATCGCATTTTTGAATTTGCCTCCGCGGTAAAGAGCGTTCGCGCGGTCCATGAGATCGGCGGCGGATTGCGCGGAGAAGGCAAAGGCGGTGAAGAAGGCGATGGCAAAGAATGCTCGCAATGTCAGAAAACGTTTAATCACGGAACTTGACCTCGAACGGTTGTTCCATTCCGCAGAACGGGACCGCTTTCCCATTTTTTTCTGCTGGTTCAAAACTCATCCGTTTCAAAGCCTCTCTGCCCGCATCGGCAAGCCCCGATTCCGCAGGCGATTCTTCGACTACACGGATATCATAAACGTGTCCGCTTGCATCCACGCAAAAACTTAAACGAAGCCTCGCATCGATTTCGCGGTCGCGGATTTGCGGAGGGACCTGAAACTGAGGCATCGCTCGGCTGGAAGGCTTTTTGTCGACGTCGCCGTTTTCATTTGCCAAAGCTCCGCCTCTAAAATCGGCGACCAGTTCATCGCTAATTGCCGCTCCCCCACTTTGACCGGCCACGCCCAAATTCATCGCCATCCGCGGTCCTGCTTTAGGCGAGCGGGAATTCGATTTTTGACGATTCGGTTTACGGGCGGGCTTCTTCTGTTCCTGCTTCTTTTGGACCTCTTCCACTTTTTTCACGGCGACTTCGGTCTTGACAAATTTTCTCTCATTAAAAATCTTTCCCTGCAAAAAGAGATTCGCCACCGTCACCGAAAACACCAAAAGACAGCTACTGAAAATCGCAACGATCAAAACCGAGAATCTTTTGAGAATCTTTCGGATCATAGGGTTTATTCCGCCTGCGCAGCAATCGAAACTTTTTTGACGCCGCTTAAATTGCACGCATCGATGACCTGAACGAGAACGCCTGTTTCGGAGCCTTTATCGGCGATAATCACCGCTTCGCGGTCTGGAGTTTTGGCCAAGGACTGTTTGAGAATATCTTGCAAGCTTGCCAAGTCCACCTGACGTTCGTTGATGTGGATCGTCCCTTCGCGTGTGATGGCGATGAGAAGGTTTTCTTTTTCCAGCTGGCTTGCGCTTTGTGCCTGCGGCTTGGTGACGTCGACGCCCGTTTCGCGGGTAAAGCTCGATGTGACGACAAAGAAGATGAGCAAGATGAACACGATGTCCATCAGAGGGCCCATATCGATGCCCATATCTTTTTGCTTTTTACGGGGAAGATTAAAGTTCATAAAAATTCCTAGGTTGCTTCGGGCGGCGCTTGCAAGGACATATAGTTTTCGATGATCGTTGCGCCGAGTTCAAGCTGTTCCGTTAAATATTCAATGCGTTCGTCCAAGCGCTGTTTTAAGAGCGTCAGCGGGAACGCAACGAGCAAACCGCTTTGCGTCGAAATCAACGCTTCCGAAATCCCGTCCGCCATGAGGACCGGATTCTGGTTGCCGTACAAGGTAATGACTTCAAAAGTCGAGACCATTCCCGTCACCGTTCCGAGAAGCCCGAGCAAAGGCGCAGCCGCAGCCATCACCGAGATGATGTGAGTTCCCTGCTGCATATACTGCACTGTTTTAATCATGCGGACCTGCATATATTCGAGATATTTTTCAGGCGTGTCCTTTGCCACTTTCAATGCGAGCCGCAGTTCCCTCGAAACGATTCCGCCCCGCAGCCCGAGATGCTTGCTTGCAAAACGGAGCGGATCTTCCGCACGTGTGTTCAAATCGTTGCGGAGCATTTCCACAACCTTGTAAACGTCTTTGCGGAAAGCGTCTCCACCGATGCGCATCCACGTGGAATACAGATAATAGAAGCCGATGACACCCGTGAGAATGATCGGGAGCATCACAGATCCGCCGGCGAGGAACGTACTTTGTACAGCTTCTATGAAAACGTACATGATGGAGCTCTATTTTCTCATTTTTCAAACAGTTGATTTAAAAGGGAAGTGCTTCGCACATACATTTCACTCGTGACCTTTTCGATTTTTTCACTGAGAAGTCCATGCAAGATCATGACTGGAATTGCAATAATCAAACCTGTTTCCGTCGTGACGAGCGCTTCCGAAATACCTCCGGCGAGAACCCGCGCGTCATTTGTTCCGACTTCCGTAATCACGTTAAAAAGCGTAATGATACCGGTCACCGTTCCCAAAAGTCCGAGCAAAGGCGCAATGGTTCCCATTGCAGCAAGCAGTCCCATGCGACGGTCCAGTTTTGGCTGTTCCCGAAGCAAAGCTTCCTGCAAAGCCTTTTCGGCCGCCTCGCGATTTTCTCGTGCCTTATTGACGACAGCGAAGAGGACCATCGACAAGCTCGTATTTTCTTTCAGGCAAAGTTCCGCCGCTTCTTCAAATTGCGAATTTTCAAGATAAACGTTAAACCGATTCATCATCTGCTTGCGAATACGCCCGCGCAGAGTCAGAACGACAAAGCGTTCCAAGCTCAAAAGGAGCGCAAAAATGGCTACCAACATCAGCGGGTACATCACGATGCCGCCTTTCTTAAAAAAGGCTTTGGCTTGTTCGACAAGCGAAAGTTCCTGAGTATCGGTAATCGAATTCTTGACCGCCTTATTCTGCAACACATCGATGGGAACCGCGACTTCGACAGAAGAATTCCCCGCTTCCGAAACCGCCTTCTGAATCTGGGAAGCCATTTCCTGAGGAAGGTTCGAATTCCATTCAAAAACTTTTCCCTGCAACGCTCCCGAACGAATCAGCGCCTGGACATTTTGATTATCCAAGGCGACTTCGCCTAAAAAGACCGTGCCGAGTCTCAAGCGGTTCACTTTTACATCGGGACGAGAACCGACCTGCGAAATGGTATTTTCAAACGACTGGGAATAAGTCATCTCATGACGTAAAAGCTGATCGCCTAAAAAGATCCGGGCTGCAGAAAGCGCATTCGGATTTTTGCCTTCTACAGCATTTTCGGCTTCTTTCAAACGGAGAAGGCGATCGTTCATGCCAAGCGGGTAATCTCCAGTTACGTCACCCAGCGTCTTATCGATGGAAAGCTTTATCTGCATCCGAAGTGCGTCATAGGCATTCTCGTCAGAAAGCGCCTTTTCTTCCGCATCGGACGAGAGTTCTTTACTCGCGAGAACTTCTTCATTGACACGACCGAGATCTGTCGAAAGCTTGGAATAACGTCCGTCGAGTTCCCGCGTTGTCACTTGATGTTCTTCGGAAAGTTCCGATTCCGCATAACGCTTTCTCCAATGTTCCGCTTCGAGCTTTTCGAGCGAATCCGCTTTTTGCAAACGGATACGGGTAAGCGCATCGACTTCACGCTGTAAATTTTTCAGCTCTTCGCGCTTTAAGGAATCCTGGATGCGCGCCTGTTCTTCTGGATTCTTTTTCTTGTCCGAAGACCACGGCCACGCCAAGGCGTTCGTTGAAAGGAGGAGCAACGCAAGAAGGATTACGTGGCAATCCGTATGACTCGTAGAAAATAACATTCTTAGTTCCTCCCCACAATCGAAAGGCTGACCGGAAGCGTCACCATCTGAGGAGGCTTCTTTGCCTGTTTCACATCCAAAGCGAACTTGACCGCACTACGTTCCTGCAAATTCAAGTCCTCATTCCATTCATACGAAATTTTTCCGTTTTCCATTTTTCGAACAAGCGCCCCGTAGACGGTTCCATTGTCATCGCCGTAAACCATCCACTGGTTTCCAATGCGCAAAATCTGGGCATTGATCAGTTCCCCATTCTTTCTCGTTAGCGGAGAATTGATGATCGCAACTTCATCGCCAAATTTGATTTCTTCCGCAATCAAAGCCTTTAAGCGAGAAAAGCCTTCTTCCGCAGATGCGTTTCCGCTTTCCAGATCCCGAGAAAGAGCCTTGGCCCGGTCGAGGCGGGCTTCACGTTCCCAAGGAATCGTCTGTTCGATTTGAGCTTCTAGCTGTTTGCTGATGGCGACGAGCGCAAGCGAAAGCGCTTTTCGTTTTGCCTTGACGTTTTCGCTACGGTTCTTGGCCCGCGCCTGCTTGGAACGTTCCTCCTGCAATTGAGAAACCACGTTCTTGATTTTGGAATTCAGTGAATCGATTTCCGCTTTACGGCGTTCCGAATCTGCCAAGAAACGTTCCTGCAAAGTCTTGAATCGTTTGTCGTCGGCTTTGAGCATGGAATCTGTCGCAGAAATCTGGGCATTTAATTTTTGGATTTCACCTTGGAGAGTTTCTTTCTGCAACTGCAAATCGCGAATGTCGGAATCGACATCGGCAAATCCAGCCACAGCGAATATTAAAGCGCCCAAGGCCAAGCTCCTAAAATGCGGCATTTTACTTTTCCTGTTCATCATCATTCCCTTTTGCACTGCGGATCATTTTCGTTTTCTTTGCACCAAAGATCGACAACTCTTTGAAGAACGCTGGAATTCAGCTGTTTGCTATAGAATTCACTGACAAGCGCTGTTCCACATTGCGGATAAGCCGAAAGATTCCAATCGCGATCCGAGCACCACTTCCAAATGTAATCCTTGCATGAATTGCTGTCGAGTGCAACTTGACATTCTTCATAGATTTGTTCACAATCTGCAATCGATGTACTTTTGAAATTGCTAGAAACACAGTATCGCTTTAGGCCATCCGCATAAGCCTCCTGCTTGGCCGAAACTTCCGAAAGCGTATCCGGCAAATATACCGACCATGAAGAGCTATCGTGCAACATCGCAAGTTTTACAGCCACAGGATAACACGTCGGGATCGGTTTCACGACCGTCGAAGAATCCGAGCAATAAGTTTCCTGGAAAAGTCGGCAGTACTTGGTATTCCAAGGATCCTCATCCCCATCGGCATCCTTGTGATTATCGCAACCATAAACGCGCGCATAGCTGTAGGTAATGTAATCGTCCGAGTGAATATTCATCAAAACGGAATCCACGAGCATCCCCGCAAAAACACCGTTTCCATTTTCGATGTTCGTCCGCGATTTCACACGCGGATCTTCAAAGCTTTCGAGCAGGTAGTTTTGATAATCGGCATACGCTTGATCGACAGCATAAATTTTGATTGTGGACTTTCCAATCGGCAACTGCATTCCCGTTATGAACATCGTATCGAGATTGTAGAAGTCACCGATTTTTAAACGAGACTCAAAGCCGAACAAGTGGGTCTTTTCCGTCGCATCGAGCATCGTAAAGCCATAGTAGCCAGAAGAATCTTCGTCGAGGAAGGATTTGAGCATATGGAACATCGTCGTATTCATGGATTCACCGTTCGAATCGCTGTCCGCATTGTACGCAAGCGTCATAAGCATGCCTTGAACAGTCGTATCGTAATCCATGCCGATGTTGTAGGTGTAAGCATCATAAGGATATTCTTGGTAATCGAAGTCCAAGTATTCATGTGTATTGAGAATCGGTTTCTGGTCGCTGACGACTTTTTTGCCCGGCGGCGTGATACTCTTTGCCGAGAGCTTTGTCGGGATTTTCGCCACGCCAGAATATTGCGATTTCACCTTTTTCCCGGCGCTGTCCCACTTGAACGCCGCGTTCATCGTGTAGGATTCCCCGACAACACCCAAAGCTTCGGCATTTGTCGTAAAGCAGTTCGGCTTATTCGAAATGCTAGAAAGTTCTACAAGCGTATCCCCATTCGAGAATTTTCCAGAAACCGTCACAGAGGCGCTGTCGTAAAAGGCAAAATTTTCCGAAGCGGATTCATCGAGGTTATAGAGTTTTGAAAAACAGACATGAGGTTTTTGACCGGCGACCACATAGCCGTGCGTATAAATGCCCTTGTAGGCAACAGAATCTTCCGGGTAAAAAGACCAGGGGCCGTCGAAATCGCTACAGGACGAGAAAAGGAACGCGCAGAGGAAAATCGCGAGGACGCGGAAAGAGATTGCTTCGCTGCGCTCGCAATGACACGGGAGACGTTCGACACGACACGGTTTAGAAATAATACTCATAGTTCAGCATCACCGGCAAATAAGGGAACTGATAAATATTCGTTTTCTTTGGAGGGTTCTCGCTCGTATCGTAGAAACTATAGAACAGATTTTCATGATTTGTCAAATTGATAATTGTCCAACTAAAATTCCATTTATTTTCTTTTCCCCAATCCACCACTTTCACGTCGATGCGGAAGTAATCCGATTGGCGGCCTTCGTTTCGGCCTCCCGGGACCACCTGAATCGCATCCGAATAGACTTGCGGATCGACACGATCTTCATAAAAATAACCCACGTAATTCGTCATCGGCATTCCCGCCGAATACTTCAAAATAATGGACGAGCGGAAATAAGTCTTTGCATTCGGGGCAAACATTCCATCTTTACCGCGCCAGTTCAAACCCGCATCCATTTTAAGCGCATAAGGTTGATGCCAATTCGGATAATAAGCATCCGTGCCGTCATCCGAGCGGACAACGCTCACGCTCTGACTCCAGTTAATGCCTCCAAACCACGAACCTTCATCTTTACGCAGCGAAAGCTCGTAACCAAAAGAATAACCCCGAGCCGTTCCAAAATAATCCGCCATCACAAAATCATCGCTCGTCGTTTCATCCGTCGAATCTTGCGCCATGGTGAATGTCTTTAGATCTTTTTGCGTTTTGTAATAGGCTCCGGCCGTAAAATTGCAACCATTGAAAATGAAGTCCCGATGTGAATATTCCAAGGCAAAAAGGTAAGAACTAGCAGGCTTCATGTGGCGGCCATCCGAAGTCGTTACAATCGGATAGTAGAATTCGTTCAAGGATTCCTGATCGCTGAACATGATTGAATTCATATACTGCAAATAGCGTCCGCCGTAAAGTTCAAAGCGTTGACGGTCAGTCATCTGCCAGACCAAGGAAGCTCGCGGTTCCACGCCAAAATGTTCGGCAAGAGTCTGGTAATTCAAACGCACGCCGTAAGTCAGAGTCCAATCCGCCGCTAATCTCCAAGCATCTTGCAAATATCCTACATGATGGAACGGATACTGATGATCGACTAGCTTTACGCTCATCGCATGTTCGTAAAATTCAGACTGGTCATATTCCAGATCATAACCAAAAGTCAGCGTGTGATCGTCAAACCCTTTATAATTGATCCATTGCTTTCCCGCATAAGTAAAGAGGTCCATGCCGATATCGATCATGTCCGAAACTTGCATCGTCTGGTAGAATCGGCTAAAGGCAAGAGTCGCGTTGTATTCCCAATTTCCATCACGATGGAAGTAATTGATCGGAATGGCGACGTTTCCCCAATCCACGTAAAGCGGATCGAAGGCCAGCTTATCCCAGCCCACATAAAAGCTGAATTTCAATCGATTATCCGGATCAAAATCATACAGGAAAGTTCCTTGAATATCCGTAAATTCATAATCCACATCTAGATCAACCGCATCTAGCCAGCGCAATAAAGCCAGCATGTATCCGATATAGGTTTGACGTGCAGCCACGACCCAACGGGCATTTCCCATGTGGCCTTCCGTATGGAGCTGGGCTGCAAAAGTACTGATTTTCACGCTCGTTTTCGAAAGCCATTCTTCCACAGAATCCGAGCCCCCGGCACGGCCATCCATTTTGAGGACGGAACTCAAGCGGTTGCCGTACTGCGCCGGGAAACCGCTCTTGTAGAATTGGACTTCGTCAATCGTTTCTACTAGGAACGTGCTAAACAGTCCAAAGAAATGCGTCGGAGAATAAACGACCGAGTTGTCGTAAAGGAAAAGGTTCTGGTCCGCAGCACCACCGCGCACGTAAATCTTTGTGCTAAAGTCCGAACTCGCGACAACACCCGGAAGCGCCTGAATGCTCCGGATCACGTCCGCTTCGGCAAGGCCCGGCATGCGCTTGATGCTCTTTGCCGTGACGACAGATTCGCCAGCCTTGCGCTTGGGCCGGCGCCGAAGCTGCACCACGACCTTCTTCATTTCCGTCACTCGGGAATTCGAGGCAGCCAAGAGGTCGTCGACGTTTACGTCGGATTGTTTCTCCTCGGAGGGGATAACTTGACTAC
>DGSB01000076.1:0-1010 GCA_002390045.1 Fibrobacter sp. UBA4373
CAATGAATGGCAAAGATGTCTTGCGCCACTGTTCAATAGGCAAAATTTTGTAAACCGAATCAAGTCCGTCCCAGATACTACGTACATTTGCATAATGATATATGTTTGTTGTTTCGAAAGGCCAGTTCTTGCGTCCAATTGATTTTACGCCATCATATTCTCTTCGTTCCAACCACTCTGCCTCCCCTATACTAAATTCTGTCGCATCTACAATTAAATCTTGCGACAACGAAACATTTCTGAACCCCGATTCAGGATTTCTCTTTTCCCTACTAGGTATCTTTTTCCCATAGAACACACGATGGGAACCTTTGGAAAGGTTGACAATTTTTTGATTTATAAGGATCCAGTTTGTGTCAATCAAATTTTTCTTTGATGTATCTGGAATATAAAGTGCAGCAACACTTCTAGTGAATTCATCTGTAAACAAGCAAAGGCAATTTAAAGAGTCTAACTCCGCTTGAAACGGTAAAAGCCAAGTTCCTTTTTCAGTAAAATTCAATGGACATATTTTTACATATTCGTTTTTATTTACTTCAAACCATCTTGTTCGATTCTGCAAAAGCGATTCCTGAACAACAGAAAAATTTCTAGTTTCATGATTCGACGGTCTTTTTTTTACAACGAAATAAACATTCCAGTCAAAAACATTCTGTTTATTTAAATCAAGAGGGACTGTCGAATTAAAAACTTTTCGCCCCGTTGCGTCGAAATCGGCATTGTTTTCTGTAGCAAAGGCATTGTTGGCAGCGACAAGAAAAATAAAAAAGCTGATAATTACATTCTTCATTGATCGATCTCCCATAGCCTAGAATCTGCACAGTCTGACTCGGATTTTCTTGTCGGGATACCAAAACCCATTATTACCCTTTTATCATAATCAGACATTTCGTTCCCAGAAAAAATATTTACAAATTTTTCGTTTAAAACAAAAAAGCCTCCGGAGAAATCCGGAAGGCTTTTTGCAAGGAAATGCGTCGATTAGACAGCGCCCTGCCACTTCATGGCAT
>DGSB01000076.1:1083-9918 GCA_002390045.1 Fibrobacter sp. UBA4373
CCTTGAGGAAGCCAGCGATGTTTGCACCCATGACGAGGTTCTTCTTGTCACCGTACTTGGCAGCGGCAGAGGAAGCAGCCTTATAGATGGAGCACATGATACCGTCGAGCTTCTTGTCGACTTCTTCGAAAGTCCAGGAGAGACGTTCGGAGTTCTGAGACATTTCGAGACCAGAGGTAGCCACGCCACCAGCGTTAGCAGCCTTAGCCGGTCCAAAGAGCACGCCAGCCTTCTGGAAGGCTTCGATAGCTTCCGGAGTAGACGGCATGTTTGCACCTTCAGCGACAGCCTTCACGCCGTTAGCGATAAGAGCCTTAGCACCTTCGAGGTCGAGTTCGTTCTGAGTTGCGCACGGAAGAGCGATGTCGCACTTGACAGTCCAAACGCCCTTAGAGCCTTCGTGGTATTCAGAACCCTTCACGATGTTCGCATATTCCTTGATACGAGCACGCTTGTTGTTCTTGAGGTCGAGAACGACGTCGAGGTTGATGCCGTTCGGGTCATAGATGTAGCCGTTGGAGTCGGAAACGGTCACAACCTTTGCACCGAGTTCCGTAGCCTTCTGGCAAGCATACTGAGCAACGTTGCCCGAGCCAGAGATCACGACGGTCTTGCCCTGGAAGGAGTCGTTAGCGAGATCCTTGAGCATTTCGCGGGTGAAGTAGCAGAGGCCGTAACCCGTTGCTTCGGTACGAGCGAGGGAACCACCGTAGGAGAGACCCTTACCGGTGAGAACGCCGACCCATTCGTTGCGAATGCGCTTGTACTGACCGAACATGTAACCGATTTCGCGAGCGCCAGTACCCTGGTCACCAGCCGGCACGTCCGTGTCTGCACCGATGTGCTTGCAGAGTTCAGTCATGAAGGACTGGCAGAAGCGCATCACTTCGTTGTCCGACTTGCCCTTCGGGTCGAAGTCAGAACCACCTTTGCCACCGCCCATCGGGAGCGTGGTCAAGCTGTTCTTGAAAATCTGTTCGAAGCCGAGGAACTTGAGCATGGAGAGAGTGACTTCGTTACGAAGACGGATACCGCCCTTGTAAGGTCCGATAGCAGAGTTGAATTGCACGCGGTAGCCACGGTTCACCTGAACCTTACCCTGGTCGTCAACCCAAGGAACGCGGAACGTAATGACGCGTTCCGGTTCAACGAGACGGTCGATCACGCCGTTGGTTTCCCAAGACTTGTCCTGTTCGAGGACCGGGTCGAGGGATTCGAGGAATTCACGGACAGCCTGGTGGAAAAGAGCCTGATCCGGGTCACGTGCAACGACTTTTTCGTAGACGGACTTGAGGTATGCGTTTTTGATTGCCATTGTTTTTTCTCCAATGAAATGACAGTTTTGTTTTTGTCGGTAAAAAATATAACAATCGCGAAAACAGAAAAATTTCGCCAAAATAAATTAAAATGTTACAAAATTGTAAAGTCAAAAAGTGAAGTTTTTCAAAAGTGGCTTTTGTGAAAATTTCGCCAAAATCGCCATTTTTAAAAAGTGACAAAATTGTAATGCACTAAAAAATTTTTTTTGAAAATAATTAAGGTATTTTTGGGAAAAAGGCGATTATCCATGCAAATGAACAATTTTCATTCCATTCCCGCACTGTTTTTAGACATGTGCCGAGCAAAAGATTTTCCCGGCTGGTTCCGGAGAGTGAATGGCTCGTGGGAAGAATATTCCGGGGAAAAATTGGAAGAAATGCTCTTTTTTGCTTCTCTCGCCTTTGCAAAGTATGGCGTCGGAGAAGGCAAAAGCCTTGGAATCATTGCGAATACTTCTCCGAATTGGATTGTTGCCGATCTTGCTTGTGAAGTTTGCCATGCGCCTACCGTTCCGCTTTTTCCGAATATTAGCGAGGAACATTTTCAGTTCCAGTGTGACGATTCCGAAATAGCCTTTTTGGCGGTTGACAACGTTCAATGCCTGGACCCTGGAATCCGGAAGCACCTGGCGCGATTCCGCTACATTATCTGTTTTGATGATACTGCAAAACTTCCGATTAATGGGGTATACTGGAAGAGCCTTTTGAAAGAGGGCGAAATCCTTTCGAAGGAATACGGTACAAGGGAATGGTTCAAGTATCGGATCGATACCATTAAGCGGAGTCATTTGTTTTCGGTCATCTATACGAGCGGTTCTACGGGACGCCCGAAAGGTGTGGAACTTTCGCACCGTAACATGCTATCGATGGTCGGGTCGTTAGAAAATTTGATCGATCCGAAACCGGAAACGGATTCCGCGATGACTCTTTTGCCGGTGGCACATGTGTTTGAACGCATGGTTATCTGTTTTTACATGCGCAAGCATTTGAAGGTCTATTTTGCGGATTTCCCAAAGAATGCCGGCGTGATTGCTCATGAAGTTCGCCCGACCATTGGAACGTTTGTTCCGCGAATTCTTGAACGCTTGGCAGAAGCGATTGCTTCGAGGGAATACAAATTAAGCGGTCCTAAGCGTTTGCTGATGCACCGGGCGATGCTCTTTGCCAAAAAGAATGTTCCGGGTCACGGACAGTTGCGTCGCACCGTTTACGATAAGCTGGTTTATGCCAAAGTGCGGGAAGCCTTGGGCGGAAGATTCAAATGGATTATTTCGGGAAGTAGCGCCTTGAACAAAACGGTTTACCGTTTTTTGGTCAACATTGGATTCCCGATTTATGAAGGCTATGGATTGACGGAATGCAGCCCGGTCATTAGCGTGAACGTTCCTCGGGCAAATAAAATCGGCTCGGTGGGGAAGCCTTTGGAAAGTCTTGAAGTCAAGATCGGAGAAAACCATGAAATCCTTGCGAAGGGAATGAGCGTCTTTCAAGGCTATCGGAATATGCCCGAAATGAATCGTGCTGCGTGGACGGAAGACGGTTTCTTTCGTACGGGCGATCAAGGATATTTGGATAAAGAAGGCTTTCTCTTTTTGACAGGCCGTATTAAGGAAATTTTCAAGACGAGTACAGGGAAATATGTTTCGCCTGTTCCAATCGAATTGGAACTTGTGCGTCATCCGCTGATTGAAGCAGCCATGATCGAAGCGAATGACCGTAAATTTGTTTCGGCGCTTCTTTTCATAGGCTATGACGAGGCGATGCGCGTTTTAGGAAAAAATCGAAGAGATTTTAACCCGGACGAGGCGATTCACGATTCGGAAATTTTGAATGCGGTGCAGTCGCATGTCGATACGGTCAACCGCAAGCTGAATCATTGGGAACAAATTAAAAAGTGGACGCTCGTGGCGGATCCGCTTTCGGTGGAAGCCGGGCTTATTACTCCAACGTTCAAACTGCGCCGTGGAGCCGTTGAAAAACGTTTCCACGATCAGATCGAAAAGATGTATATCGAATAAATTAATCTTCAGGGTATGCGCAGCAACGGAACGAAATCGATGCGTCCGTGTAGAAGGCTGCGGCACCCTTGTAAGCGACGGCTTCACCGGTAAAGAATACCGCTTCTGTGCGGATCGGTTCGTAAATCAAATTGCCTGCGAGTTCCTTGAGCCAGGATTCTCCACCGTTTTTGTATTCGGAAAGAGGGGCGTAATCTTCGCCGAGCGAATCTCCGTCTGCATTTGAAACCTTGAAGAATTGCACGGAATCGGTGAAATCTTTTTTCGTCAGCATTTTATACAGAGTTCGCGTTGTATCTTGGGTATAGCTCGTGTCTACTTTAGAACCTTCGCGGTAAAGGTAGACCGTATCTTGCGTATACCCTGCACGAGTGCGGTGCGGAATGAAATAGGTGGTGCATTTAGAGAGGGATTCACGGGATTCGCCCGAGTAATAGATGTAGCTCGATCCGCGGAGGACGTAGAGCATGGTATCGCTAGAGCCGAGGACCCATTCCTGGAAGCCTCCTGCAAAATTGCGGACACCGTCCGGGCTTACGCAGAGCTTGTTGCGCTTGGAAATATCGAGTGCGTTTGTGGAGTCATCCGAGCCAACTTCGCAGTTCTTGTACAGATATTCCGATGCGGAAAAATCGCTTTCTTCGATGACGCCATAAGAAGTTTTTCCTTGTGCGGTGCAGGCGGCTTTCCAGTCGGCGGATTTGCAGAGGGATACGCTGAATCCGCTTGCCGAAATGCTCTCACAGGCGGCTTGGGCTTCTGCGAAAAGAACGTTATGGGCAAAAGTGCTGTCGCTATTTTGATGCTCGAATTTTTCGATGCAGAAGCGAGTTGTGTCGCTAGTGCGAACAGGGACGAATCCTGCCGGACAATTCAGGTCGGCTTCAGGTCCAAGCGTCACATAGATCGTATCGATGAGAGCCTTGGAGTAATAGCCCGAGGAATCGATGGCTCGGACGCGGACGATCAGCGTGTCACCGGGAACGACCCAACGGATCGTGTCGACGACGTAAGCGCCTGTGGCGGAAACTTTCATTGTGTCGCCGTCGAGTTCATAGGATTTGATATACTTTTCTTCGGATTCTCCGCCGGCTTTTGTCGCCTTTTCCCATTCGCTGCCGTTCCAGAGTTCCACGATATAGCTTTGTACTTCGCGGTAGCAGAATTCTTCGAAACAGTAGTTCGGGTAATGCAGAATCGAGTCGGCGGTAATTCCGCTGGTGTCGGACAGAGGATCTGCGCTTCTGCTCCAGTAAATTAGGACTCGGTTGGAATCAAGGAAGGCTTTGGTCGTGTCCGAAGTGTCGGCGCGGACCCAAAGCTGGTTTCCGATCAGCGGGGCGATGCTATCGGTTGTGGAAAAGAGCTGGTTCGTTTCCACGGAACCCGTGCCCGAAGGATTGCCTGCGGAATCCCAGGCGATAATGCCGATGGTGTAGTTACTTTCGGGTTTTAATCCTTCGATAATCATGCGGTAGCGGTTTGCGCTATCGTTTGCAAAATCAAAACCTTTTCCGTCGATGACAGCGATGCGGAGATAATTTTTGTCCGATTCGGCAGAAGACGTTTCATCGATCCAGAGGGAATCGTTGGTGAAGCGGAAACGGTGATGACGTTTCCAAAAATTCTTGCCGGTGGAATCTGTTTTGCCGTCGTGGAAGATTGTGACTTTGACGTTCCGGATATCCTGGCTGGTATTTTCTGCCCAAAGAAGAACGTTATAGCCAGCGATCGGGCCCGAAAGGCTTTCGGGGGTGAAATAATCGGTCTGGTCGGTTGGACGTGCCCAGTCGATGGCGACGCCGGTTGTCCATGTGGAATCGCTGATGGTAATCAGGGATGGCTGAAAATTGTCGCCTAGAGGAATGAAAACGTGTTGAACGTCTCCCGGTTCATCGTTATCGCTATATTCGCTCCAAATGGCAATCGCCAGAGTGTCGCGGTCGATGGATTCGCTTTGCAGAATTTCTTGCACATAGGAGGTGAGGTCAAGAGTGTCGTAAAGCTTTTCTGGATTTTCAAACGGGACCTTGATGGAATGTTCGGTAGCTCCGCTTGGAACTTTGGTCGTGGAATCGTTGACGTAGATGGTATCTACCCAGATATGGAATTGGAGAAGATCGTCGGTTTCGATGGGAATTCTCCAACGCATCTGGTAGCAGTACTTGTTTGTGTCGTTCTTTGCAGAGCATCCGCGGAAAATGGAAAGATCTTGAACGGCGCGTTCAAAACGATAGTCGTCTTCATTGGAACTATCCGAACAGGCAAAAAGTGCGAAAGCAACGATTAAAACGGCAATTGTCTGCAGTAACGATTTCATTGCCACTAAAATACAAAAAATCAAAGGCCTGCGCGTTTAGGGCTTACATTTGTCCTTTGTTCAGCCCCTTAGTCGGCAGATAACGGATGTTGCCGGCATCATCGATGATAATGGCGACTCCGGCGAGATAGTTCAGCCAACGTCCTGTTTCGTAATGCTTGACATCGACGGATCCGCTTGTTGCGTATACGACAAAGGGAACGAGGAATGTGTCGTGAGTTGCCATAATGGATAGTTTTTGACCGTCGACATTTGGCAGAACGTGTTGGGTCACAAATTCTTCGGCCCGGTCCGCCAATGTGTAAAAGGCGTCAGCAAATTCGCCCAAGTATGCATATTTAGAAACGACGACCCAGCCGCCACCGTTTGTGTTCTTGTACTCTTCGAATTTGGCATCGTCTTTGACGAACCAGTTTCCGTCGAGACCTTCTAAAATTTTGACGTCCGCATTGTCGTCATCGCGGCCGTCCGCAATCGCGGAAACCGTTTGAAGTGTACGGACAAATCCGGAATAAGCGTAGAAGGCCGTGACGTTTGTGTCGATGAGAGTCGTTCCCACATATTTGGCTTGCTTTTTGCCTTCGCTGGTGAGCTGTCCCGAATAACTGTAATCCGAAGTGCGTTCGGCATGGCGAATGACAAAAACGACTTTTTCGTTGGCGGCAAGGTTTTTGTAAATGTCGCTCATGGAGTAAAATCCGTCTTCGACAGGTTCCCCTGGGTCATAAGAAAATGCGGAAGAGGAACTGCTGCAGCTCACGAAAAGGAGTGCAGAAATGAAAAAAAACGAGAAGGCGATTTGGCGCTTGAATGTTTTCACTCGATTATCCCAAAGAATGTGTGATATGCTTCACGTATTAAATATAAACCGCATTCGAAAAACGTTTTGCAAAATTTTGGATGCGTAAATTATATTATGGAAAATTTTACTTGGCTTTAACGGAGCGTTTATGCGTTTTTACATTCCTACGGATGTCTATGTCGAAAAAAATTGCGTAAAGAATCATGAAAAAGATATTCTTGCCTGTGGTAAGAAGGCTTTGATCGTGACCGGTAAGCATTCGGCAAAGAACAATGGCTCCTTGGACGAAGTCCTGGAAATTTTAAAAAACGGAAAAGTCCCGTATGGAATATTTGATGAAGTTGAAGAAAATCCTTCGGTCGAAACGGTTGCCCGTGCTGCACAAATGGGAAAGACTTTTGCCGCGGATTTCATCATAGGGATTGGGGGAGGTTCTCCAATCGATGCGGCAAAGGCTATCGCATTGTTAATTGCCAATCCGAAAGAAACGGAAGAAATCCTTTATACGCCCAAAAAATTGGATGCGCTTCCGTTAGTGGCGATTCCGACGACGTGCGGAACAGGAACCGAAGCGACTCCGGCTTCGGTTTTGACGAATCGAAAAGGAGGATTTAAAAAGAGCATTGCGCATAAAATATTCCCAAAGCTTTCCTTGGTGGACGGGAAATATCTTGCTTTTGCCTCAAAAGAACTGATTGTAAATACCGCAGTCGATGCGCTTGCGCATTTGGTCGAAAGCTATTTGAACAGTCAGTCGAACGTTTATAATCGGATGTTCCCTGAATACGGCTTAAAATGTTGGGAACAGAACAAGGAAGCGCTGCTTTCGAATTCGCCGATCAATGAAAATCTTTATGAAAATTTGATGCTCGCTTCCACGCTTGCTGGAATGTCCATTGCGCACACGAGTACCGCGGTTCCGCATGGAATGAGTTACGATTTAACGTACAACTTTAATGTTCCACATGGTAAAGCGGTGGGGTATTTTCTTGCCGCATATATGGAAGTCTGCGAAAAAGCGGTGCCGAAAGATGTCCGCACGATTCTCGATTTGCTGAAGCTCAAGGACGTCGCCGCATTTGCCGAAATGGTCAAGGCACTTATCGGCACATATGAACTTCCTCGCGCAACCGTCGAAAAGTTTGCTACGCGAATGTGTGGAAATTCTTCCAAGCTAAAGCTTTCCCCTTGTGAACTTTCCAAGGAGAACGTGTGGGAAATCTATGAGAAGAGCCTGATTCTTTTATAGCCTTTTTATTCTTCAAAAGGTCTTACCCGGAGTGTAACGCCCAGCTCCGTGCAGATTTGACGGCAGAGTTCAATCTTTTCGTCGGACATTACCTTTTCGACGACGGTCAGGACCACGTTTGGAACGTGCCGCTTTGCCAGTGAAGCGAATTTTTTCAGGGCGTCAAAAGACTGGATTCCAAATTTGGAACGCGTCAATGCCAGGAATTCTTCGGCGTTGGGAGCGTTCAACGAGATGGAGACCGTGTCAAAACGTCCTTCCAGTTCGGGCGTAATGTCCTTCCCATGAATCAGGTTGGCAAGACCGTTCGTATTGAGGCGGACTTTCAAGTTCGGATATTTGGCATGTAGTTGGTCTATGACGTTGCAGACGTCTTGCAGACGTTCAAGCGGTTCTCCGTAACCACAAAAAACGAGCTCGTTAATCCGGTTTAAATCATAGCGATCAAAAATTTCCATGACGGCATTGACGCTAGGTTCACCCCCTTTGAGCCAAAGGGTGTTTCCTTCCCTCATTTTTTTTGTCTGGCGCAAGCAAAAAACGCAGCTACACGGGCAACGGTTGGTCATGTTGACGTAGATGTTCTTGCCTGAGATATCACCGCTGTTTGCGATGTCTAAATAGCCAGCTTGTCCGACTTTTCCTGTAACGGTGTAGATAACCATTTAATCCTCCATTAAGTCGCGAAGAAACATTTCGAAGCAAAGTCCCCAATGCGTGGGCACGTTGTTGTCTTCGCAATAGCGGATGCATTTGGTGACGAATTCGGCGGCATGTTTCACGGATTCATAAAAATCATGACCGTTCAAGTACATGCCCGCGATGATGGAACTGATGACGTCTCCCGTTCCGCTGCGGTCTCCGCCGATGCGGTCGACCATCACGATACGTGGTTCCTCGCCTTTACTGTAGACGTAGTTCATGATCTGTTTGCTGTTGTACGGAATGCCGGTGATGACGATGTGTTCTGGGCCTTGTTCTGTAAGCTTTTGACACATCTTGGCAAGTTCAATGTCGCTAAACTCGCCGGAACCATATTCGACATCGGTCAAGGTGCAAAGCTCTGTCAGGTTGGGCGTCAAGATGTCTGCGTAATGGACTAAGGCTTTCATCTTTTCGCAAAGCGT
>DGSB01000076.1:10089-29610 GCA_002390045.1 Fibrobacter sp. UBA4373
TCTTCCGAGCCTAAAAAGCCTGTAGCGATGGCGTCAAAAGTCATGCCCAGATTTTTATAAGTCTGAATGTAATCGCGCATTTTAGGCGTGTAATCGTCGAAGTAGTATTCAGGAAATTGGGTATGCGTTGAAAGAATGGCGGTGGGGATGGTAACCGCTTGAATCTTCATGGCGGAGACGATCGGAGCCATCACGGCAATCGAGCATCTGCCAAATCCTGTTACATCGTTGATTAACGCAATTTTTTTCTGAGGCATGACGGGGCTAAAGGTATAAAATTATATCGAGCTTATTGAATGCGTTGCCCGAGTTTTCTTTCGGAAAGGACTCGAACAGATGCAAGGGCGGCCGAGACGATGATGGCAAGCAAAGTCGGTCCAAGGAAAATGGAATCCTGGCGCTCTGCAAACTGATACGCGATAAATCCGGCGAGCCAGGAAAAAATGTTCCAGGCCCAAATCCCGATGGATCCTTTTTGCTCTTTCGAAAAATAGAACGAAACCAACAACACGGCGGCCATTGGAGCGAAGACAGAGGCAATCAGGTAAAGGAAGCTAATGTAATGGTCCATGATTCCGGAAATTGCGAGGAGTGCGCTTAAAAAGCTGACGGCAATGCCCGCAATTTTAGGGTTGATCTTGTGAAAAATCGCCTTGGCGGATTCTCCGGCAGAGTTGGCTGCCAAAAAGTTCGTCGTTATCGTAGAAAGAACAACGATGAGGATTCCGGGGATTCCAAGCCCAGCGAGAAGAATTGCCTGGGCAATGCTCTGCGCATTGGCGATTCCAGCGATTTCAATGCCGATGATGTACATCCAAAGGCTTGCGAATGTGTATGCAATCGCAGAAACCGCTGTCGATTTCACCGGCTTTTCGGCATCCTTGGTATAATCCGAAATCACCGGCAGCCATGAAATAGGCATTGCGATGGAAATTTCAAAAATGTTCCAAAAGTGGAGCGCCTTTGGGCTCAAGAGGGTTGCGTGCGAATCATTCAGTCCGAACAGTTTGGCGGAAAGAATCGCGAGTAAGGCTGTCAGGGCGATCATGACCGCGGTAGTCACATGCGCGGAACGGCGAAGACCGACATAAACCCAAACGGCGATGAAGGCGGCAAGAATAAAGCAGGTCAGGGCAAAGGAAATGGGTAAGTTAAGCCCGGCGAGTGCCGAAGCGCCTTGAGCATTCAGAACGGCGACCCATGCGAGCAGCTGGAATGCATTCAAGGCGGCAAAAAATTTGGACCCGTATTTTCCAAAAGACGATTTTGTGGTTTCCATGGCGTTTAAACGAACTCGCGCTCCGATGAGGCCCACCAAAAAAAGCAAGATGCCGCCTAAGAAATGCCCCAGTAAAAGCGGTGTCCAAAGCGTATCTGTCGCTGCGGCTCTTCCGATTTCGATTCCTGCTTCTATTTCGGAAACCGAAATCGCAACGCCAAACCAAATAATTCCATTGGAGAAAATGCTAGTCTTCGTTTCCATGAAAACCTCCCAATTCAAACGTCGCGCAAAGATAAAAAAAGGCCCCCTGTGCCACAAGCGCTTTGCCCATACCGCTTTTTTATGCTCCGTTATAGGTTTTACTTATAAATAAACTTTTTAGATGAAGGATTCCCATAAACAAAAAAACGCCCGCATGGCTGCGAGCGTTTTTGCAAAAGCTGAATCTTACTATTAACGAGAATAGTATTCGACCACGAGCTGTTCTTGGAGCTGGACCGGAATCTGAGCGCGGAGCGGAGTTGCCACGAGCTTGCCTTCCATCTTGTCCTTATCCACTGAAACGTATTCCGGGAGAGCCGGAGCGTTTTCGAGAGCTTCCTTGATCTGAACGTGGTTCTTGGAACGTTCACGAACAGCAATCACGTCGCCGACCTTGACGAGACGGCTCGGGGAGAAGCTACGAACGCCGTTCACGGAGAAGTGACCGTGTGCGACATACTGACGAGCAGCGAAAATGGTGCGAGCAAAACCCATACGGAAGACGAGAGCGTCGAGACGGGTTTCGAGAAGGACCATCAGGTTGTCACCTGCAGAACCTTCACGACGGTTGGCTTCGGCATAAGTCTTAGCCATCTGTGCTTCGGAAATGTTGTACGTAAAACGAAGACGCTGCTTTTCGACAAGCTGCTGCTTGTAAACGGAAGCGGACTTCTTACGATCTTGACCGTGCTGGCCAGGTCCGAAATTGCGACGGTCCAGAACCTTCTGGGTCTTTTGGGTGGTTGCGAGCCCGAGAGAGCGGGCGACCTTAGCTTTTGGTCCACGATAAGTAGACATGTTTACCTCGAAAGGAAGCTCTTTAGTTAAACCTGAAACACTGGCAGAGCTTGGCGCGGCATTTCAGGGTAGGGTAAAGATAGTAAATCTTTTGGGGAATGTCTTCTTTATTCGGTAATATACACGGTTAAGGTGTCTCGGGCGCGCGGATCGGCTTTGCTTTGGGCAATCAGGCGGATGATTTCACCCGTATAGGCGTCATTTTCCGTGATGGCGATGTTTGTCGCGCTCAAAAGCTGTTCCGTTCCGTTGCTAGAGCAGAGACCTTCGGTATAAGAAGATTGGATATAATTGAGATCTTCGCAAGGGGTATACCAATAAGCGTTGCTGCTGACATCGGAAGGTTCTGCACGAAGTGTGAGACTTGCGAAATAGAGCGTGTCGCCGAGGGTGACATTCTTGCTAGAAATTTCCTTGTCATTTTCTTCGTCATAGAAGCTGAACTTCGTTACGTAGTTGAACCGCTGGATGACAGTCTTGAGGGTGAGTTCCTGACTTTCCGTTTTGGGAGGAGAATTCAAGCGCACGTAGTGCAGGTAGTAAGCGCCTTTGGAAGGAGCGATGAATTCTGGACTTGTGCCGGAGATGGTAGCGATGGAATCGCCTTCGGCATTGAGAACGGCGTATGTAGCGGGGTAGCTCGCTCCCGTGTAATAGCCTTCGATATCGTGATAGATATGGATCGTGTCGTTTTTGCTCAGATCGGCGAGCCAGACGTATTCTTCTTGACGCAGATAATATTTGGCGGCGTCATTTCTTTCGCGGACAATCTTGAGCGTGTCTCCGACTTTTTGGATGGAGTCCGGATTGGCGAAATATTCCCCCTGTTCTAGATCGCGGGAAGTTGTAATGATGTCAAAATAGGCGTAAGGGCCTGTCTGGTAGCTTAAGAAGGAAATCGGCTGGATGGAGACCGAGTAATCGCTCGAAGTTTCCGGGAGAATCTGCTCATCGATCGCGGTTCCTGTCGCAATCGTCGCGTTTCCCTTTTTAAGGTCAATGCTTGTCAAGGATTTGCCGGTCACGTTCACGTTGATGCTTTTTCCGGTTTTTGCGGTAAAGTTCGCGACAGCCTTGCTTACAGAATTCCCGATAAAGAATACGCCATGGACGGTGTCTCCGACGGTTAAAGAAATTTGAGCCGTGTCACCTATATAGGTAAAATATTCCGGGTACATTTCTGCGGCGATGCGGATGGTGAACGAAGAATCCTTGTCCAGACTGACGCTTGGAATATCGACGTAGTAAAAACCGCTTTCTGCTGTTGTGACAAAGTTCGTCACAGAATAGTCGTCGTCGCCAAGACGTGAATAAAGCGTTTGGGTGTTGTATGTTGTATCACCGTTTTCATCCAGCGTATAGTATTCTGGAACTAAAATTTCGCCCTGTTCTTCGCGGACAAAAAGCGAATCCGCATGTCCGCCCGTTTTTTTGCCGATGATACGGATGAGCGTTCCTTTGGAATATTCGCCAAGGAATAACTTGTACGCAGTCATGAGGGAATCGCGCGGGGTAATCTTCACGGTATCGTTGGAAAGTGTATCCGCATAGATTACGTCCAATCGGTTCGAATAGGAACTGGAAGATTCAATCGAAGAAGAAGATTCCGACGCGGAAGAATCTTCACTGGCAGAGGATCCGCTGTCACTTCCGCAGCCGATGAGCGCAGAGAGGCAGGCAAAGGGGATTAATTTCAAAAAATACTTGGATGCGAGCTTCATAATCACCTAATTCAGGATATAGAACTTTTCTTCTTTGGAGAACGATTCTCCCGAAACCTTGAGCGTGTATTTGCCGGTCGGGAAGTCTTTCGCCTTGAATTTGAACGTATACTTCTTTTCACTTTCCAACTCACGTCCGCAGAGCTGCTGAATGAACTTTCCGGATTCGTTGAAAATTTCAATCTTCACGTATTGCGGTTCGCCAATCGTCAGATCGAAGTTGCAGTCGAGAGAAACGATGTTGATGTTCACCTTCGAAAGCTGGATCGCATTTTCGGAACGTGTACCGCTGACCGTGCGATTGGAATCGAAGTAGCTGATGTAGAGGGCAGGAGCGACTCCCTTGCCCGCATCGCGCGAGTAGACGTAATAACTGGAGTCGCTTGGGGCAACCGCCGAAAGAATGAAGGTGAAAAGTTGAGATTTGTGCTTGCGCTTCATGAATTCGGTCAGTGCGGCACTCTTCAGGAACGATCCGAACGGGGAATCCGGATTCGGGGTAATCGTTCCAAGGTAACTGGTGTAACGCGGATCGATTCCACCGCCGCGGCTCTTTTTCGGAATATAGGCTCCGCCTGGACCGTCTTGGTTAGCGGGCGCTGTGTACCAGGTAATTTCGGTTTCTTGCCAATCGACAGGGGCGATTCCGTTGCCGAAATCCTTGCCCGGTTCTTCCAAAAGTCCAAAAACGTTCCATTGGACAGGTTTCTTTTTGTTTTTGTATCGAGGATCGTCTGGAACAGAGAGCTGTAGAGCGGCGTCCGAAATCGGTCCTGGTACCGCGGAAACATCAAACTTGAGATAAATCTTTGCGCTTGCGCCTTCCTTGCTATAGCCGATTTGCAATAGGGAATCGTCGGCGTGAGTCGTGTAACCGTCGAATTCCGAAATCCAGGTATCCATGCCGCGTCCCGAAGCGACGCCGTTTCCGCTATGGTCCTTGGTAGTGGTGCGCAAATCGAAGACGTAAATGTGGGTGGTGTCCGATGCTTTCAGCTCGCCGTCATCTGCGGTAAAGGTGATGTTATAACGTCCGCTGTACGAGAATGTGACATCGGTTTCGTAATCCTTTTCGTCCGAGAATACGACTTTGCCTGGTCCGGTGAGCTTTTTCCAGACGACCGGGTCGATGCAATAGCCTTTGCTTCCACGGCCATCGTCGTATACGCGCCCGGAAAGCTTCGCCTTTTCGGATTGCAAAAGAATCATGTCGTCTGCACCTTCGACTTCCGGACGTTCGTTGGAACCGACCTTGGGAACATATCCGACAAAGAGCGTCATCATGGTTCCGCCGGACGGATTTTTCAAAAGGTTTTCGGATTCGAGAGTCTTGGTCTTGCCGTTACGCGTTTCTTCTGCGATTTTCGGGAAGGCGTTTCCATGGATGAGCGTTTCACGAAGACCTTCGACGGAAATGCTCGAAGAGTCATTGATGAACATGGGAGAAATTTTAGCCTTACGGTTCGAAATCACGTGGACACCGATGATTTCCGCTTCGCCGTGGTCGCGGTTATGCAGAATGGTGTTTCCGTTTTCAGCGGTGAGACCAAGAATCCAGATGGTGCCGCCGTTGTTCACGATTTTTGTTTTATGGTCGTTGTTCATGTAAAGGCTGCGGGCCCATACATGCTGCAAGTTAATCTCCATGCGGTTAATCGCGACGTCTTCCATGTAAAGGTCGCCTACGCCCTTGGTTGCGCTTTCGTATTCCTTGACCTTCATGTTCTTGAGGATCAAGGTCTGTGGAGATTTGTGGACAATGCCTGCTCCGAACTCACCGAAACGTTCAAAGGTGATTTCCTTGAAAGCGCTACCTTCAACAATGAATTTTCCTGTTCCGTCGATGGTCGCTTCCGTTCCGATGATACGGCGGACTCGATTGCGGATATGGATATCCCGGTTGATGGTATAGCGGCCACCCGGGGTGAAGTAAATGGTTTCTGCGCCGTCGTCGATGGCCTGCTGGATCGATTTCGAATCGTCGCTTCCCGTTCCTGCGTGTCCACCGTAATCCCCTTGGATGCCTACCCATTGGTCAGCGGGCTGTTCCATCGGAATCAGGGTTTCTGCAATGGAAAGCTTGAAAGAATATTGAGGAGAATGGCAAAGGTTTGTCGGAATATCGGAAGAATACTCGATGATTTCCGGACCGTCGACGCCTTCTCCGCTTGCAGGTCCCCGTTCTTCGATGGCTTTGGCGTAGCGGCTGGTTGCGATATCGCGGGCGAAAATGTAGCCTTCGTTGTAAATGGCCGGTATCTTCGCCTTCTTTTTGCCGTTGTATTCCAAGGCTCCGCCGATCATTGTCAGGAGAGCGTTTTCACCAAAATTGGCGACAGCAGGGACCGCGTTGTGGCTTCTCAAGTTACGGATGGTCAAAACCTGATCGTGGTTTTCGATGCCATACTTTTTTTGGTTGTGAAGCGTAATGTGTTCAAAGGTCATGCCGTACATGGGGAAGCCGGTGAGAATGCCGACGTCAAAACCGCGGATTTCCACATTTTTAATGTAAAGCGGGCCGATGTTGTCCGTATAGTTCATGTCGATGCCGGCGACGCCTTGCCCATCATCAGAATAAATCTTCACGTTGGAGATGGTTCCCTGGTAATTGGCGTTGAAGCGGATGCCGATAATGCCCGGGTTCCCCTTGCCTGTATGAAGCGTGATGTCACGGATTGCATTGCGCTCGTGGGAATGGTTTCCCATGCCTGTATAGAGCATGGCGCGGGGAGCATCCGGGTTGTCATAACCATAAGCGTTGCTTTGCATGATGATCTGGGTACCGCCCATGCTTTCGCCTTGGAGAATCGTGCGACGGTAAGATTCATCTTCCTTTTCGGCTTGAGGCCAGCTGATCTGTTTAGAAATCAAATAAGTGCCGTGGGGCAGGTAAATCACATAGTTGCCGTTCGGATGGTCGTCCAAGGCCTGCTGGAGAATTTCCGAAACATCGGTCTTGCCGTCGTTCTTGGCAAGGTAGGGCGCCTTGGTAATATCGACGACGCCAGAACCGTGGGGGAACTGAACCTGGGCAAAAAGCACGGAACAAGAAATACACAAAAAAACAGCAAAAAAACGAAACACCGAATACCTCATCGGTTAGACACCTCACATAGAATATAAACATAATCCGAGTTTTTGAAATGCGTTTTTTTCTGTAGAAACCGAGGTGAGCGTGCCGTCCAGAGACTCGAATGCTTTGTAAAGTCTGTGTAAAGCGGTGTAAAACACTTGTAAAGACCGGATAAAACCTTTGGAAAGCCTTGCAAGAGAGCCTTGTGGGCGATGGTGTGCCATTTTACTTTGGGCATAAGAGGTTTTGATGACAACTTTTTATGTGATTCTTGTGGCTTTGCTCTTGACCCTTGCCTTGTTTGACTTGTTTGTTGGGGTGAGCAATGATGCGGTCAATTTCTTGAGCTCTGCGGTCGGCAGCAAAGCGTTCAAATTCAAAACGTTGCTGGTCTTTGCGGCAATCGGAGTCTTTTTCGGGGCAACCTTTAGCAGCGGCATGATGGATATTGCAAGGCATGGTATTTACATGCCACAGTATTATACTTTTGCGGAACTCATGTGCGTGTTTGCGGCGGTGATGTTTACCGACGTGGTTCTTTTGGATATCTTCAATACGCTAGGGATGCCGACTTCGACGACTGTTTCGATGGTCTTTGAATTGCTGGGGGCTTCTGTCGCGATTGCCTGTGTCAAAATTCTTGGCGATAGTACGTTGGATTTGGGAAATCTGATCAATACGGCCAAAGCGTTTACGGTGATTATGGGAATCTTCCTTTCGGTGACGATTGCCTTTGTGGTGGGGCTTGTGGTGCAGTTTGTGACTCGCCTTGTGTTTTCTTTTGGCTACCGTAAAAATCTCCGGTTCTTTGTCGGAATTTTTGGAAGTATTTCCATGACCTCGATCTTTTACTTTATTTTGGTCAAGGGCTTAAAAAACATGAGCTTTATGGGAGATGGCTACAAAGCTTTTTTGGGGCAGTATGAAAATGAGCTGTTGCTCGGGATGCTTGGAGGATTTTTTGTCATTTGCCATCTTTTGCATGCGTTGAAAATCAATGTCTTGAAAATCATTATCGCCTTGGGAACGTTTTCGCTTGCGCTTGCTTTTGCGGGGAATGATTTGGTAAATTTTGTAGGTGTGCCTTTGACGAGCCTTTCGTCGTTGCAGCATTTGCTTGCGGATGCGGGAAATCCGGCAGATTACAAGATGGCGTTTTTGCTCAAGTCCGAACCTGGGCAGTGGTATTTGTTGATGTTTGCCGGAATTACCATGGTGGCAGCTCTCGTATTTTCAAAGAAGGCGAAGAAGGTGGTGCAGACTTCGGTCTCGCTTGCTTCGCAGACATCTTCCGATGAAATCTTTGGAACCAATCCGGTGGCTCGCGCTCTTGTTCGCGGATCGAATGGGGTGGCAAAATTTATTTCGTCAAAGATTCCAGAAAGTTTTCGAAAAAAAATCGAAACTCGTTTTGATACAAAGCAGATGATTTTGGAAGAAGACGGTGCCGCTTTTGACTTGTTGCGAGCTTGTGTGAATTTAATGCTTGCGAGCTCCTTGATTGCGCTGGGGACTTCGCTAAAACTTCCGCTTTCGACGACTTATGTGACGTTCATGGTGGCGATGGGGACAAGCCTTGCGGACAGAGCGTGGAATCGGGAAACGGCCGTTTACCGCATCACGGGTGTGCTTTCCGTTATCGGTGGATGGTTTTTGACGGCTTTTGCCGCTTTCGCCAGCGCTTCGATGGTGGCGATTGTGCTTTACTTTGGCGGACTCCCGGTTACATTTGCCCTGTTTGCGGTGGTGATTTTTGTCCTTGTTCGGTCAAATTTGAAGTATCGTGAAAATAAAAAGGATAAAACGGCAGAGCGTTTTGAAAAGATCCTTGTCGCTGGGCCTGAAACTAAAGTTTACCCGCTCATTCGGGATTATAGTCGAGGCGAATGGAGCGAGGTTCTGCGTTGGAGTGCGGATTGCTATGAAAAAATCATTGTCGGATTTTTACGCGAAGATTTGGGTAAACTCAGGTCCGTTCACAAACAAATTAAGATTTTGAAAAAACACATTGAGCGAAACCGTCGCCATGGATCCCTCTGCTCGGAGCGCCTTGCGCAAGAAGATCTTGTTGTGAAGAATTTTTTCCTCTATCAGGCAAACGACTTTATGGGAGACGCTCTCTTTTGCCTGCAACAGATTTCATTCTCTTGCAAAAATCATGTGGATAACGCTTTTAGCCCCATCGAAGGCAATGACAAACGCAAAATCCTATTGCGTTCTGCGGTCCATGTGAAATCCTTGGTGGAAGAAACCGCGGACATGGTGGAAACGATGCAGTTTGATCGTTATGAATCGGTTCGCGACAAGCTCCGTGCGGAAGGTTCGAAAATTTTTAAGGAGCGTAAGGCAGAAATGATGCGGACGAATTCCGATAACATTCGTTCCGAAATGCTCTATTTAACTATTCTTTATGAGTCTTGGGCTTTGATTGATGCGGTCTGTTCCGTGGCCAAGGCGAGTAAGAAATTTTTGACAACTAAACCTCAAACCTTATCGGCGAGCATATGATTTATATAGTAGAAGATGACGCGGAAGTCCGTGAAATGGAAAGCTATGCCTTAAAAAGTAGTGGTTTTGAGGTAATGGCTTTCGACTGCGGAAAAGCGATGGATGAACAGTTAAAGATAGCTGTTCCTGAACTGTTTATTTTGGACATCATGTTGCCGGGCGAAGATGGACTCAGCATTTTGAAACGACTCCGCGGTCAGGAAAATACGCAGAAGATTCCGGTCATTATGCTTACCGCCAAAGGAACGGAACTGGACAAAGTTAAAGGATTGGACCTGGGTGCTGACGATTACTTGACCAAACCTTTTGGAATTCTTGAACTGATTTCTCGCGTGAGAGCCGTGCTGCGCCGTTTTAGAAAGGAAAGTTCTTCTCTTAGAGAATCGGCGAACCTTTCTTTGGGAGGTGTCTCCATCGACGATCAGCGCCATACGGTTTCGGTAAATGAAACTCCGGTAGAGCTTACGTTCAAGGAATATGAACTTTTGAAACTTTTAATTGCGCATCCGGGAATCGTCTTTTCGAGGCAGCAGATTTTGGAAAAAATCTGGGGTATAGGCTTTGATATGGACACGAGAACCGTGGACATGCATGTGAAAACATTGCGGCAAAAACTCGGCGGACAGGCTTTTGTGATTCAGACCGTTCGAAATGTGGGGTATAAGGCGGAATGAAAAACAGTATTCGATTTAGCTTGATTTACGTCGGGGTTTTGGCGGCTCTTTTTGCCGTGTATTTTACCTCGCGCGTTTTTGAAAAAGAAATGACCGAACAATTGAAACGGGATTTGCGCGAAACGGTTCATCTCGTGTCGGTAGCGTATAACCATCTGGATTCCTTGCCGTTATTTGCAAGCGATAGTCTGCGGATTACGCTGATCGATGCCTCGGGAAATATTTTGTACGACAGTGACGCGGAAGCGGCGAAAATGGAAAATCACAAAAATCGCCCTGAAGTCGTGACGGCCTTTTCGAATGGTTTTGGCGAAGACTTTCGCTATTCGGTAACGGTGAATGCGAATGAATTCTACTGTGCGGAACGTTTAAACGATGGTAACGTTTTAAGACTCAGTCGGCAGCAGGCGAGTCTACATGAAGCGTTTTCCAAGACCATGCCGTATTTGATTTCTTTACTTTTGGCGATTATCCTTGCGGCTATTTTGCTCGCCTTTGTTTTGGGGCGTTTCTTTGTTCGGCCGATCCAGAGGCTCGCCCAGAACCTGGGACAGCCTGAGCTGATGGACGATGAAAGCGTTTATCCCGAAATCGCTCCGCTTGTGAAAACAATTCGCGAACAGAACCGCGAACTGCAACAGACCGTGGAACAGCTTTCGAATGAAAAGCTTAAAACGGAACAGATGCGCGATGAATTTACGGCCAACGCTTCGCATGAGCTGAAAACCCCGCTGACGTCCATTTCGGGCTATGCGGAGCTGATTGAAAACGGTATGGCGAAGCCCGAAGATGTCAAAGGTTTTGCCGGAAAAATTCACAAGGAAGCAAATCGCCTGCTTTCGATTGCAAATGACATCATGACGCTTTCAAAGCTCGACGCATCAGAAACTTCTTTGGATTTGAAAGAATCGGTGAGCTTAGAAAAAGTCGCCCTGAGCTGTATCGAGGAACTTTCCTTGGCTGCAAGCAAGAAAAAGGTGCGGATGGCATTTGATAGCAAAAGCGACGAAGAAATTTCGGGTAATTCCCGGTTGCTTTTTGAAATGTTTTACAACTTGATTGATAACGCGATCCGTTATACGGAAGAAGGCGGAAGTGTGCTGGTTCAGGTCGAAGGGAAAAACTTTATCGTGAAGGATACGGGCATTGGGATTCCCGAAGAGAATCAACCGCGGATCTTTGAACGCTTTTATCGCGTGGATAAAAGCCGTTCCAAGGCGACGGGGGGAACGGGCCTTGGACTTGCGATCGTGAAACACATTGCGGAAGTCCATGGGGCAAATATTGTATTGCATTCGAAGGTCGGCGTGGGAACCGAAATCCGCGTTCAATTTCCGTAATTTTTGAATTCAAAAGAAAAAGCTCCGCTGTATGCGGAGCTCTTTTGTGAATTTCGAAAGATTACTTGCCGAGTTCGGAAGTCGGCGTCATCAACTGCCAGAGCACAGCCTTGTGAGCGTGCAGACGGTTTTCCGCTTCTTCGAAGGAGAGGTTCACCTTGAGGTTGTCCATCACGGAGTCCGTAATTTCTTCGCCACGGTGAGCCGGGAGGCAGTGGCTTACCTTGCAGTGAGCCGGAGCGAGCTTTAAAAGATCGTCATTAATCTGGAACGGGAGGAAGTGGCTCTGCTTGGAGTCCTTTTCGCCTTCCTGACCCATGGAGACCCAGACGTCGCTGTAAAGGATATCTGCATCCTTGACGGCTTCCTTCGGATCGTTGAAAACGCGATACTGCGTACCGTGCTGCTTGAAGAACGGCTGCATTTCGTCGATAACGTTCTTCGGCTGTTCAAATCCCTTCGGGCATGCGAGCGTGAAGTTCATGCCGAGTTTTGCACAAAGGACGAGGAACGAATTGGCGACGTTGTTGCCGTCACCGATAAAGGCGATCGTCTTGCCCTTGAAATCGCCGACCTGTTCCTTGATGGTCTGGGCGAAAGCAAATGCCTGGCATGGATGAGAGTCGTCGGTCAAGGCGTTCACGACCGGAATGTTACCGTATTCGGCGAGCTTTTCGACGAGTTCCTGCTTGAAGCAGCGAACAACGAGAGCATTAACCCAGCGGGAAAGGCACGTGGCAACGTCATGGACGCTTTCACGCTTGCCGAGACCAATGGAATCCGGAGCGAGCAGAACAGCGGCACCGCCGAGCTGGTGAATGCCAACCTGGAAAGTCGTAATGGTGCGGAGAGAAGGTTTTTCAAAGAACATGCCAATCGTCTGGCCATGGAAACGGTCAGAGAATTGTCCGTTATGGACTTCCTTTTTAAGGCGCATAGCAATGTCGACCGTTTCGAGGATGCGTTCCTCGCTCCAGTCGGCGAGACGTAAAAGATGACGGTTTTTATCGATCATTGAGAGTTCCTTCTTTTCCCGGGAAAAACAAAAAAACCGGTCCAAAAACTTTTTGGGCGGGTTTTGCTTCCCCCTAACCATTAGGGAGATGACTAATTTAGTATAAATTCGACAATTTTGGCAAGCTATTTAAAGCTTATCGAGATAATATGTGGGTCGAATTTTCAAGAATTTTTCGTCTGCGGAAAGCTCGGAGGCGGGCTGATTTCTCCCGATAATCAGCGCTGCGTCGATCCCTGCATTCATTGCGCCGCCGATATCGGTCGCAAGAGTATCTCCGATCATCACGGTTTTCATTTTTCGGGGAAGAGAGGCTATCGCCTTGTCGAACAGCGATTTGAAAGGTTTCCCGAAGTAGAAAGTCTCCGGATGGGCCTCTAGGTAAAGGCGGTGCGCGTAACAGCCTGAAACGCCTTCACGAGGCGTGTTGATGCGGGGCGCCCAGGCGTCCGGATTCAAAACGATCATTTTTGCTCCAGGACGACGGAGAATTTTTAACGCATCTTCAAAAAGGTGCTCTTCTTTGCCGGTTGCCGAAACAATGACTGTGTTTTCGGATGGATTCTCTGAAATTCGGACGCCACCTTTTTCTACAAAATGAGCCCCGTTGGGGCGTCCAATGTAAAAGGCTTCGCGGATGCCCATCTTTTGGGCGAAAGGCGCAAACAGATCGCCCGAGGAAAGAATTTCTGACGCTTCAAATGGAATCTGCATGCGGGCAAGGCTTTCGATCATCCGCGGTATGGACGTAGATGCTGCGTTTGTCACGAGTCTCATCGGCTTTCCGGAGGAACGGACCTTGTTATACATTTCGACGGCGCCCGGGTAAAGGTATTCGTTCTGGCAATAGAACGTACCAAAAGCGTCAAAGAAAAAGGCTTCGTAATTTTCGATCAAAAAATCTAACGAAACGGACTTCGTTTCGTTCTGCATCGGCTTAAATTTTCCAACTTCAAAATAATGGGCGTAGATTTCGCGCTCAAATGATTCCATCTAATTTGAATTCCTTTTGATTCCCCAGATTTGTGCGGAGTTCTTGTCGATGTCGCTTTTCCAGAGGGTTTTGTCTTTGTAACGGACTTGGACAAAAATTTTGGCGAGATAGGCGCCGGTCGCGACGGCGGAACGGTCGTTCGCCATCAGATTCCATTTGAGGAAGAATGTTTGCGGGTGATCGAGGCAATTTCCTTGCGGGAAAAAAGAATCCGAGCATTTTGTGGTGGAAGAAACGCTCGTAACATAGTTTCCCGTGTTTGTGTAAAGGCGTAATGAAATTTGGATGGAAATGTCGCTTGGCAAAACCGGGTCGGAAGAAATCCCTGCGATTTCTTGAACAAATTCTTGGAAGTCTTTGCCGCCGAGGTCAAATGCGATTCCGAGTTCTGAAGACAGAGGGCGGTGGGCCGATGTGTCGGCGAAAATGCGCTCGAAAATAGGAATATTCGATCGGGATTTGGAATCGTCTACGTAGGCGAGTGAATTTGTACGAACCTGAAAAGGATATGTGCCAGAAATCTTTGCGAATGGGGAATTTTCTAAGGATGAATTTTGCGAAGAATCGTGTACGGCTCCTGCGAGAATTCGGACGCTATCGCGTGGCAAAGGAAGCCCTTGTCCCGCATTCCAAATGAGCCGAACGGTGGAATGGTCTTCGCTCCATTCCACTTTGGTTGCCGAAATCGTCTGTATCGAACCGTTGTGCTTATATTCTAAAAAATCCGCATTGGGAGTGGATTCAAAAACAGGCTCCGAAAAGCGGACTTTTAAGGAATCCTTTCCCGTCGCATGGTGGGAAAGGTATGCACTTTCTACAATCGGAGAAATTTTTTCCCGCATGGGAATCGGCATTTGGGACGAATTGGCAAAATAAATTCTTGCCGTTTGCGAACTCAAACCTAAAACCGTTTTGGAGGCGATATTCTTTTTTTCCGAAAGGTCGAGAATAATCGAATTGCTATGCGTGGAGTCAAAAGGAATTGCGGTGCCCGGATAGCTCAGAGTCTTTGAAATTCCATTCGAATCCGGCCAGTCAATTTCCAAACGGGCGACTGTCGAATCGAGATATTCCCGGGAAAGGTTTCCTAGGAAGACGATTTCGACCTGGTCCATCTTTCCGTCGCCATTCACGTCCTTAAAGAAATTCTTGGATGTAGACGGGGGAATCGGACTTTGGATAAATGCAGAATACCCGAATGCCGAAAGCATTCCGCAGAGAATGAGCATATTCCGAAATCCGATTTTCATGTTCGCCTTTAGCTGTGCAAGAACCCGTAATCGCGACCTTCGGCGGGAATCACCAAGCGCATTTCCGAAAGAACGCCGATTCGATCTTTTAAAATACTCTTAAAATCTTCGCCGAGTTCTTCTTCTTCGTCTTGGTTGAGGTTGTACGCATAGAAACTGCCGTCGCCGAAGAGCGTAAAGCAACAGTCCCAGTCAATTTTGGAATTTTCGTCTTCCATGCTTTCGAGCATGAGAATCGGCTGCGGGGCCGGGATCGGAGCGGCGTGACCGTTTTCGTACAAGAAATAATTGCGCGAAAGCAGCATGTGTTCCAAGGCCATTGTCGGTTTTGTATCCGAAAATTCGCTACGCAGACGGCGGATGTTTCCCAGATCGTCTTCGAACGGATCCTGGAAGTCTTGCGGAAGGACGATTTGCCAGTAATCGAATTTTTTACCCGAGGCGTCAAAACGGTCCTGCCATTCCTTCGGAGGCTCCGGACGGTTGATCAAGAAATCTTCAAAACCGTCGAGGATTTCGTCAAAGTGGGATTCGTACCGGGTGTTGCGTTGCTCTTCGATCAAGGCGAGAAGACTCGAAATTTTTTCGTCTGTCGTCGGGGTGTGCAATTCCTGATTTTCGTCGGACATTACCATTCCTCTGTGGTTTTAAGGGTGAGGCTCATGGCGAGCTTTTTTTCGTAATAGGCGCTTTCGTTAATGAAGATCGGCCAAACGCTTCTGTCTTCTTCGTTCGGAATATCCTTGCCGTCAAAGGAGATGAACATCGGTTCGCCGGGCTTGACTTCCTTGTAGTCGCCGTTTTGAAGATTCGGATGGACCATGCCGCGGATTTCGCCGAACTTGTCACGAGGATAATCGATATCCTTGTACTGCGTATAAACGTCGACCGTCTTTTTCGGCTTCTTTTGAAGAATGCCTTGGTTCCATTCTTCGGCCATTTCTAAATAGCGGAGCACGACCTTTTCGGTTTCGGCAAAAAGGTTCGCGTCCAAAGTGCCGTGAGGCTGTGCGCCGACTTCGAGGCAAATGTCCGCTTTGGCGATGGTTCCGAAGTAAGGGGATTCTCCGCGTTCTTCTGGTTGGTAATAGATAAAGCAATTCGAAAATTCGTGGACGAGCTCCGCGCTTGCCCGCATGGTGAACGGATCGCGGGTCGAAAGGATCAGGCAGATGCCCATGTTCGAAGTCGTGTTGTGGACGTCGATGATAAGGTCGGTCTGGGTATCTTTTCCTTTAGGACCGAAGCGGTCGTTTAGTTCTTTGGCCCTCCGGATTTCGTAAGCGTTTGGATTTTCGAGGGCTAAAAGGCGGTTGGCAAAACTGCGGTTCAAGTCCAGGTCCACGTAACGGCGGGTAATCTGACTCGCTTCCATGTTCGTATGGACGAGTTCCACTTTTGCCGAAGGGCATGCGTGGCTGTAATAATTTTTATCGGCGGCCCATTTACTGTAAAGCTTGATTCCAGTGAGTTCGTTTCCGTGAGTTCCGCCGGCGATGACAATAGTCTTAATTTGGCTCATATATCCTTATTATACTAAATTTGGCGTATGCTTTCTACCGAGTTGAACTTTCATAGACGCCTTTCGATAGCCCCGATGCTCGATTTTACCGATCGACATGAACGTTTCTTTTTAAGACTCCTTTCGAAGAACGTTTTGTTGTATACGGAAATGATCGTGGCGAATGCTCTTTTGCACGCGGGACCCAAGTTTTTGCAGCATGATCCGGTGGAAAATCCCGTTGCGTTGCAGCTTGGCGGGAGTGACCCGAAAATGCTTGCGGAATGTGCGAAGATTGTCGAAGGCGCAGGTTTTGACGAGGTGAACCTCAACTGCGGATGCCCTTCGGAACGTGTCCAAAGCGGATCCTTTGGCGCGATTCTCATGAAGCAAAAGGATTTGGTCGCGGAATGCGTCCAGGCGATGAAAAAGGAAGTGCAGATTCCGGTGACGGTCAAGACCCGCATCGGTGTCGATGAATTTACCAGTTGGGAGTTCTTCGAAGACTTTATTCGGACCGTTTCCAGCGCCGGCTGTGACACGTTCATCATCCACGCTCGAACGGCAAGGCTCCGCGGTTATTCTCCCAAGGAAAACCGTGAAAAACCGACTATCCACTATGAAACGGTTTATAAGCTTAAGGAAGTTTTTCCGCAGTTGAATATTTCCGTGAATGGAGATATCAAAACCATCGATCAGGCGAAGGAACATTTGCTGCATGTCGATGGGGTCATGATGGGACGTGCTGTTTACGCGAATCCTTGGATGCTCGCCACAGCGGACTCCGAAATTTACGGCAAAGAAGATACAGCCCCTAAAACGCGCAAGGAATTGCTCGAAGCCTTTTTGCCTTATGTGCAAAAGGCTCAGGCGGAAGGTTGTCCGCTTTCGATCCTCACCAAGCATCTGTATGGGATTTTTACAGGCTTCCCTGGTGGAAGAAAATTTAGGCAGATTCTTTCGGAAGGTGCCCCAAAGGCTTCTGACGGAGCAGCCTTGATTCGACTCGCGATGGATGCGGTCGAAGAAATCTGATTCTTCTTAAAAAACGAAAAGGGTTTAAAACAAACGTAGGTCTCCGAAGAGGCCTACGCTTGTTTGGGGTATGGAGGAAATCAATTACAATTAAAATATAGACATTTCAAAGAGGCGGGACAAGGATGGGATGGGTACTTTTTCCTTGCAAATCTCTTTGCTTTTACTCACGCGGAGGCATTTTGTGAGCCTCGTCACGATGCGGAGGGGCCATATGGTTCATATGAGGTCCCTGGTGTGGACCCTGAGGTCCTTTCATCTGGGAATTTGGATGTCCTTGCTTTTCGCCTCTTGGCATCTTGCTTTCAAAAGTGAATTTCAGCTGCGAAAACTTTTGGAGCTGCTCTGCGTTGAGCACTTTTTTGAAAAGCTTCACGTCTTCGATACGCTGATTCAAGCGTTCTTCGTTCAACTGAAGGAGCTTTTGACGGACAGATTGGAGAGAGGCTTCGTCGATCTTTTCTTCGCCAAGAAGCTGATGCAATGTCGCTTCCGTTTCTTTGATCTGGCGGTGAATGGCGCGGTGGACGGAGTCTCGCTTGTGGCCATTTTCGTGAAGGATCTTGATTTGATCTTTAGAAAGCCCCAGGGCGCTGTCCATCATATGGGCCAGATTTCTACCCTTTGGGTGGTTCATGTCAAAATCTTGAGGCTGTTGCGGACCGTTTTGGAACTGTTCCTGTGTGGCAGGGGCTGCTGGAGGCAGGGGCTTTTCATTGCAGAAGATGACGGCACTTGCAAAGAAGCCGACAGCGGCGGCAAGAATGAGTCCGCAGATCCAAAGTATTGTATAGCTTTTCTGCACCATAGTTATTCTCCTGTTGTATAATAGTTATCGAATGCGGTTGTAAATGTGCTGACCGATTCCCCGGAACCGAGGGAGGAATACCACGAAATAGACTCTTCCGAATAGGATGTTTCGTCGAGAACTTTTGTGGAAATTTCGGTCGAATTCATGCCAATGGAAAAGGCTCCGGCGACGAGCAGGACGCTTGCCGCGACAGCGACGGAAGAAAGCTTGCGGAACAAAATGAACCGCTTTTCTTCTTTTTTCGCTTCGATGCGTGCGACGACCTTCTCCCAGGAATCGCTGCGAGGCTCGAGCCTTTCGGCTGTAGAAAAATCAATGTCTTCACGCATAGGTTGTCTCCTTTTCTAAAACTTGTCGAACTTGAGTTCGTGCACGAGAAAGTCTCGCTTTGAGGGTACCTTCCGGAGCGTTATACATTTCGGAAAGCGTCTTGATATCGAGACCTTCGGCATCTTTCAGCCAAAGAAGACTGCGCTGATCGGGAGTCAGGATGGAGAGACCGTATGAAAGAGCTTCCTTGTCGAGAAGCGTTTCTGTTTTTTCGGACTTTCCGATTGCGCGTTCTTCAATTTCCAGATGACGGTCGGTTTCGATCTTCAAATGCACCTTGTCGCTGCGGAGCTTCATTAGACAGGCGTTTTTCGTCAGCATGTAAAGCCACGTCGAAAGGCTGGATTCTCCGCGGAATTTTTGAATCGCTTCCGGGATCTGGACGAAGACATCCATCAGAATATCTTCAGCCTGATCGCGGTCCAGAACCATGCGGAATGCGAGATTCAGCATGTGCTTGCTGTGCTCGTCCCACATGTTCTTTAGAACGTTCAAATCTCCCTTTCGGAGTTTTTTGATGATCTCTTTTTCGTTCATTCTATCCTTTGGATGCTTTTCAAAAGGATTCGGTTGCTTTCAAAATAAGAAAATTCAAAAAAGCAACCCTTTTTTAATGGATTTTCCTTGGAAATGTTCAAATAAAGCCTATTTTGTAGGCGAAAATGAACCAGAATCCGTTTGAACTCTTAAAAACCTCTTCGAAATCCAAGGCGCGCTTGGGTAAAATCACGACCGCGCATGGGACAATCGCGACACCGATTTTTATGCCGGTTGGAACCGAAGCGACTGTCAAAGGGATTACTTCCCGCGACATCCGCGAAATGGAAGCGGAAATCATTTTGGCGAATACATACCATCTGTATTTGCGTCCCGGCACGAAGACGATTGCTGCTGCCGGGGGAGTTCAAAAATTTATGGGGTGGAATGGCCCGATGCTCACCGACAGCGGTGGATTTCAGGTCTGGAGCTTAAAAGATCTGCGAAAGAT
>DGSB01000019.1:0-3321 GCA_002390045.1 Fibrobacter sp. UBA4373
GCAAAAAGAGATGCGCCCAACACTCCGATTCCAATCGCGATTCGAAACTTTTTCACTGCAAATTCCGCAGGCCTTTCCCGTAATATTTCAAGCCAGTTTTCGTCGAAAGCTTTCGGGAATTTTTTTTGAACACCTATTCGCAGTATCGCGAACAGAACGCAAAAAGCTCCGATGCTAAAAGAGGCAAGACCGATATCCACCCACGTCCATTCAAGAGACTCCAGCTGCACAAGTTGCAACCGTTCCCACCAAAGGCTAGCCAAGCCCGAAATGGCGGCAAGCACCCGCATCATGGGAATTTCTCGGATTTTGGAAATCCACAAAAGCTGAGGGAACAAAAATCCTAGAAGAATGATTTCCGGTTGCCAAACCTGTTTAGCCATCGCTTCCCAAATCCAAAAAGCAAGCATGGCCCAAGAAAAGGAAAGCAAAATATCTTCCACCGCTCGAACCCGATGTCCCGAAATTTCCGTTAAGATCAAGACCAAAGCAACACCGGAATAGAGCGCCCCAAAAATGAAATACAGAGGGAAATAAGCACCCTGCCAACCTGGCACAAATGTCACCGCAAAATCCATCGAGACAATCGTGTGAACCCACAATACCAGCGGGAAAAGGATCCAGGCAAAAGGTCTTCGAAATTTTTCAAGGCTCGGTTTTTGAAGCGAAAAAAGATGTAACAGAAGATACAGGGAAGAAATAAGTCCATAAACAAGAATCGCCACAAAGTCCCATACAAGTGGAGATTCGGGATTCACCCAGATCGACCGCCCATTTCCAAGCGGAATCATTTGATAAAATCCTTCCGGGATTCCCAAATGAATCAGCGGGAAAGAAGCCGCTACGGCTAGCGCGGCTAACGTCGAAAGTTCCGCCATTAAAGCGACACGGTGCTGCCACCGCACTCCGAACACAAGAAGAATCGCAGAAAAAAAGGTTCCCGCATGGGCAAGGCCAATCCAAAAAACAAAATCGGCAATCGGAGTTCCCCAGAATGCGGTCTGGGAAAGGGCCCAACTCGAAGGTCCTAGCGACACAGCGGAGTCTAGGGCAAAAAGTCCAGGGAAAAGCAAAATGATTCCAAAAATCAGAATATTTCGATTCATGCCTTTCCTCTTAAATAAACGACCGCAGGCATCAATTTAGCGATGGACTTGGGCGCATAAATTCCTCGATTTTGGGTCTTTCGCACCAGTTCCGATTCCGGATCAAGCCAATTTCCAAAGAGAATCGCATGCTTGGGGCACGCTTCCGCACATGCCGGTAAGACTTCCGTTTTTCGCCAATCCAAGCCAAAGGTTTTTGCCTGGATACGCGCGTTTTGAAGACGTTGAATGCAAAGTGAGCATTTTTCCATGACGCCCTGCACTCGAAGAGGAACCTCAGGGTTGAATTTAGCGGCAAGCCCTTGCGCCTGTGCGTCCGTATAATTGAACTTTCGAGCGTGCAAAGGACAGTTCGCACCGCAAAAGCGCGTACCGATGCAACGCGGGTACACCATCGAAGAAAAACCGTCCGGACTTGCAACCGCAGCTCCTGTCGGGCAAACCTTTTCGCAGGGAGCGTTACCACAGTGAGCGCACATTACAGGCATCCCCCCCCGCAGTTCAAGCCAGTGCATGTAACGCCCCTTGCGAGCCTCTTCCTGATTGACTCGGGGAACGTTATTTTCAATCATGCACGCAAGGGCGCATTTTCCGCAACCATTGCAAAGGTCTAGGTCTATCGCCATCCCATAGCGAATATCCGCATTGGGAAATTTCGGATGTTTGCCCGGTCGCGGAATGGGCGAAAGCGTTTCCGGTTGCGGGGTCGAAAATCTCGCTTCGTCGACTTCTTTTTGCCAAAGGCTTAAATCCGGTTTTTCAGGAGTCTTTGGATGAACATTTGAAGGCAAGGATTTTCCCTTTCGGCAGCCAAATAGCGAAAGGGCGGCAAAAGTTCCAGCCATCAGTTTTAAAAAGGATGCACGCGAAATCTTCACCGATGGCACCTCGCACAATCCGTAGAAGCCTTGGGAAATCCGCGTTTTCCTTGATGACAAGCAAGGCAATCCTGCATCCGCACCGCGGGACGGCGTCCAGCATCTATTTCTTTTGCTGTTCCATGGCAGGTTTCACAATGGACTTGGGCCTTTACGTGTAAGCCATGCGGAAAAACGACATTCGACGGCAATAAACTTGTAAACGAAAAGGGATTGTCTAGCGCAACGTGAAGCGCCTTGTCGAGTTTTTCGATTTCTGCCGATTCCGTAAGAGGCAAATGATGGCAATCCATGCAGTCCGCTTTCGAGGGCATCTGGGCGTGAATTCCGACTTCTGCACCCACATGGCATTTGGAACATTCCAACCCCAGCGCATCTGCATGCTTTTCGTGGTCAAACGGGACTCGGGAAGGATTTTCATACACATATTCCGGAAATGATGCCAAATCCCATACGACAAGACCTGCCCCGCATAAAACAAGGACAGCCCACACAACTATTCTTTTTTTCTTCCCGATTCGCAATCTTTACCCGAATCCTCCATCAAAAAATAATTTTTTGCCTGTCTTGGAGTGTGAGTTTTTTATATTTGTCACGCTTAATATTCCCAATCAAGGAAGTTCACTTTATGAAACGCACACATAACTGCGGCCAACTTCGCAAGGAAGATGTTGGCCAGACTGTAACACTCGCCGGTTGGGTGGATCGCCGCCGCGACCACGGTGGAGTCATCTTCGTTGACCTCCGCGACAAGTTTGGCAAAACGCAGATCGTTTTCAACCCGGATTACAATGCCGAAGTTTTGAAGACAGCGGAACAGCTCCGTAATGAATACGTCATTTACGTGACTGGTCAGGTATATGCCCGCGAAGAAGGCAACACCAACGAAAAGCTCGCTACCGGTGAAATTGAAGTCAAGGCAAATAAGCTTGAAATTTTGAACGCCGCCCTCACTTCTCCGCTCGCCATCAACGACCCGAACGAAGAATGCAAGGAAAACGACGACCTTCGCCTGCAGTACCGTTACCTGGATCTTCGCCGTCCGTGGATCCAAAAGAAGCTCCTCCTCAAGAGCCGTTTCCTCAAGGCCGTGTACGACTTTTTCTATGCAAACGGTTTTGAAAACATCGAAACCCCGTGCCTTTGCAAGTCCACTCCGGAAGGCGCACGTGACTACCTCGTGCCGTCCCGCGTGAACCCGGGCAAGTTCTACGCCCTCCCGCAGTCTCCGCAGCAGTACAAGCAGCTCTTGATGATTGCTGGCATGGACCGCTACTTCCAGATCGCCAAGTGCTTCCGCGACGAAGACCTTCGCGCAGACCGTCAGCCGGAATTCA
>DGSB01000019.1:3373-41552 GCA_002390045.1 Fibrobacter sp. UBA4373
GCAGACCGTCAGCCGGAATTCACTCAGATCGACGTCGAAATGTCTTTCGTCAACCAGGACGAAGTCATGGAAATGTTCGACAAGTTCGTCACGGACGTTCTCGGCAAGGTTTGGAACTTCGAACCGCCTAAGCATATCCGTCGCATGAAGTGGCACGAAGCCATGCTCAAGTACGGTTCCGACAAGCCGGACCTTCGCTTCGATCTCGAAATCCACGATGTTTCCGAAATCGGCGCCAAGTCCAACTTCGGCGTGTTCAAGAACTGCGTCGCAGCTGGCGGAAAGATCCGCGGTATCGCAGCCAAGGGTTGCGTGGACTTCACCCGTAAGCAGATTGACGAACTCACCGCTTATGTCGGCAAGTACGGTTCCAAGGGCCTCGTGTGGATGCGCGTCAAGGAAAATGACGAAGTCGAAACTCAGGTCGGCAAGTTCTTCACAACGGAACAGTTGAACGAACTCCGTGACGCTGTCGGTGCCAAGTGCGGCGACATGATGTTCTTCATCGCAGGTCCGGAAAAGGTTGCAGCAACCGCTATGGGCCAGCTCCGCTTGGAAGTCGCTCGTATCAAGGGTCTCCGCGATCCGAAGAAGCGCGAATTCGTGTGGATTACCGAATTCCCGATGTTCGAATACAGCGAAACGGAAGGCCGCTACATGGCGATGCACCACCCGTTCACGAACCCGCTCCCGGAACATCTCCAGATGATGCTCGACGGCAACCTCAAGGATTGCAACGCCGAAGCATACGACCTCGTCTTGAACGGTGTCGAAATCGGTGGTGGTTCTATCCGTATTCACAACCCGGAAGTTCAGGAAAAGGTGTTCCGCCTGCTCGGTCTCTCCGAAGAACAGGTGAAGGACCAAGTTCGGATTCTTCGTCGATGCATTCAAGTATGGTGCTCCTCCGCACGGTGGTCTCGCCTTCGGTCTCGACCGCGTTGTTGCTACGATGGAAGGTGAAGAATCTATCCGTGACTACATCGCGTTCCCGAAGAACACGAGTGCTTCTAGCCCGATGGACCAGAGCCCGAGCGAAGTCGATCTGAACCAGTTGAACGATCTTCACATTTCGATCAACATGTTGAACGACAAGAAGAGCGTCTAATTCTTCGACGCTTTTCCCAGAAATCAGAAAGACCTCCCGAAATCGGGAGGTCCTTTTTGTTTTACCCCAACAAAACCTTTTATAGACCCCCTCACAAACGGCCACCTCCATTCAGAGGTGGCCGCTAGGGTGTGTGGTCTAGGGAACTTGAATCGTTCCACCCATAAATTAAAAGAAATTCCCCTAGACCGTTTAATGTGAAGTACAAAAAATGTTGTAGCGTTTTACAACACCCAAAGAATCAGCGGGAGCGAAACAACGCAGAAAATTCCGACGGCGGGAATAATCAATTTACGCATTTCAGCATCGCCAAAGATACATGCCAAAACTCCCTTGCAAAGTGTATTGGCAAGCCCCGCGATCGCGATTGCCTTGACAGCTGAATTCAATAAGACCGCTCCCTGCTTGCTCATTTCCATCACGGAAAGCGTGATGGCATCCATGCTCGCAAGGCCCGTGATAAAAGTGGAAATGTAGAGCGCATCACTGCCAAAATATTTTTGCGCCGCATTCGCAAGAAAGAGCACCACGGCAAAGATAAAGCCAAATTTAATCGACGGCCAAAGTTCAAACGGGTTTGTAAAATCCGTCATTTGGACGGCATTCAAGCGTTTATTCCGCCGATACAGAAAATAGGCATAAAGGAATCCTGGAATTAGCGGAATGAGCAAAGCGATGGCGAGCTTCCCCGCTATCGCAGGTAAAAGCAAGATGCATATCAAATAAATGCGGAAGTACATCACCGACCATGCAACGACAATTCCTGTCGTCAGCGTATTCGAAAAGCCTGGATTCTGTTTACTGCGCTGTGACAGATTAAGCGTTAAAGCAAGACTCGATGCTAGTCCTCCTAAAAATCCCGTGAGTCCAATTCCTTTTCCCGGACCAATCCACTTGATTAGAAAATAGCCGATAAAGGAAATGCCCGAAATCAAACAGACAAAAATCCAGATCTTATACGGAGAAAGCACTTCAAGTCCCGGAGGGCCATAAGCCTTTTCCGGAAGAATCGGGAGAATGACAGCCGAAATCAAGGCAAACTTGAGAGTTGCAATGATATCGTCTTTAGAAACTTTGTGCGCAAAAGTATGCAACGGATCTTTCAACGCCAAAAGGCCAAGGACACAAACCGCAACCCCTACACTTTCTAAAATTTTCCCATATTGGCAAAGACCGCCAAGCATATACACAGCGATCATTGCAACACTTGTCGTAATTCCTGTATAGCTTCGCGAAACATTAGAAATATGCGTTGCGCCGAGGACAACACCCAAAACAAGCAAAAGCCCGACGAACGGAGCCACCGAGCCCATTTGCATCGACATCAACGCGGCCAAGGCGCCTAAAACGCCCGTAATTGAAAACGTCCTGATTCCAGCGGGATGCATTTCATCTACCGCTTGATAGGTGTTTTCACGTTGCAAACCGATAATCAAACCGATTGCAAGCGCACACGCGAGTCTGTATACTGTACTGAGTTCCATACCGAATAATCTATATTCATCCGGTACGAAACGGAATTAACAAAAATTAATTATGGGAAATCGTCACGACGAGCTGAACCGAATTCGTCGACCAGGAGGCGTCATCGATATCCGAATCGCCACCATAGCTAAACTTGTAATTCAAGCCAACGCCCAAAGACCAAGTATTTGCAATCCACCATTCCTTGCCGAAACCGACCAAAGCTCCAAAACCAAGAGCGGTATTCGCATCATCATCTAACAAACTCGAATCAAAGTCGTACGAAAAGTAATCCAGATTAAAGCCAACCGTTGCCGTGACAAAAATATTATCGAGCGCTCCGCCTTTCACCGGGAAAAGAGTCACGCCCGGACCGATCAACAAGCCCAGGGTGGAAACTTCTGCGTCCAAATGATTCAATTCCGCATCCGTATTCGAATAGCTCAAAAGACCAAGTCCCAAATGCAAGACCACATTTTCATTCAACGCAGCTCCGACTTTCAAATTGAAAGATTCCCCAAAACCATTTTCGCTGATATCGTCATAGAAACCGTCCGACGAAATTCCGTAATAGCCAAGGCCCGCCTGAGCATTGATGAAAAAGCCATCATGGCTATGATTTTCTGCGAAAGCGAGTGCGGTCACCGCCAAAAGAATTGCAAAGATTTTTTTCATGATTTCCCCTTGGTAAATGAGTGGATAGCCGAATTATAGAAAAAGCGAACGGGAAAGCAAGCGGTCACAAAAGCTTTTTCTATAGAATTCTATTATTTAAATATGGATTTGTCCAAACGCATCAAACGTCATATTACCGCCATTCCGCATGATTTTCGAGCGGTCTGCCACCCGGGTTTTGAATCGACTTGTGCGGCGGAATTTACCCTTCTCGGCGTGAATATTCCCCTGCAAACCTCTTTTGGAGCCGTCGATTTTACGGCAAAACTCGAAGACGCCTGGAAACTCATCGCCTTTTCCCGCACCTGTACGCGAATCGTGATGCGCATCGGCAGTTTTACCGCCGAAAACTTTGGACGTTTGGAAAAAAAGGCTTTGGAAATTCCGTGGGAACTTTACTATCCTCAAAGTCCCCTGCCGCAGATCAAAGTGACCTGCAAAAAATCCAGGCTGTACCATTCCGATGCGATTGCGGAACGCCTTCAAAAAATCGTCTATTCGGCTCTTGAAGAACGAGGCCTTTCCCCTAGCGAAAATGCAACGTTACAGCCCCAAACGCTCTTTGTACACTTTGAGAACGACCGTTGCACACTCAGCGTGGACTTAGCCGGGGAACCTCTTTATAAAAGAGGCTTCGATCGTCATGTAGAGGAAGCTCCTGTCCGCGACACCTTCGCCGCTTCGATGCTTCTCGAAGGCGGAATTCTCCGTTCGAAAAAGCTGTTCGATCCGATGTCAGGAAGCGGTACGTTTTCCAGTGAAGCGGCTCTCGTCAAAGCGCATGCGAACCTTTGGAAAACCCGAAGCTACGCTTTGCAGAACGCTCCGAGCTTTCGATCGGCGGCCTGGAACTTTATGGTGAACCACACATCGGGTCTTGAACTTTTGCCCGAATTTCAAATTTTTACAAGCGATCTTTCGAGCAAAGCGGTATTGACTGTCGAATACAATCTGAAGTCTTCCGCGGCAGCTCCTTACCTTCAGGACCTTGCCTCTGACGCTCTCCAGATTTACCAAGCGGATTTTTTCGATTTGCCAAAACCTTCAGAAAATTCCCTGCTTGCGCTGAACCCGCCATACGGCAAGCGCATTACCGCCGACATCCCTAAACTTTACCGAGAAATCGGAAAAAAAATCCGTTCCGATTTTTCAAATTCAAATATTGCCTTGATCGTTCCCGGCAAAGAAGCGGAAAACGCTTTGAATATGACGCCCAAACGCCGCATGGAATCCATCAACGGCGGAATCGACGTGAGCGTTTTTTTCTGGTAGGTTTTCATGCAAATCGCAAGCAAAGAAGTTCAAATTTTTCCCGCAAAGTTTGAAAGCGTTCCGCTCGTGATCGTCAACTGTTTCGAAGATGAAGGCGAAACCATTTACCGCAAAGTCCAAGCGCTGACAAACAAAGACTTTTCTTTTGCCGCCATCCGCGGAATTGACTGTTACACGGAACTCACGCCGTGGAAAAGCCCTGCCCTGCGCAAAAAAGAACCGGACTTTGGCGACGGAGCAAACGCCTATCTCGCCGAACTGACCGAAAAAATTTTGCCGGAAATCTCGGCACAAATTCCAGCTCCGAGTTTTTCCATTCTCGCCGGATATTCCCTCTGCGGACTTTTTGCCGTTTACGCGGCTTTCAATACAAATGCTTTTAAGCGGATTGTCTGCGGATCCGGTTCGCTTTGGTATCCAGGCTTTTTAGAATTTTGCAAAGCCCATGAACCTTCCAAAAAAATCGACCGGATTTCCTTTTCCCTCGGCGACAAAGAAGCCTTGAGCAAGAATCCGGTCTTTGCGGCGGTCAAAAAGAACACGCTTGAAATTCAAAATGTTTTTCAAGAAAGCGAAGTCGCCGCCACCTTCACCGAATTTCCTGGCAACCACTTTTTTGAAGCCGAAGAACGGCTCGCCAAAGGGATTACATCAGTCCTTTAGACTTCCACTCGGCTTCTTTTTCTTGAATAATGCGACGGGCATCTTCCTTGCCGCGCATCACCAAGCTTTTTACAAGTCCGAGCAGGGCGCTCATTTCAAAACGGGTCGGTTCCAAGCGCTGCAAGAATTCTCGCACCGCGGATTCCGTCCACGTGTTGTTCTGATAACGGTCCGTCAAATTTGAATTCAAAAATTTCAAGAAATTTTCGACCTGTCCCATGTTCGCCTTTTCGACTCGCCCACGCTTGAGCGGTACACGATCCGTGCGAAGTCCACTGTTGTCCAGAAGGCCGTTACGGCAAAGCTCATAGCAGGCTGTCGTGACCGCTTGCGCCAAGTTCAAACTCATCTGTCCAGGCACGGGAATTTCACAAATGATTGCACAGCGGTCGATTTCTTCGAGCGAAAGACCGCAGGATTCCCTGCCAAAGACAAGCGCAACGGTTCCCTCTTTCGGAAGCTTTTCTGTAATGTTCGGAAGCGATGTATGCGGAATCACCGTATCAAAACGTCTGCGGGAAAAAGCGATTGCATATTGGGCTGTTGCCAAAGCTTCATCCAACGTATGCACCACTTTCGCATTGTCCAAGATTTCTGCGGAATTGTGAGCAGTCCTGTAAGATTCCTGGTTCACCGTATCGCGTTTCGGATAAACAATGTAAAGGTCCTGAATCGCATTGCAGTGCATCGCGCGAGCGACAAAGCCCACATTATGCGGATGTTCCGGTTCACAAAGGACAATTCTAAAGTTCAGCATTTTAACTTCCTATCTTCCAACCTTCATCTTCCAATAGGCCAACAAAAATCTTTTCCGCGGATTTCATTCTTCACGCATTCGCCGTCTTCGATTTTTGCGCCCGGGAAAACAATCGCATGATCAAACGTCGCGTTCGACGGGATTTCTAGCCCCGGCATAAAAACGGTGGCTTTCGCCTGTTTGGCAATTTGCAAAGGAACTCCATAATTACCGACACCAAGTTCCTTTCTCCGATAATCGCTTGCTCGAATGAGTCCATCCGGAGTTCCCATATCGATCCACAGCGAATACTTTTGGCTCACATCGATAAACGGAGCGTTTCCGCTCTGCACAAGGCGTTTCCAAAATTCACGAATGTCGAGTTCATTTTCGCGAATATTCTCTAAAGCGCGTTTGGAATACCAGGAAATTCCCGAAAAAGTCACGCGTTCTCGCGTGCGATCGCCAAAACGATTCTGGATTCCCGCCATCAAGCCGTCTCGGACAAAAATGGTATTCACCATCGGATTATCGACAGCCAAAAGGGAACATGGGGCACCGGAAGCTCGCGAAAGGCGCAAAAAAGAACGCAAATCGAATTTGCAAAAGCAATCCGAATTCATCACGAGCAATTCATCCACCGGGTCTTCCCGATTCATGCGATACAGCGGGCCGCCCGTTCCAAGCGGTTCCGGCTGTTCTTCCCAGACTTTTTCAAATCCATAAGAAAGGGCGGCTTCGGCAAGCTGATCCGAAAGATAGTGCGCGTTCACATGCAGATGCGCTTCCGGAACCGTTTTCGCGAGTTCTACCTGATGTTCGAGAATCGTCTTGTCCACAACGCGGACAAGAGGCTTCGGCATTTGAAGTGTCAGCGGTCTAAGACGCGTTCCAAGGCCCGCAGCAAGAACAAGGATTCGCATTAAAGCTCTCCGTTTTCGATAAATTTCTTGCGGAAAGTTCCCGAGCCGAGCAAGATGTCGATCGGAAGTTTTTCATATTCGTATTCGTAAGGAGGCTGCTTCCATGCGAAATCGTTCGGATATTCGTGGTGCAGGTAGCGCAGAATACGAATGGCCATATCGAACGAACGGAAAACATTTCGATCCGTCACATGGATCTGCGCACCGCCGCAAATCTGGCCTGCGCCCTTGTGGAACGTCGGCTGGAAATAGTTCTCGCGGAAGTAGACGCCCGGAAGTTTCAAACCGTTCAAGTATTTGCAAAGCTTCGGCGCATCGATGAACGGAGCGCCAAACAGTTCGAACGGACGGGTCGTGCCACGGCCTTCGCTCACGTTCGTCGCTTCAAAAAGGCACATGCCCGGATAAACAATGGCCGTGTCGAGAGTCGGCATGTTGGGAGAAGGCATCACCCAAGGAAGTCCGGTTTCGTCGAACCACATTCTCGGATCGTAACCGTCCATTTCCATCACGTAAAGTTCACAGTTCGGATAGCATTCCGCACGGAACTGCTTTGCAAGTTCACCAATCGTCTTGCCGTGGCGAATCGGAAGCGTCCAAAGACCGACAAAGCTTGTATAACCGAGATCTAACGTCGGACCTTCTACCGTATTTCCAAGCGGATTCGGGCGGTCCAAGACAATCACTGGAATCTTAGCCTTTTCGCAAGCTTTCATGCAAAGGAAAAGCGTCCAGATGAACGTATAGTAACGAGCACCCACATCCTGCATATCCACCAGGAGCACGTCGATATGCGAAAGCATTTCTGGCGAAGGTTCACGCGTTTTTCCATAAAGGCTGTAAACCGGGATTCCCAGTTCGGGATCCACAGAACCTTCCCATTCGATCATATTGTCTTGCGTATGGCCCTTGATCCCATGCTGGGGGCCAAAAAGCGCCGAAAGCTTAAACAGTTTTCCGTCATAACGGCGGAGCGTTTCGAGCGTGTGGTGCAAGTTCGAGTCGATAGAAGCCGGGTGCAACAGGGCCCCGAGACGCTTTCCGCGCAACTCTTGCGGATAAGAATCTTCAAAATGAGAAAGAGCAAGTTTGACAGTCATTATTTTTTATATTTTAGGGTGCACATAAAATATAGTTGATATATCAACACAAAAAAGAAAACTCACTAGGAAATATCAAATGCCTTATCTGAACAAAGTCATGCTCATCGGAAACATCGGCAAGGATCCGGAAACCAAAGTAACCCCAAGTGGCCGAAAGCGTGTTTCTTTTTCCCTCGCAACGTCCCGTCGTTACCGCGATGCAAGCGGTGAAACCCGAGAGCAAACGGATTGGCATAACATTGTCGGCTGGGGAAAAATCGCTGACATCATTGAACAACTCGGCGTTCACAAGGGCATGACCCTGTACGTAGAAGGTACGCTCACTTATCGTTCCTGGGACGACCAGAACGGTCAGAAGCGTTATGCGACCGATGTGAACATGGACACGTTCCAGCTCCTTACCCCGAGAGGCGGTCAGGGCGGTTCCTCCTTCCAAGGTGGTGCCAACTTCAACCGCCAGCAGTCCTCGACCCCGAGCTATGGCCGTTCCCCGTCGATCAACCAAGGCATGTCCCAACCGCCGATGGACGTCGGTCCGGATATGGAAGACGATCTGCCGTTCTAATCCTGAACAAGTAATCCATGCCGTCCTTTGACTTGATCAGCTTAGCTATCCTCTGGAGCATCGCGCTTCTCGCTTTGATCCAGACGATCAATGCTACCGGAGCCATCAAAGCCGCTGTCTCCGGCATCCTCACGGTCATCATCTTGCTCTTGGCCGTATTCTTCTCGTATATGAAAATCGAAGGATACGGAACATTCGTTTCCCGTGAACTTTCACCCTCTGCAATCATCGCGGCAAATATTGCGGCCAACGAAACAATGGCAAGGGAACGTGCGGCTGACAGCGCAAAGGCAAACGCTAGTGCGAAGCCCGCTGAAATCGGATTTTCCTCGTCCGAAAAAGATAAGGACGCGATCAATTCGATTGAACGCTACGTTTCTTCTGCAGAAAAGATTGCAGAAGAAGCTCTCGACTTCGCACAGCAGATTGGCGCCATGGACGCTCTTCCGAACGACATTTCGGAACCGAACCGTGAAAAGGCCGAAAGCAAAGCTCTCGCGCTTCGCAATTCCACGGCCAAGGTCAACGGTCAGGCCGCTTCGCTTTTTCATCCGCGAAACGTCAGTGAACTTCACCAACAGCTCGTCCGCGCAACGGAAAGCTTAAGGCTCGCCGGTTACGCCCTCCACGCGTATACAACGCTCGACGATGTCGAAAATCGAAAAGTCCAATTCGAACAAAGTAAGCGTCAGGCAACGGCAGCAGCCAAAATGATTTCTTCGTACAAAATCGAACTCGGTAAGCTGTCTGGCAAATAAATTTGAAACTCAACTCACATCACAAAAAGGCAAATTATGAGTCGTAATGTTGCAATAGTCGGCGCCACGGGCGCAGTAGGACAAGAACTCCTTTCCATTCTTGAAGAACGCAACTTCAAGTTGGATTCTTTGAAGCTTCTCGCTTCCAAGCGTAGCGCTGGCCGCAAGGTTAAATTCCGCGGTGAAGAATTGACTATTGAAGAACTCACGCACGATTCTTTCAAGGGCATTGACATCGTGTTCTCCTCTGCAGGAGCTGCCATTTCCCAGGAATTCCTTCCGTCCGCAGTGAAGGCTGGGGCTGTCTGCATCGATAACACGAGCTTCTACCGTATGGACCCGAACGTTCCGCTCGTCGTCCCGGAAGTCAACCCGGAAGACATCAAGCTTTACAAGCCGGAATTCGGCGGTAAGGGCATTATCGCGAACCCGAACTGCACAACCATCATGATGGTCGTCGTCTTGAATCCGATCAATAAGCTCTCGAAGATCAAGAAGATCCACATTTCTTCGTATCAGAGCGCAAGTGGCGCAGGTGCAGTCGCCATGGAAGAGTTGAAGCAGCAGTACAAGGACATCATCGAAACGGGTACAACGACTCACATTGCCAAGTTCCCGCATCAGCTTGCCTACAACGTCATTCCGCAGATCGACAAGATGACGGAAAATGACTACACGAAGGAAGAAATGAAGATGTTCAACGAAACGCGCAAGATTATGCACTCCGATGTGCGCACCAGTGCAACTTGCGTCCGCGTGAGCTCTCTCCGCTCCCACTCGGAATCCGTCTGGTTCGAAACCGAACAGCCGATTTCCGTGGAACAGATCCGCGAAGTCTTGAAGACTGCTCCGGGCGTGACCCTCAAGGACGATCCGCAGAATTACGTCTACCCGATGCCGCTCGAAAGCGCTGGCAAGGACAACGTCTTTGTAGGCCGTATCCGCAAGGACCTCGCCGACGACAACAGCAATACGCTGTGGCTCACCGGTGACCAGATCCGCAAGGGTGCCGCTCTCAACGCCGTCCAGATTGGCGAACTTCTCTAAGCGTCATCCATTCGGAATTAAAAAGGCTCGCAGCGATGCGAGCCTTTTTAGTTCTAATCCTTCACACATCGGACGCTATAGGCGTACTCTTTGTAAAAATAGCCCTGACTCGCATTCGGGTATTTATTGAGTATGACCATCTCGCCAGCAAATACTCCGGGAAATTGTGCGTTCAGATATTCATTATCTTCGGATGAATTCCAAAAGTGCGCTTCATATCCAAGAGAGTAATACTTTTCTGCGCGACTGCGCTCCCCGGCAGGAAGTGCGGAAAATCCATAGGCATCCGTTCCATTACCATCCTCGCCGTCATAACCTTCCCAACCGGAAGTCGATTTCAACAACGTCGCTGCGTTCTTTTTTCCGCCGACAGCTTGGAAAAGCGTATCGAATTCGGCACGGCTCGGCAAGTGGAAGCCTTTCGGGCAAACCTTCATGGCGGTTTCCCAAGTATAAAGCCGTCCGTAGATTTTGCAATTCGAGGCGTCATCTTCGTAACAGTAACTGCCATCGGTCTTATAATTCAGGTTCTCCGCCATCCAAACCTGTGAACCGATTTGAACCGTCTTATAGGTGCGACCGTCACGGGAATCCAGCAAGACATCATCATCCACATCTGCATTCGTCGTATTCGATCCGTCACTCCCACAAGCGACAAGAAGAAGCGCACAAAGCACCATCCCAAATTTTAGCATAAAACCGCTCCAAAACGAGTTCAGAAAAATAAGCCTGTCCGGCTCAAAAAAAATAGTATCTTTTCCATATAAAACGCAAAAATTCGCCCATTTTAGCCTTTTTTTGATAGATTTAGATTATGGCCACGGAACAATTACAACTTGCGCAAGAGCACATCATTCACGTGCTCATGAAAAAAAATCCTGCTCTCGACGAGCAGAAGCTCCGCAGTGCTGTCGCCTTTATCGCAGAAGCCCACAAGGGACAATTCCGCAAAAGCGGCATGCCGTACACGGAACACCCTTACGAAGTCGCAAAAATCATCGCGGACATGAAGCTCGATACGTCTTCGGTTCTCGCAGGACTTCTGCACGATGTCGTTGAAGACACTCCGCACACGCTTGCAGAAATCAAAGCCCGTTTTGGTGAAGACACCGCATTTATGGTCGATGCCGTGACAAAAATTTCGGCAGCCCAAAAGCAAGGCAACAAGGTCGAACAAAAAGCCGAAACGTACCGAAAGTTTATCAACGCCATGGCAAAAGATCCGCGCGTCATCATGACGAAAATCGCGGACCGCTTGCACAACATGCGCACGCTTCATTACATGAAGCCCGAAAAGCGAAAGATCATCGCGCAAGAAACCCTCGATATCTATACGCCGCTCACCCACCGTTTCGGCCTTTACCAGTTCAAGTCCGAACTGGAAGATTTGGCGTTTAAATATCTGAATCCGGTTGAATACAAGCGTATCGTAGACCACTTGCTTTCGACCAAGGAAGAACGCGAGCGTTACATCAAGTCTGTCGTGGGACCTCTCCAAATCAAGATGGCCCTCGAAGATTTCGACTGTAAAATTTCCGGCCGAACCAAGAACATTTACAGCATCTACGGAAAGATGCTCAGCCGCGGCTGTTCGCTGGACGAAATTTTCGATATTTTCGCGATCCGCATTATCGTGGAAACGATTCCGGAATGTTACCTCGCCCTCGGCTATGTGCATAACCTTTGGACTCCGATTCAAGGGCTTTTCAAGGATTACATCGCAACGCCGAAGCCGAATCTTTACCAGAGCATTCACACGACGGTTATCGGGCCCGAAAACAAGATGGTCGAAGTCCAGATTCGGACAAAGGATATGGACCTGACCGCCGAAAAGGGCTTCGCCGCCCATTGGGCCTACAAGCTCGAAACGCAGCGTAGCGGTGAAGAACTCGAATGGCTCGACCGTTTGGCAAAGCTCCAGGCAGAAATTCCGGATTCGACCGAATACCTGAACTTCCTTCATGTGGACTTGAAAGACGAAGGCATTACCGTCTTCACTCCCAAAGGCGATTCGATCGAACTCCCCGAAGGAAGTACCGTTCTTGACTTCGCCTTTGCCATCCATACGCAACTGGGCTTGCATTGCGTCGGCGCCCGCATCAACAACGATGTGATCAGCGCGACCCGCACCGTCACCAACGGGGCCACGATCCAGATTCTCACGAGCCACAACCAGAACCCGCTTCCGGAATGGCTCGAAATCGTCCGTACAGAAAAGGCCAAGCAGGAACTCCGCCGCTGGATGCGCACAAGCATCGTCAAGGAAGCGCAGACCTTGGGCAAGGAACTCTGGATGCGCGAGCTGCGCATCTTCAAAATTACCAAGGCGGAAGAACAGCCGAAAACGGAAGAAATTTGCACATTCTTTGGTGTGAAGACCATTGAAGAATTCTACGACAAACTCGGGCAAGGCGAAATGGCCCTTTCCGAACTTGAAAAATTCATTCAAAAGATTCATCCCGAAAAATTCAGCGAAGCGGATCCAGCCTCTCCGGTGAAGCTCTTTGTCACAGACCAAGCTGACGAATCCCAGCTTCCGGTCGAAGTCGGCAACGAATCCAGCCTGCTGATCCATTTTGCCAACTGCTGTTCTCCGATTCCTGGTGAACCGATTATCGGCGCCTTGATTCCCAAACACGGCATTGAAATTCACCGCAAAGGTTGCCCGCATTTGCAATCCATTCCAGAATCCCGTCGCATTGCGATGGAATGGAACCGCGATTCGAAGAAGGAATTTTCAGTCCATTTAAAAATTGAAACGGATGACCGCAAGGGCATTACGACAGACATTATGGACGCAACCGCCAAGGCAAAAGTCTTCATTGAACGCATGAGCGTTGTATCAGGCAAAAAGAACGGTCGCGTACGGCTTGTATTCCGCATCGCCCGGCGCGATATGTTAGAGCACCTGATGGAAGAAATCCGTAAAATTTCTGGCGTACGAGAGGTGTGCCGTTTATGATTACATTAGCCCATCCCGTCGAAGACCAGACAGTTCGAAATCGCGCATTCAATTGCCGCATGCGCAATCGCCGTTACGAAGAAGTCTTTTACGCCTTTAGCGCACTTTCCCCCCTTATGACACAGGCAAATGTGACAAACCGTCGGGAATGGTTTGCGGCCATCGGCGAAAAGGTGAACATTTGCGAAACATCCCTCGAAGCCTGTCTCGAATACGCCCAAGCTTCCGTCTTTTTCGGAAAAATCGAAAAAATCGGACGTTATTCTACAGAAAATCCCCGAGGAATCCTTCAAGAAGAACTTTTACTCGTTTATTTCTTGAGTGAACTGCAATCCACAACCCGTTATCTGCTTTCCCGCATTGAAACGGATAAGGAACTGCAAAACATGGATTCCGAAATGGAGACCAAAAAGAGCGGAGCTTATGTTTCCGGCTTCATTTCGAACATGCACAAGAATTTAAACGCTTTGAACCTCGCCACCGAAAAAGAATTCCGCGATTTGCACACGCACATCAAGGAACGCTTTGAAATCGGAAACGAACTGTTCGGGACATTGCAAGAAGTCCAACACTTCTATTAAAAAAAACTCCGCGATTGCGGAGTTTTTCTTTTATTCATCTTTGCTTAGATCGATTGGCGGAAACGGAAGTTCCAAATCGACGCTGATGGGACAATGGTCCGAGCCTTTGATCTCCGGATGGATCTGCGCATCCGTCACATTTTTTTCGAGAGCGGAATCGACAAATGCATAATCGATTCGCCATCCTACATTCCGTTCGCGAGAATTCGCACGGTTCGACCACCAGGTATAGGCATCTGCCAAATTAGGATGCATCATACGGAATGTGTCCGTAAATCCTGCCGAAATATATTTATCGATCCAAGCGCGTTCCACCGGAAGGAAGCCGCTCACGTCCTCGTTTTCCTTGGGACGTGCAATGTCAATTTCCTGATGGCATGTGTTAAAGTCCCCGAGAGTCACCACATGACGCCCTCGTTTAAGCCAATCCATGCAGTTATCCAGGTAAGCGTCATAAAAACGGAGCTTGTAATCGATGCGGTCTTCCCCCTGCCCGCCGTTTGGGAAATAGATCGAGTTCAAGACCCAATCCGGGAATACAAGCTGGACAACGCGGCCTTCTTCATCAAATTCATCGATTCCGAAGCCATATTCCACTGCATCCGGCTCAATCTGGCTCAAGATTGCCGTGCCACTATAGCCCTTCTTTTTCTGGCAAGCGTTCCAATAGCAGAAATATCCTTCCGGAGCCTGGAGTTCTTCCGGGACTTGATCCAGCTCGGCACGGGTTTCCTGCAAGCAAAGCAGTTCCGGCTGGGTCTTTTGGAACCAGTCTACAAACCCCTTTTTTTCTGCAGAACGGATACCGTTCACATTCCAGCTATAAATGCGCATGTCGTTTCTATCTCCTAGCAGACACGAGTTGCGCCAATAATAGTTAAGAGGGGCACAATTTTGCAGTCCCCCACACAAAGAATATGGGTCAAAACTTCCTTTTTTTCTATTTTTAGCGAAATTAGAGGATTCTATGTACCGCTTTTATGTCTTCAGTCTCTTTTTCTTTCTGATTTGCGCCTGTTCCGAATCATCCGGAAGCTCCGCAGACGAAGACAACGGCCAATTCTCGACCGATCCAGAGCACGCCGGAATGCTTCTCATCGAAGCCACTTCCAAAACAGTCGAAGTCGGAACCGATACTTCTAGCGCAACTTCGAGCGAAAAGCCCGCCATGGTCGTTTCTTTCGATTACGACTATTCCATTGGACTTCACGAAGTGACCCGCGAAGAATTTGCCGAATGGACGGGCAAGGATATCGAAAATCCGGATTCCCTGCCAATTACAAACGTCACTTATTACGACGCCATCCTTGCCGCAAACGCTCGCAGTAAAAAAGAAAAACTGGACACGGCTTACTCCTATTCGAAAGCGGTATACACAGACGGGAACTGCACCTATCTTGAATCCCTGACTTTTTTACCGTCTTCCGAAGGGTATCGGCTTCCCACCGAAGCGGAATGGATGCTTGCGGCCAACATCGGAGGATTCTCTCCGAATCATTCCGTCAATTCTTCCAATTCCGAAGACTCCCCTCAACCGGTCTGCAGTCAAAAAAGTTCGACAAAGCTCTGCGATATGGCAGGAAACGTCATGGAATGGGTAAACGACTGGCTCGGAAACTTTAGCGACACCACCATCGTCGATTTTATCGGAGCGCCCAACGGAGGTTCCCTCGGAGAACGCATTCTCAAAGGCGGAAGCTTCCGCAACAAGTCTTCGAATATGAAGACCTATTCCCGAGGAGACGTTTATACAGTCACGTCCTCAACGAAGGCGGATTACGTAGGATTTCGCCTGGCAATCGGTCCGATTCCAAACCCGCATTATTTCAATCGTTCCGGAACGACGAATTCCACAGTCACCCCGATTGCCTCCGCTCAAGCCCTGAAGTTAAAAGTCGGCACAACCCATGCCCGCCTCGCATTCCGTGACGACGATCTCGGGAAAATCATCGTCATCGAATATACCTGCGGAAACAATGCGATTTACGAACCGAAAAAGAAAGGAGAACCCTACCATTTAGATATTTCTCCCAACGGACAATGGATTGCTTACACGACAAAGCCCGAAGGAATTTCGGGATTCGATACGCTCTACATTCAACCGTTCAATGCTGCCGATACAACCTACTATAGATACACCAAGGTTTCCGCTGCAGAACCGCGTTGGCATGTAGTCGGCACCGATACAAGCCTTGTTTTCGGCACTTCGGGAGCCGACAACACAAACGAAGCCACATTCCTTGGCGAGTCCACATACAAGCTTGAATTCAGCCAAAAGAAATTTGGCGATAAAACGGAACTTTTCAGCGGGGCATACCACGGAGGAGTCTCGGACGACGAGACGTTCGCCGTTTCCGGTTCCAAGCTTTTACGCGTGCATCTCGAAGACAAAGATACCGTTTGGTATAACGGCGAACAGGCGTGCAATGCCTCGCTCTCCAAAGATTCCACAAAGCGAACCCTTTTCCTCGATTTCGGAAGCGAAACCGGCAAAAAGTTTACCGGAGAAACTTATGCCGCACACGAAAGGATCCTCATCGTCGACAGTCTGGGTAAATTGATCCAAGCGATTCCTGCTCCGGAAGGTTTTGCCTTTGACCATACGGAATGGACATCGATTCCCAATCTGATTATTGCGACGCTCACGAATTCAGAAGGCAGACATTCCAAAATCGTCCTTGTCGACACCAAGGATTCGAGCATTCTCGATCTTGTGGAAGGAAATGAACTGTGGCATCCCACGCTTTGGGTCGAGCACAATCACTACCGCCTTCCTACCGACACGACCCTTGCCGGGGATAGCCTTGGCGTATACATGCTCGAAACATCCGGTCTGGAGACCCGAATTCTCAAGGTCAAAATGGACCTGTTCTGGACAAATCGCACCTTTACCCAAATCGCCATTACCGGCTCTTCCCGGTCTTTTTCCGGCATCAACCCGACCCTTCTCACCGCCGGCTATGCCGTCAACTTTTCCTATTCCGCACAAGACATGGCGGGAACCGAATTTTTCGTGAACAATTACCTGCTCCCTCTTGAAACCAATATCAAGACCATCGTCATCGCTCTGGACATAGACCGTTGGGCATTTACCGACGAAAGCTTCAAAAGCATTTACAATTCCGTTCCAGGATTCATTTACGACGAGCAGCACGATTTTTGGAAAAATGGAGCCCCCGCCATGATGCGAAAGATCGTGCTGGACAACATTTCTCCGGATCCACATGAATATGGAATTTACGCGTATAACCGCGGAGAATACCAATCCGAAGAATCCGGACTCGATAACAACCCGGAAGTCAACTTTATGAACTACGACAAGGAAAAAGCGGATTTCAACAAAAAGAAGCTTTTATCGATCATCGAAGCTGCCAAGAGCTATGGAGCAAACGTTGTCGGTGTCATTTTCCCGCAATCCCCTCTCTACATTACCGCAAACGATATCTGGGGAAGATACGGCCCGTCCTTGGACGATGCTGCGGACCTGCTCGACTATCTGGATTCCCTCGCCGAAGCCAAGAGCAATTTTTACATCCTAGATGAATACAAAAACGGCCAAAATGATTACAAATCAAGCGATTTTGCCAATGAAGATCACCTGGGACTCGATGGTGCAGACAAGCTAACCAAGCGTCTGGATTCACTTCTGCTCCAAATTCAGTAAAATTCATATGTTTTTTTGAATTTTGCAAGCGTTTTGTAAAGCTTGAATTTATATTAAAACCATGAATTTTAAAATTGCGTTGGGTTTTTGTTGCGTATGGATGACTCTCTTCACCGCATGTGGAGGAACTTCCGACGGCAGTAATCTTGAACTTCCCGATAACATGCCTCCAGCATGTCGCGAAATCGACTTTGTAGAACAGCCGGATATGCGAGAACTTTGCGGAGTCCGCACCGTTCGCTTCAAATCCTACCGTAACATCCCGAAAGAACGTTACCTGATTAGCCCGAAAGATGCCAAGATCGTTCTTTCCGACGAACGCGTTGAGCTTCGAATTCCTGGGAACTTCCCTGTGGAACTCAATGGCCCAATCGCCAAAGAATTGCAATTTGACCAAAATGCCCGTTTGAAAAAAATTCGCAATCAATACGAATATCACGAAGGCTACAAAGGCCCAAGCCACAAGCGAGAAGACCGTATCCGCGCGTTCAAGCTTACCATCCCGACCGAAGCAGGTACCGAATATGAATACTGCTTCCGCATTCCCGAAAAATTTGGTAATGCGCGAACCCGTAACCAGGCGATGGGTAACCGCCTTGAAGAGCTCAGCTGCTCTGAATTCAACGCGATTTCAAAATAATTCTTAAATCGGATTGTCTAAATCAACGAACTTCGCAGGAATGTGGAGTTCGTTTTGAATTTTATCCGCCAACGCTCTCACGCCAAAGATTTCCGTCCGATGATGCCCGCAACTGATCAAATTGAAGTTTAATTCTTCGCAGGTAATCGGGACGGCTTCCTTGATTTCGCCCGTAATGAACGCGTCGCAATGGCGAGATATCGCCTCTTCAATCCCGCTTGCACCGCTTCCACTGCAAATCGCAACCCGGCGAATTTCCTTGGAGCCGTACAAAAGAGCGTTCTGCACTCCATGTTCAAAGGCGCGTTCCGCTTGGGCAACAAATTCCGTCTGGGAATGGGAGTTTTCAAATTCCGCAATCACGCCGACAGGTTTTTCGCCTTCCACCATGAAGCCTTCCAGAATTTTCATTCCCATCGCCTTCGCAATCAAGGCGTTGTTGCCAATTTCCATGTGACCATCGAGCGGTAAATGGAATCCGTATAGAGAAATTCCGTTTTGCATCAACCGACGCATTCGCTCTCCAAACTTGCCCACCAGGACACGATTTTCACCATTCCAAAAGCCGTTCGGATGGTGCACAATAATCGCATCCGCCTTTTCTTCGATGGCGGCATCGATCAAACGATCGCGAAAAGAGACCCCCGTGATGACTCGCGTTACTTTATCAGAAGCCTCCACGCAAAGACCGTCTACACAGTAATCCTTAAAAGCGCTCGGATCCAACAAATTCGAAAGCCATTCGGAAAAACGAGAAAGTTCCATTTGAATAAAAGCTCCTGTTCAGGCGTCAAGAGAATAAATTCTATAGTCCTCAATATAATTATTCTATAGCTCGGAAAAAACGTTCATTTTTTCTGCGTAAATGTTTTAAAATTTACTTTTCTCGGTTGTCGCTTTCTATGCGTTTTTCTAAATTTACGCATAGATATGAATTAACTCTTCCAAAGGAGAGGCGGTTTATCCGCCATACACAATACATGGCACATTATCTCTTTACCTCTGAATCCGTGTCCAAGGGACACCCTGATAAAGTTTGCGACCAGATTTCGGACGCCATTCTTGACGCCTGCCTCGCACAGGATCCGAACAGCCGTGTGGCTTGCGAAACGCTTGTGAATACAGGCCTCGTCGTGATTTCTGGCGAAATCACCACCAAAGCGGTCATCGATTATCAGCAAATTGCACGCAAGACGATCAAGAGCATCGGCTACGTGAATCCGGAACTCGCCTTTGACTACAAGGGCTGCTCCGTGATGGTCGCTATGGACAAACAGTCTCCGGACATTGCCCAGGGTGTCGACGCCAAGGCTGCCGATGGTAAGGAAGATGACAAGCAGGGTGCTGGCGACCAGGGCATGATGTTCGGTTACGCCGTGAACGAAACGAAGGAACTGATGCCTCTCCCGATTTCCCTTGCGCACAAGCTCATGGAAGAAATCCAGAATCTGCGTGAATCGGGCAAAATCAAATGGCTCCGTCCGGATGCAAAATCCCAGGTGACTGTGGAATATGATGAAAACGACAATCCGGTTCGCGTCGACACGGTCGTCATCAGCACTCAACATGATGAATTCGTGAAGGGCAAGGAACTCACCCACGCCCAAATCGAAAAGGAAATCGTCGAAAAACTCATCAAGAAAGTGATTCCGGCCAAGCTTTTGGACAAGAAGACTCGCTACTTGGTAAACCCGACCGGCAAGTTCGTTGTCGGAGGCCCGCATGGTGACTGCGGTCTTACTGGCCGTAAGATTATCGTGGACACCTATGGTGGCATGGGCCGTCACGGCGGTGGCGCCTTTAGCGGCAAGGATCCTTCCAAGGTGGACCGCAGTGCCGCCTATGCCGCACGCTATGTGGCAAAGAACATTGTGGCCGCAGGCCTCGCCCACCGTTGCGAAGTGCAGCTCGCCTACGCCATCGGTTACTCAAAGCCTGTTTCCATTCTCGTGAACACATTCGGAACCGGCAAGGTCGACGACCGTCAGATTGAAGAAGTGGTCAAAAAGAACTTTGACCTTTCTCCGGCCGGCATCGTGAAGATGCTCGACTTGAAGAAGCCGGGTTACCAGGCTACCGCAGCGCTCGGCCACTTCGGTCGCACCGGCGCCCGCTTCACCTGGGAAAAGACCGACAAGGCCGCTGCCCTCAAGAAGGCCCTCAAGGTTTAATTTCATTTTCCAACGAAACAAGAAACCCCGCTTCAAAAAGCGGGGTTTCTTGTTTTCAAGTTTTCAAAACTCAAGCATGCAACGGATTTGTCGAAGCATTATGGACCCGGATAAAGCTCAAGAATTCCGAAGATTCCAACGGTTTCGAGAAATAATAGCCCTGAATTTTATTTGCACCGGCCTTCAAAACAAGGTCAAGCTGTTCCTTCGTTTCAACGCCTTCCTGAATCACATTCAAGCGGAACTTACGAATCATATTGATTGTTTCCACAAGGAATTTATGGGAATTCGGATTTTTCGTATCCCACAGAAGTCCCTTGTCCGATTTGATATTCTTGAAATCATTGTAGATCACTTGGATCAAATTCGAATAACCCGTTCCAAAATCATCCAAAGAGAACGTAAAACCTAAACGGCGTAGACTTTCATAATGTTCCTTGACAATTTCATTGTCCATCAATGATGCCGACTCCGTCACCTCCAAGTTTATTTGTTTTGAAGTGACTCCGTATTTTTCCATAATGCTACGGAAAAGAATATCCGTATCTTCGACGAAAAGTTGGAAAATACTCAGATTGACTTCAATTTCCTTTAATCCAAATTTTTCCGGCTGATTTTCGTGTAGGAACTGGCAAACCTTTTCAAATACAATACGGCCAATGTCATTAATCATCCCATTCTGCTCGGCAATCGGGATAAATTCCATCGGCGGGATGTTTCCAAAATTCACATCGTTCAAACGGACCAGAGCTTCTGCGCTATCAAAGAGAGATGTATCCGCATTCCAGATCGGCTGGAAATGGACATCAAAACTCTTTTCCAAAATCGCCTTTTGCAGAACCTGTTCCAGATCCACGCGACGCTTCACCTTTTCAATATCTTCTTCGCGATGAACTGAAATTCCGGGTTTAATCGTATCCCGTTCGTCGTCCCCGAGTTCGACCAAGATTTCCGGCTTTTGGATTTCATCCGGCACACGCACAATATCGATAGTGACCGACAAAGGCAACGAAACGTTGTTGAACTTATTCAAATGCAGCTCATTGCTGTTCATGAATTCTTTGAAGAGCGTCGAAAATTCATCACATTCCATCCGGTCCGCGGTGGAAATAATCGCAATTTTATCCTGCGCAATGCGGTAAACGGTTCCCTTTGAATTTTTAATGACCCAAAGAACAACATTCTTTACCATTTCTTCCAGATCATCATTCTTGAACATGCGCAGGTAGCTTTTGAAATTCAAAATGGAAATCACCATCACCATGTACTTGCGCTTGGAACGGATATAGCGTTCGTTATCGGCAATAAACATATGCCGGTTGTAAACGCCTGTCATCGCATCGATATGGGAGTCTTCCATTTCGATTAAAAGCATGACTCCCATCAAGGACAGCGCTTCGCAGAAAAGTTCCAGTTTGAACCATTGGAAAAAGAACTGGACCATGACGCCCATCAAGCAACAGCAAATAAAGATCCAAAGAGCGGTCGCAGCCGTTTTCAAAAGAACCGAACGATAAAGCCAAAGTTGCTGCACCGTGAAAGCCATATAGCCAGCCGCTTCGGCATAAATCAAAAGCTCAATCGGGCCGCGAGTAAACAGGACATTGTCCTGGTAATAAAAGATCAACCCCGTAAACGGGTTCGTCAATACAAAGAATTCCAGCAAGAACGCCGGAGAAAGAAAAATCAAAGCCCCGCGTCGGGAATGGGAATCGCCCCAATTATTGACCAAAACGACATAGAGAGCAAACAGCGGAGCCAAAAGCGTATGCAGGGCAAAATAGATAGTTTGGCAGAACTGCTGGATGTAATTGTAAATGTTCATTGCCGGCGAAGTCAGCGGATCCATCATCGCAGAAAGGGTGGCCGAGACCGAGGTAAAAAACATATTGAACATGATCAGTTCAAAAACTTTGCTGCGGTCCTTTTGTGGCGTCTTATGACTATAGTAATAGATTATGCAACCGAGCATAACCATCATTGTGCAAATGTAAAAGCACATGTCCGTCGATAAAAATCTCATAATCTTCCCAAACGAGAGAATAAGCCCAAAAAGAAACCCACTCCTTTTGGATATATAAATAAAAAATTTACATATATCAACAGATTATTGCCTTTTTTTAGCGAAAATCAAGGGTCAATTTTATATTTTTTGTTCAATTCTAAGCAAAGGATGCCCCATGAGAATTTCCGAAAAGGACGCGTTGGAGCTGTTTCAAAAGACTCCACTCGACGAACTCTGTGCGATGGCAAATGCCGAAAAAGAAGCCCGCCATGGCAAAAATGTCTTCTGGGTGAATAACCGCCAAATCAATTATACCAATGTCTGCGTATTGCATTGCTCCTTCTGTTCCTTTTCCAAAATCAAGAAGACAGACGCCAATGCCTACGATTGGACTTTAGAAGAAATCGAGGCAAAAGCCCAAGCGGCGGTCCAAGCCGGAGCAAAGGAACTCCATATTGTCGGAGGCCTCCATCCAGACCATCCTTTCGACTACTACCTGAACATGCTCGCCACATTGCGGAAGGATTTTCCCAAAGTCAACCTGAAAGCCTTTACTGCAGTGGAAATATGTCATTTTGCTAAACTCGCAGGCCGTCATGTTCGCGAAGTCCTCCAAGACCTCAAGTCCGCCGGGCTCGACGCCCTTCCGGGAGGAGGCGCAGAACTTCTCGGCGAAGAAATCCGTCACCGCATCTGCGGGAAAAAAGAAACCGGCGCCGAATGGCTCGAAGTCCACAAGGAAGCTCATCTGCTTGGCATTCCGACAAATGCGACAATGCTTTTTGGTCATATCGAAAAACTCGAAGACCGCATCGAGCATATGTCCCTTTTACGAAAGCTCCAAGACGAAGCTCCCGGGTTCTTTGCGTTTATCCCGCTCGTTTACCATCCGGACAAAAATTCGCTCGGGCATAAAGTTCTCCACAAGACCTCCGAAGAAGACATTCTCCGAACAATTGCCGTATCCCGCCTATTTCTCGACAACTTCCCCCACATCAAAGCCTACTGGATACAGACCGGAATTCCGACCGCAATGAAAGCCATTCACGCAGGGGCTTCGGACTTGGACGGGACCATTATGGAAGAAAAGATTACTCACGCCGCCGGTGCAGATACCTGGACAGGCATGAGCCCGGAAAGAATGCGTTCCTTGATTCAAGGGGAAGGTCTTGTCCCGGTAGAACGTGACGCCTTGTACGACATCATTTCCGTTTCATCTCCGACTTAAAACAAAAAACCGACCGTATTGCATGCAACACGGTCGGTTTTCGTGAACTAAGAAGGGCTCGAACCTTCGACCCACGCCTTAAAAGGGCGTTGCTCTACCAACTGAGCTATTAGTCCGACAACCCAAATTTAATAAACTTTCTCTTTTTTGTAAATTATCAGCATGTTTTTTTTGAAAAAAATTTCGATTTTGACCTTCGCGGTGCTCCTAGCAGCCTCCGCCTCCCACGCTTATTTCAAAAAAAACGATACCGGTGAAGAAGTTTTCTCGTTTCTAGGTTCCTTTTACAGTGCCAAAAGCGCTGCCATGGAAAACGCTAACGCAGCCATGCCGTCCTCGAATCCTGGATCCATCCTTCAAAATCCTGCCGCGATCGTTTTAGATTCAAACCAAAATAACGCAATCGCTTTTTCCTGGCAGACCGGTGAATTCGCAGACAATCAAGGCTACCTGGCTTACGCACGTCAAATCGGAACGATGGTCGCCGAGATCAGCTACGGCTGGATTCGTTATGGCGACATCGATGGCTACGATGAAGCCGGAAACAAAACCAACAAGACGTACAGTCCGCAAAGTTCCGTCACATCGCTATCGCTTTCTTTGCCGCTTCCCCACTTTCAGTTCGGATCGACCATCAAATTCGCAACCGATCTTCTTGCCGAAGACGAGGGCGACCAGACCGCGATGGCGATCGCTTTCGACTGGGGCATCCTCTGGCAATCCGCCTCTCGCAAGTACGGCGTGGGACTTGCGGCCCGAAACTTCGGTAAAATGATCCGGGCCTATGTCGATAACGGCGATACCGATTACGGTCTTGAAGAAGTTTTCGCTATTTCCGGCTTTTATATTCCGGGAGCGCTTCCCCGCCTTTCTCTTTTCACGGAGCTTACCTTCCCGCGTTATGCAGAACCTGCGATAGCCCTCGGTACGGAATACGCGATCGGATCCAACCTCTTTGTTCGGGCTGGCTTCACCCGGACATGGCTTGATCTTTCTCGCGATGCCAAGGAACTCTTCTCTTCGGCAAGCCGACCGGACGAAACAAATGACGCGCGTCTCTTCAGTCTCGGCCTTGGATATGCGGGAACCCGTTTTTCGATTGACTACGCCTTTTCGTACCTAGCCCAAGGACTGGGAACGGAACATCGCGTAGGTCTTGGACTTCGATTCTAATGCAGAAACAGTTTGACATCATTGTTCTTTCAAAAGAAGAGCTTCGACCTCAAATCGAGGACCGAGCTTTAGGTTGGTTCAACGCAGAAAATTTTTCGGATGTTGTGCACGACCTGGATGCGGAATGGACAATCCTCGCGAAGCCGAGCGTTCGAATTACCCGCCCGTTTTTAAATGCGGTCGCCGACGCCTGTGTCGATTTTCCCTATGCGGACGCATTCGCTCCACGCATTTTAAATGCCGATAGCCATGAAGTTTTATCTTCCGGTTTTTTGATCGATTTAAAAAAAGGAATGGAAGAAGAATTCCGCACAAACGAAAACGCGGAGATTCGCCCTATCGCCAGTCTTTCTCCGGAATGCGGAATCTATTCGACCCGTCTTCTTCAAGCTCTGCACGGCTTTGATCCTGACATTTTCACCGACATGCGTTTTTTAGATCTTGGACTTCGTGCTTTGCACTTAGGGGCCAATCTTTTCGCCACACCAAGAATTCACGTCGAAACCATTACAAGACAGATGGCCAATCCAATCAAGGATGCGGACTGCGTCAAGGAACTCGGGCGTGTCTTTTACAAAAATCTAGATATCATCCGCTACTTCCAGTTCGCATTCCATCACCCGACAGCGTTCAATGCTCTTTTCAAGAATCGAAAAGAATTGAACGCAAAGTCACTCCAGGTGACAGAGCTTTCCAAGTTTACGGAAGAAACCTTCCACAAAGTTTCTACGTAAAAATCAGCGGTCGAGAATCGAATAGAAGAAGGCGCTTAATTTGTCTGCAACAGTCTTGATGCTGTAGCGGGAAAGCAACTTGGTTACTTTTTCCGGATCATACTCATAAGTTCCATCCAGTACGGAATCCAGAACCTTCAAATAGCCTTGAACATTGTTCGCCGGGGAAACGGTTGGGCAGATGTCGCTAAAGATTTCATCCAAAGCCGTCGTCTTGGCGCAGACTACGGGCGTTCCGCAAGCAATCGCTTCCAGCGGAGGCAGCCCAAAGCCTTCATAATAGGACGGCATTACAAAAAGATCCGCGTTGCGGTAAAATTCGCGAAGGTTCGTCGCCGAAAGACTTGTGAAATGGAAAACATTCTTCAAGTGGCGCATTTCGATTTTCATCTGCACCTGTCGATTGACTTTACCGATACGGACAAAAGCAATATCCGGACGCGCTTTCGCCATGTCGAAGAATGTGTCGAGATTCTTCCGAGGTTCCGGAAGGCTTACATTCAAGACCATCGCCTTGAAACCTTTGATTCCCAGATCCGCACGGAAAGTTTCGCGTTTTGTCCGATAACGCACATAATCCATGTTCTGGTTATAATACAGCGAATTCAGCGGAAGGCCCGTTACCGCATGGGGACGGCCTGCTATTCCATAATATTTTTCCGCTTCTTTTTTCGAATATTGGGAATTGTACACAAAGCCGTCCGCCTTAGCCGTCGGCTTTGCATAGAAACGGGAAATCAGCTGGAATTTAAGACTGAACGGATAAAGAGTTTCGGCAAAGGTATCGTGAATCAGCACGACCGTTTTTGCCTGCGGACAAGCTTTTTTGGCCACCGGAACAAGGAAACCCAGTTCTGGGCGAATAAAGAACACGATCGTCGGATCTTGATTCTTCAGATATTCCGCCAAAGGTTCTCGAAACTTGAAAAAACCCGCATGCAAGGACTTCGCCCAAATCGAGTCGCTTTTTGTGCCGCGTTCTTCCGGGAGGGTCTTCGCATCATCCGGAAAATAACGAGGAGTCTTAAGCCAAAGAATCGAAACATCGAAATCTGCATACAAAGTTCGTTCCAAATCGAGCGTCAATCGCCCGAAACTCGTTCTCGCATTCTTATCGCAGACAATGATGACTTTCTTCTTTGGTACCATATACCCCTAATTTATACTATTTTATGGAAAATTATGTCTAAAATTTTCGTCGCACTCGCTACTTATAACGGAGAAAGGTTCCTCGCGCAGATGCTCGATTCGCTTTTAAAGCAAAATCGACCCGCGGACCAGATTTTTGCCGTGGACGATGCTTCCAGTGATTCATCTGTAGCCATTTTGAACGAGTTCGTGGGCAAGCTTCCCATGCAAATTTCCGTCCGCAATCAAAACGGCGGACATCGGCAAGCCTTTTCGGACGCACTTTTTGCCATCCAGGGGCTCGCTTCTGACGATGATTTTGTCGCGATTGCAGACCAAGACGACATTTGGCTTCCCCAGAAGCTCGAAATTTTAGAACAGCAACTTCTCTCTCATCCACAAAGTTTTGTTTTTGGTGACGCCCATGTCATCGATGCAAACGGAAAGACGATCGCCAATTCGTGGAGATCTCTCGCCGGAATCTGTCCGCAGATTCCTTTCTGCGCTCGCTTATGCGGAACGAACAATGCGAACGGTTGCCTTTCTCTATTCCGTGCCTCTTTGCTCAAAACCATTTTGCCCATTCCAGAATGGATTCCCGTTTACGACGAATGGATTGCCCTCTGTGCGGCAAAGAATGGCGGCATTTTATCCATTCCAGACTCTGTTTTGAATTACCGGATTCACGACAAGAATTCGGTAGGCATCAAACCGGTCATTCGCATGTCGGATGTCTTAAAAATCAACCAGGTTGTTGCAGAAGGGATTCTCGCTTCTGCAGAACGTTTGAACTTGACGAGTTCGGACATCATTTTTGTGGAAAGCTACCGCGAATTCCTGAAGAAAAGTTTTGAGCATTCCCCGAACTTTGCAAGCATTCCTTGGCTTTGGAAAAATCGTCAGAATCTTTTTCCGGGCTGTAAACCGTTCAAACAGCTGAAGAAAATTCTGGGCAGTTCTCTCGGATTTCCATTCTGCAAGCACTTTTTAGGAAAAAGCTGATGCGGATTGGAATCGACGTCAAATTGCTCCGAACGAATTCCGCCGGGATCAAGGTTTACCTCGAAAACCTTCTCGACGAATTGCAAAGAATCGACCGTCAAAACGAATACATTCTGTTTTCACCGGCTCCGGTTGCGTATCCATTATTCGCTCCCAATTTTTCGTATGCGATTTTTCCCACGCGACTTCCCGGCATTCTATGGCAGCAGTACGAGCTTCCCAAGCACGCCCAAAAGCAAAAAATCGATGTCTTTTGGGGGCCGGAGCAGACCCTCTTTTTGCAGAGGCCCAAAGGAATTCAGAAAGTTCTGACCGTCCACGATTTTGTCTACCGCAGATATCCCAAGACCATGCAGCGCAGCGTTCGCGCGATAACCGGATATTACGGCACGCGTTCCCTCAAAAAATCCGACACGATCGTTTGCATTTCAAAATTTACAGCCCAGGAGCTCCATCGGCTTTACCCTTCCATTCCGGAGCATCAAATCCGCACGATTCCCAACGGCATTGTCCATGATAATACCGTACAAGAGCCTCTTCCCAAAAAAGATTTTCTTTTTTTTTCTGGAAGCATGGAACCCCGAAAAAATTTACGCCGGTTGCTCAAAGCCCTCGAAAACCTTGCAAAGAAAGGAATCCGTATTCCTCTTAAAATCGCAGGGCCAACAGGATGGCACAACAAAGCATTCCGGGAGCTTCTCGAAAGCTCCCCTATCCGAGATTCTATCGAAATTCTCGGTTTCGTAAGCCCCGAAGAATTACGCAATCTTTATAAAAGTTGCAAAGCATTTGTATTCCCGACGCTTTACGAAGGTTTTGGACTTCCGGCACTGGAAGCTTTGCAGAACGGAGCACGCGTTCTCACCTCCAAGGATTCTCCTATGCAGGAATTCTTAGGATCCCTCGGCATCTATTTTGACCCTCATGACAGCGATAGCATTGCCCGTGCGATTGAAACGCTTTATCTGAACCCCGAAAAGATTTCCTATTCTGAAAAAGAAAACGAAAAACGTTTAAGCATTCTCAAGCGCTACACATGGGAACACGCCGCAAAAAAAATGAAAGCGATTTTTGAAAAAATACATGCGGAGGCAAAATGAAGACTCTCATAATCCTCGTGACCTTTAACGGTTACAAGATGACCAGGGACTGTCTTCAAGTCCTGTCAAAACTTTCCCCAGACCGTTGGAAAATCGCTATCGCGGACAATGCAAGTTCAGACGGAACGCCTCAAAAAATCGCAGAAGAATTCCCGCAGACAAGCGTTCTCGCATTGCCCGAAAATAAAGGCTTTGGTTTTGCCAACAACGAAGCTTTTCGACAAAACATTCCAAACGAGCACTTCGATTTCGTCTGTTTTTTGAATAACGATACAATTCCAAGCATTGACGCTCTAGAAAAATTGGTTTCCGATGCCGAAGCCTATCCGGGAAAGGCGATTTTTGCACCTCTTGTCAAGAATCGGGACGGGAGCATTCAAAGAACGGATTACCGTTTTCTTTCGCACTCGGAATTTTTCTTGAACGCATTCCGCACGGTCCGCAGTGCCGATGTCTATCTGCATGGGAATCCCAAACCCGAACGGGATTTTCACTTTCTTTCCAATGACTGGATCAATGCCGTTTGCTGGCTGATGCCGGTCAAGGCTTTTGAAGAAATCGGAATGTTTGACGAAAAGATTTTTATGTATTACGAAGATCAGGACTTCGCCTATCGAGCTTCAAAACTCGGATATCGCTTTTTGCTAAATCCAGAGGCTCCGATTGTCCACTTAGGAGGCGGTTCTGCCAAAAACGTTCTTTCGCGCAGCATGCAGCACGACTTTTCGCAGCTTTATTTTTATCGAAAACATTTTGGAATATTCGGCGTTTTTCTTTCGCGGGCATTTCGATTTGTTCGCAGTTTTTTGCGTCTCAGCATGCTTGCTCCGTTTTCCCTTTTCAAACAAACGGCTCGGGAAAACGCAAAAATTCATGCAACGCTTTTGCTATTTTCTTTGGGAATGAAAGGATTCCAAAAATGAGACCCGTTTATATTTTCACCATTTTATTCTTTTCTTTTTTGACGACTTCTCTGCAAGCGAAAGAACCAGGACATATCGGTTTTGGAGATTCAACCGCTTACTTCAAGATTCGCGGAACTCTCGGGGATTCCATTTCCGTTTCTCGCTTTACAAATTCCGATCAAGACGACAAGCATATCGAAAACAGTCTCTTTGTGAATTTGTACATCAACGGTGCAATAACCAAGAACTTTACCTTCCAAGCCCAGGCTAGCGTGATGAGCGATAGAACCACACGGACTTACGAAGATAAAGCGTATAATCCGTACAATGGAATCCCCTACAACGTGCAAAGTCCGACTTCCAGAACCTGGGACACTTTTACGGCGACTAGCGAATACCGTTTTAACGAATACGCACGAGTGATGGGAGGCGTCGATTATTTGGCGTGGGGTCCCGCACGCCGCAACAAACTCGTTTTGCGCGGAAACGAACATCATTATCGTCCATGGATGGACTCTACGGACCGTATCGCAATGCCTGCTCCAACCCCTTATATCGGATATGAATTTGATGTAGGGCCCATTACTTATACGCAATATGCAGGAAAGCTTTATCACGACAAGCACAAGGCCAAGTATTTCCACGCCCACCGATTGAACTTGGCCCTTCCTTTCGATATTGATTTTGCCGTGAGCGAAACGATTGTCTACGGTTCCACAGTAGAAGCTAGCGGATCGAATCCGAACGAAGGAGCCGATAGCACGGATCGAGGCTTTGAATGGATCTATGCCGCGCCATTCATTCCCTACCTCTTTGCCGAGCATTACACGGGAGATTTGGAAAATACAAGTTTAAGCTTTGACTTGAGTATCAAAACGATTCCGAACTGGGAAATCTATGGCGAACTTTTGTGGGATGACATGAAAAAAGTGACGAGCATGTTCGACGATTCCTGGTGGGGAAACAAGTGGGCAGCAAGCCTTGGCCTTGGAACGGACAATCGAAAAATCGGTCCTGTCCTGCTTTCGTATTTTTCCGAATTTACCTGGATCGAACCCTGGGTCTATACACATCACAAAGGCGCTGGTTACACTTACACGCATTACGGTCAAAGCTTCGGATCGAATCTAGGCCCGAACTCCCGCGAATTCTATACGGAAGTCCGTGCCGCATACAAGGAAATCGAAATGAAGCTTTTCGCTTCGAACGTCGCCAAGGATACCGCATTCGGCAGCAACCTTTACGACATTCATACCCCGTACGATCCGACGGACAGAACCTATCTCGCCGACAAAACGACCCTCCACTACCGCGAACTCGGCTTCGGCATCAAATTCACCCCGCTGGAATGGCTCTGGGCGAATTACAGCCAAAGCTTTTACCTCGGCGATTACGAGGGATACCGCATGAGCGGAAATCTCGGCGTTACTTGGTAAAAGATTGGCCGCCCATTTCTTCGCAAGTCTTGCCTCGCGTATTCAAAATGGTGATGGCATCCCCGCTAGCAACCGGGCGCACTAGGGTAAACGAGAAGGCGCTGAAGCGAATATTTTCATGGTAATTGGCGACGGCGTTTCCACCTCTCTTACGCACACTTTTTTCAATCGCTGGGCGCAAGGATTTCGGATTGGCATAAAGCATCTTCGAAGCTTTAACGGCGTGGACATATTTGAACGGGACATCTTTCGGGAAATCTTCGAAAGCGCAGAATTCGGTCGGAGCGACCTCTTCTTCCCCTTCGGCGAGAGGGATTTCCGTATAGGGTCTACGCGAATAATTGGAACAGCTTGTCAAAGCAAAAGCACCAAGAGAAGCTGCGAGCAACATCATTTTTTTCATTTTTCCTCCACGATGGATTGAAATTTTCAACTTTTCGGCGAATTGTAAAAAAAAACATACACTTTCCAATTTTGATTTCTTCTAAAAAACGATTGAAAAAAAAAATGTTTGAGACTCGGAGCCCCGAAATGAAACTTTTCTTCCCTAAAAAAGAATTCTCCCTCTCGAAAGCGAACGCTTTCACAAGTCGTCAGAAAAACAGGACATTCTTTTTGGAATAAAAACGCGGTGCTTAAAAATTGCTAATTTGCCAATATGACTTTAGATGAAATTCAAGAATACGCACTCGGACTTGCCAAAAAGGCAAGATCCGCGTCCGCTCGCGTTCGCACGGTCAATGCGGACATCCGAAACAAAGTTCTCTTTGAAGTCGCCAACTCTTTGCGCGCAAATGAAAAAATCATTCTCGAAGAAAACGCAAAGGATCTTGCGGCATTCAAGGACAAGATTTCCCCAGCCAAGTATGACCGCCTGACGCTCAATCATAAACGTCTCGAAGGGATTGCCGTCGGCGTGGAGCAAATCGCTTCCTTCGCCGACCCGCTTGGCAAGATTTTGGAAAAGCGCAAGCTTGAAAACGGCGTGGATATTTCCCGCGTGAGCGTCCCACTCGGATGCGTATTCTTTATTTACGAAAGTCGCCCGAACGTCACGATCGACGGAGCAGCCCTCTGCTTCAAGGCAGGCAATGCGGTCGTTCTCCGCGGCGGTAAAGAATCGCTGTATTCTTCCAAGATCTTGGCGAAAATTTTCCGCGACGCGTTGCAAAAGTTTGGCGTGGACCCGGACGCAGTCCAGCTTGTCGAATATGCGGACCATGCGATTGTCAGTTCGCTTCTCAAGATGCGCGACTATTTGGACCTTGTCATTCCGCGTGGTGGCGAAAATTTGATTCGCGCGGTAACGGACCAAAGCTCGATTCCGGTCATCAAGCATTTTAACGGCATCTGCCACATTTATGTGGACAAGTCCGCAGACATCGACATGGCGGCTAAGATTGTCGAAAACGCAAAGACCCAGCGTTGCGGGACCTGCAACACAGTCGAAACGCTCCTGTTGAACAGTGATCTTTCGGAAGCCGACGTCAACCGAATTCTCGATCCGCTTCGCGCGAAAAAGGTGGAATTCTTCGGCGACAAGGAAACCCAGACACGCCTTGCAGACGTCAAGGACTTTGAAGACGAAGACGGTTACCATCACGAATATCTCGCATTCAAGCTCAGCATTCGCTTTGTGAAGAATGTCGAAGAAGCTTGTGACCATATCGAAAAGTATTCGAGCCGTCACACGGAATCCGTGATCGCTTCCGATAAGGCTGTGCAGGAATATTTCCTCGCGAACGTCGATTCTTCGAGCGTGATGGTGAACGCAAGCACTCGACTTGCTGACGGAGGCGTCTACGGCCTTGGCGCAGAAGTCGGCATTTCGACAGACAAAATTCACGCCCGCGGTCCGATGGGCGTTGAAAGCCTTTGCACATACAAGTGGATTTTAATTGGCGAAGGCCAAATCCGTTCGTAAGGAAGATCATGAAGTTCGAAGATTTAATCAAAGAAGTCAAGTTTGAAGTCGAATTCGGCGGAAAGAAGCTTGCGCCAGCAATCGTCCAGGACGCTGACAAGCATGACGTGCTGATGATGGCATGGATGGACGAAGAAGCGCTCCGCCGTACAAACGAATGCGGAGAAATGGTTTTTTGGAGCCGTAGCCGCAAAGAATATTGGCACAAGGGTGATACAAGCGGTAACGTGATGACTGTGGTCAACTGGTACGCGGATTGCGATAGCGATGCTCTTCTTTTTGAAGTCCGCATGCAAGGTCCGCAGGTGGCTTGCCATACCGGTGCCCGTTCCTGCTTTTTCAAAAAGTGCGAACAATAAACCTTGCCCAAATTCAGGAACAACTCCGGCAACACGCTTGGAAGCGCCTGCTTTTGGCTGTATCCGGAGGAATCGATTCCGTCTGCCTCGCCGATTATTTTGTTCGGAATCAACAAGCTCTCGGGCTCGACTGGGTGGCTCTTGCCCACGTACACCACGGTCTTCGAAAAGAAACCGCGGATCAAGACGAAGCGTTTGTCAAGGAACTAGCCCACCGCTTAAAAGTTCCGCTTTTTATCCGCCATTTAGACGGTGACAAGCTCAAGGAATCCGGATCCATTGAAGAAAATGCGCGCAACGCCCGATACAAGGCGCTCTTTGAAATCGCCGCACTCCCAGAAGCCCGGGCAGAAGCCATTCTTACAGCACATCACGCCAACGACCAGGCAGAAACCGTCCTCATGCGCATTCTTCGCGGCACCAATCTGAAAGGTCTCCGCAGCATACAGGAATACCGGGAAGACGGAATTTTTCGCCCCTTTTTAAGCGTTCCTAAATCCGAAATCGAAAGCTACGCTCAAAAGCATCAGCTGTCCTGGCGTGAAGATGAAACGAATGCGGACAATTCTTTTTTGCGAAATTTCATCCGTCACCATCTTTTGCCCCAGATCGAAAATGAAAATCCATGGGCCATTTCACAGCTCTGCCGTATTGCAAAGTCAGGAAAATCCGCCTATGATTTCTTAGTGGAAAAAACGGAATTTACCCTCGAGCCATACCTGGTTCCGGCCAAACTTTGGCCATTTCCTGCCGAAGTTTCACCCTACCAGTTCACCCTAGCCCTGCATGATTCCGCCTGGAACGCCATTTCTCAAAAAAGCAAGGCTGGCGCCGCAAAAATTCTTCGGTTTTGGCTTCAATCGCTCGGGTTTGAATTCCCTACCCAGTTTCAATTCGAGTCCAATTACGCATCGCACGACAAGTCCCTGATCTTTGAAAAATCCCGCCATATTCTTTGGTTTTGCCGTTCCATGCAATACTCACAAGTCCATAATTTGTATCTTATTTGTCAAAAAAATACCCCTTTGGGAACCTGGCGAACACGTCAAATTGGAGACATCTACGCTCCCGTCTGCGCAAAGCCAAAAAGTCTCAAGAAGTGGTTTGAAGAAAATGGTGTTCCGCAATTTGTCAGAGATTTTCTGCCCGTCCTAGCCGACGGGAATCAGATCCGCCAAATTTACGGAATTCCAACCAGAAAAAAGGAAACTTATGAGTAATAAGCCTAAGGCCCCATCGGCGTTCCACAACAGGAACTTTTTCCTGATTGCGACGATGCTCCTGATGGTGCTTTTCTTTATGCGCCTTTATAATGACGAGACCTCCTTGGATCTGACAAGGACGGATTTCTTCGCCATGATGAACGACTCGACGACAGAGATCAAGAGCCTAAAGCTTCAGCGCACTCTCGACGGGATTATGATCGAAGGTTCGCGCGCGATGACCGAAGAAGAAATCGCGGAAACGGCAAAAGAACAGGGCCTGCTGTCCAGGATCGCTCGCCGATCGCCGAATTCCAGCCAGACCGTCGCATTTTCTAGCCATGTCCTTGACTTGACTAGCAGCCAGATCGACGCTTGGGAAAAGAACAAGGGCATTAAAGTCCGCGTCCAGCACGAAACCACAAGTTGGATCGATCGCATTTTTGCATTTCTCCCAGCCATTCTCCTGATTGCCTTCTTCTGGTATATGATGGCTCGCCAAACGGGCGGAAGCAAGGGCGGTATGGGCATGTTCTCGTTCGGAAAGAGCAAGGCTCGTCAGCTGAACGAAAACGGCAAGACAAAAACCACATTCAAGGATGTCGCCGGTTGCGATGAAGCCAAGGCGGATCTTGAAGAAATCGTCCAGTTTTTAAAAGACCCCAAAAAATATTCCTCCCTCGGTGGACGTATTCCGAAAGGCGCTTTGCTCGTCGGTCCTCCGGGCACAGGTAAAACGCTTCTTGCCCGAGCCGTCGCGGGTGAAGCCGGAGTTCCGTTCTTCAGCATGTCGGGCTCTGACTTTGTGGAAATGTTCGTCGGTGTCGGTGCAGCAAGAGTCCGAGATCTTTTCGATATGGGTAAAAAGAACGCTCCTTGTATTCTTTTTATCGACGAAATCGATGCCGTAGGCCGTCAACGTGGCGCAGGTCTTGGTGGAGGTCATGACGAACGCGAGCAGACCTTGAACCAGATGCTCGTTGAAATGGACGGCTTTACTGCAAACGAAGGCGTTATTTTAATCGCTGCGACAAACCGTCCGGACGTTCTGGATAAGGCACTCCTTCGTCCGGGACGTTTTGACAGGCAGATTACCGTGGGTCTTCCGGACTTGAAAGGCCGTGAAGAAATTCTTCGCGTGCACTTGAAAAAGCGCAAAGTCCCTCTGGCAGACGATGTCAATGTGAAGGATATCGCCCGCGGAACCCCGGGCCTCGCCGGTGCAGACCTCGAAAACCTGATCAACGAAGCGGCGCTTCTTGCAGCCCGTTTTGACAACAAGAAGGTGACGAAGGAAGACTTCGAAGAAGCCCGCGACAAGCTCGCCATGGGTGCGGAACGTAGAACGCTTCTGATGTCCGACGAAGAAAAGCGTTATACGGCATTCCACGAAGCGGGCCACGCACTGATGACTCTTCTTTGCAAGCATGCGGATCCTCTTCACAAGATCACGATCATTCCTCGCGGACGCGCCCTCGGCGTGACCATGTCTCTTCCGGAAATGGACCGCGTGTCGATGTCGAAGGAAGCTGCAGAAGAAAACATCATGATCTTGATGTCTGGCCGCCTTGCCGAACTCATCTGCTTTAACCATCAGAGTACCGGAGCTTCGAACGACATCGCCCGTGCAACGGAACTCGCGCGTCGCATGGTCACAGAATGGGGCTTCGACGAAACAATCGGACCTCTCTGCTACACGCGAAATGACGGTGAAATTTTCTTAGGCCGCGAAATCAGCAAGCCCAAGGAAATGTCCGAAAAAATGGCAGAAGCAATCGACGGCGCAATCAACAGCTTGGTAAAGGGCCTTGCCGAAAAGGCGAAGCAGCTGCTGATCGAAAACCGTGAAAAGCTCGATTTGCTCGGCAACGCTCTCTTCGAAAACGAAGTCCTCGATCGAGAAGAAATCGACCGTGTGATCGCAGGCGAAAAGCTCGAAGGTTCCAAAAAGAGCCGTACCTATCTTTTCCAAGAAAAGATGGCCAAAAAACGGGAAGAAGAAAAGAAGGCCGAAGAACCGCCTCCTGATCCAGGTCGTCCGATTCCAACGCCGACTCAAATCGTTCCTGAAACTCCAGTCTCCGATAAAGGAGAGGGGGAAAAAGCCTAATGCTCCTTGATTCTTTGACAAAATCCCGCAGCAACAGCTGGAAAGTCGGAAACGAACAGATTTCCGGAAAACCGGTTGCTGCCGTGATGGGAATTGTCAATGTGACTCCCGATAGTTTTTTTGACGGTGGAAAGCACAACACTCTCGAAGCCGCCTATGCGCATGCATTGAAGCTTCTCGACGAAGGTGCCGAAATTTTGGACATCGGCGGCGAAAGTTCCCGACCCGGAGCGGCAGCCGTTTCCGCATCGGAAGAGATCGAGCGCGTGATTCCTCTTGTCAAAAAGCTCGTGCCGCATCTTTCCACTCGCAAATTCTGGATTTCGATCGACACGATCAAATCGGAAGTCGCCAAGGAAAGCATGAAAGCGGGAGCGCATATCATCAACGACATTAGCGCCCTCGCCGCCGATCCGAACATGGCAAAAACCATTGCTGAAACCGGCGCCGCCAGCGTGTTAAACCACATGCGCGGAAACTTCGGAACGATGCAACAGGACTTTAAGCCGTATACGCACGTCGTAGAAGAAGTCAAAGAAGAACTTCTTCTCGCCGCTCGCAAGTTGATCGATCTCGGAGTCCACGAACAGACCATTTGCCTCGACCCGGGTATTGGCTTTGGAAAGGATCTGCAAAACAATCTCGACCTGATTTCCCATGTCGAAACCTTTGTCGAAACAGGATTCCCTATTCTTTACGGAATGTCCCGTAAATCTTATATCGGCAAAGTCAAAGGTCTCGAAACAAGCGATCGGTTGATTCCGACAGTCGTTTCGGGAATCTTTACCGCTCTCGGCGGTGCGACGGTAATCCGAGTTCACGACGTAAAAGAAGCCGTTGAATCTCTTCAACTCTTGAAGGCATTCCGAAATGAATCTGTTTAAGTTGTTTGGAGTCATTGACGTCCGTTTTGCCGACATTCTCGACATTTTTCTAGTGTCGATAGTCGCCTATTACGTTTTCCTGCTTTTCCGCGGAACACGCGCCGTGCAAATGTTCGTGGGCGGTGGCCTTCTGCTGATAGGCTGGTTCCTTGCGCAGTGGTGGGAATTACATACGGTCGTCTGGCTCTTGAGCAATTTGGCTACCCTCGGGATTATTGCCATTGTGATTCTTTTCCAGCCGGAAATCCGCGGTGCATTGACTCGTATCGGTCAATCTGTCGGAAGAATGAATCTGAAGAACCTCTTCTTTCACCAGAGCGGTCTTGAACTGGTTGCCGAAGAAATCGGAGCCGCTGTACAGGATTTGGCCAAGAACCAATTCGGTGCGCTGATCGTTCTTGAAAACCGCGTGGGACTTCGCAATTACGCCGATACCGGTGAACTTTTAAATGCGCGTATCAGCTCCCGCCTTTTGCGTGCGCTCTTTTTCCCGAATTCCGCCCTTCACGATGGTGCAGTCATTTTAAACAGCCAACGCATTGTAGCAGCGGGTTGCATTCTTCCGTTGCCCGCGATTACATCGGAACAGGATTCCGGTTACGGCATGCGCCACCGCGCAGCAAAAGCCCTGGCCGCAGAAAGCGATGCCATGGTCAT
>DGSB01000019.1:41663-68569 GCA_002390045.1 Fibrobacter sp. UBA4373
CGCCGCAAACTCAGCGTTAAAGAAGTCGAAGAAGAAATCAAACGCCATTGGCACGATCTTTTTGAAGGCGATTCCAGCAAAAAATAAAGCATTCATCCAAAAATTTTAACGAGAGATTTATGACAGAAAACGAGAAAAAAGTATCGGAACGAGACCGCAGACGAAGACGCAAGTACCGTTTGACCATTTCCATTTTAATGGTTCTCTTGCTGGCTACGCTTTTCATCGTCCAATGCCAGCTTTCCAATTTAAAATCCGAAATGCTTGCAGAACGCGAAGCCATGCTCGACAGCATTACCGCTTACGACAATCATCGTCTCGATAGCCTTCAGCGTTACACCGATAGTCTTGAAGCCGCTCGTGCAGACAGTATCCAGCGTTATAACGACAGCCTTGCTAACGCCCAACCGAAAAAAGAACTTTCTCCCGAAGAAAAAGCCCGTCTCGATAGTATCGCCAAACGTCGACAGGAAATCCGCGACAGCCTTGCCCGCGAAAAGAAAGCCTTGGAAGACAGCTTAAAGCTTGCACGAAAGGCGATCGCCGATAGCATTGCACGCAGCGACAGTATCCGCAAGGCAGACAGTATCGCCTACGCAAATCGAGATTCCATACCGCCCGAAGCGAGCATCGTACCTCCGGAAGGACGCTATTACGAACCGATCCAGCTCAAGGTCAAATGCGACGAATATAAATGCAAGACCTATTACTCGGTCGGCGACACAAGTCACCTCCAAGAACTCACCAAGGCGGTGGAATACAATAAGACCGGAGACGTTTACTATTTCGCCGAAGATTCCGCAGGGAACCGCACCGCTTGGCAGAAAGTGCATTATGACATGGCGAGCGATAACGTCTGTGGCAAAAACGCCTATCCGGTTCCGGTGAACGGGAAAACGGTCTGCGTGGACGCTTACGAATACCCGAACGCTCCAGATGCGGTTGTCAAGGATATGGTGTCTCATGAACAGGCGAAAGCCCTTTGTGAAGGAGCCGGCAAGCGTCTTTGCAAATTCGACGAATGGACCGCGGCTTGCAAGGGAAAGGACGGCTTCCGCTATTCATACGGATCCACATACAAGCCTTCCAAGTGCAACACCAATTCGTCCAAGGCTCGCCGCGCAGGGCGCAAGGAGCAGTGCCGCAGCTGGTATGGAATGTACGACATGAACGGAAACTTGTGGGAATGGACCGACACGCCGTCGAAAGAAGCTCCGAACCGTTTCCTCGTCGCAGGAGGAGCGTGGGACACCCAAAACCAAAGTCAATGTACGGACACCAAGTACAGCTTCTACCCGCAGAATCAATATGCGTTTGTCGGGTTCCGTTGCTGCGCCGATGCGAAGTAGCTTTTTTACGGCGGATCCCGCAGTTCAATGTGAAGATGTTCGTTTGTAGTCCCAGCATCTTCCCACAGCACGAGAAAGCGCTCCCCGAGCGCTTTTTTTATTGCGGATACCAGTTCGCCGCGATTTTCCTTCGGAACCTCGCGTATGCGAAAATCCAAAGCCAAATTCATATAGTGCTTGGAAAACCTTGCATGACAGCCAAAATCATTTGCACTTGTAATGGTCGGGCGGTAAGAATCCCCCATTACCTTGTGAAATTCAGCCACAACGACCAAACCAGCGGTGTCCATAACCGCTTCAAGCTTCCCCGTACTTACCCCAGACTTCTGATTCGTTCGCTTTAAAAGCAAGCGATGAACATCTTTTTGCCCCCATTCTGCATTTGTCCATGCAAAAAGCAGCAGCAAAAAGAGAATAGTCTTTTGCATACAAGAAAAAGATAAAATTTTTCAGGGAACTTTTTATTATTTTATGGGAACTAATGGAGAACTCTATGAAAAAGCTTTTATGGATTATCGCACTTGCATCCCTTGCCCTGATGACTTCCTGCTCAAGAGAAAAACCTGTCTTCACAGGTTACTGGCAAGGTGAAGAAGACATGGTTTTTGAAGTTTTCCAGACCAAGCCTGGCGAAAACAATTACACCATTCGTAACATCAACGGCGATCTCTTTGCAAGCATTGAAGGCGACTCCGTTCTGACGGGAAAAAATTCTCTCGACATGCCTTTCTATATGCGAGTCAAGGGCGATTCCGCCTTCTACCAGTTCGGAACCATTATTTCTAAATACAAGAGAATCGACGCGAGCAAGTATCAGAGCATCTTTTCGAAGCTGCAACCGGCCAATGCTCAGTAATGAGCAGCTCTGACTAAAGCATCGAAATCAGCGTTCCGACAACGACAATCGACAGCATTGTATTTAGGAACAGCATCGTACGGCGCAAAATCTTTAAGAAGGACTCCTGAAGCAGGGGTCCTTTTTTACCTGTATATTCTTTAATTCCAAGTACGACAGTAATAAGCCCTGTCACCACAAGCATCAAGGCTCCGACATAATAGCCTTCCCTCCAGACGAGAAAGCTGATCCACGCACCGAGAATCATCGAAACGACTCCGACTGCAATTTCCACAAGATAACGTTTCTGATGCATAGAACCTCAAATTTTTAGAGCGAAAGTAAAGCAATCAAACCGACCCGCGGGAGCGAACTCACCAACGGACCGTTCAGCGGCCAGCTAAAGTTTAAATGGTTTACAAGTCCCGAAACCGACTTGGTCATTACAAAGCGGAATCCAAAGCCGGCAACATAAGTCATATCACGCGGTTCAAATTCATGGATGCTTGCCGTTGTCTCGCCGGCCTTAAAAAAGACAGCGAGAACCGGAGCGACGGTTCCGATTTCAAAATGCGGGAAAAATCGTTCTTCAATTTGGCCATAAAATCTAGCCTGTCCTGTATATAAATATGAAGGGAATCCGTAAAATTCCTGCCCCGCAAATCCACCCAGCGAAAGTTGCTTACCGTATGCGGAATTTTTATACGTATCCATATAAGCCCCAAGCTGGGTTGAGAACCATTCATTCGAACGCCAAATGTATTCGAGAGAGGCGTATTCATAGATATCGCGTCGCGTATCGGAATTGAAATAGAAATGGGATTTTGCATTCAACATCAGATGATGCATGCGCGAGCCCAAGGCAAGGTAGACGCTGTAATCCAAGCGAGCGTCATCATCCATAGCCCCGATTGCTTTCCAGTTTTTAGAAATTCCGACTTTGACACTGTACCCCTTATCGATATCTTCAGTCCACTTGGCATGCTTAAAATTCGTCAAGCGGTCGTAGCGAATCCGTGAAAGAGTGATGCTTGCCCCAAACCGAGAATCCAACTGCTCAGGAATCCAATCGGAATACGCCGAAGAATCCAAAACATAGACTTCGTCATTTTCTACAAAACGATAAGGCGTTACCGATTTATAAGAGCGCCCTAGGCGATGATAATCATAACTGAGTCCAAGATAAATTTTGAATTCTTCCCCGCCGAAAGAATGCCCGATTCGGAAAGACGCAGAATCTTCTTCCATCCCGTTTACCCGGAGAACTGCATTTCCATGCTTGCGATTGTATGTTGGAAGCAATTCCTTGACACTATCGGAAACGGTTAAAGAAACTCGTTCCGACGGAAGCTTTCCTGTCCAATAATATTTGGTATCCTGTTTGTCGGTAAACCCCGCAATGGTATAAGCCCATTCATTCTTTTGACGGGAAAGGTACGGCAAGTACATCGTCGCGTAATGCGTGTAACCGTCCGTATTGTCCGAAATCGAAACTTCAAAACGGTTGTTGCGGAATAAAAAATTGCTGTTGTTATAAAGTCCCATGAACTTGTCACGGTAATCGTCGTGAGAATAATAGATCCCGATGGTCTGACCAAAGCCCAGGAAATTATTTTCCCATATTCCGACTCCATAATTCAATCCGCCATCACCCGGTCTATCCAAAGAGACCGCCGGAGAAAGCGTCCAAGTGTCACTGGTTTTCACGTAAAGAATTTTTTTTCCATCCGGCGAGACTTCTTTCGTAATTTTTGCATCCGCAATATAAGCCTGCGAACGCAAATTTTTTTCGCTTTCGATGAGTTCGTACAAATTCACTTTGTCGCCGACATCGAACAGCAAAAGCTTTTTGACAACCGATTCCCTGGTTTCAAAATGGATACCGTTTCCGATGTCATAAATCAGGCTATCGGCCCAAGAATACGCTTTAGAATCGTCAAAAGCATCTCCATTGTTGACCACGATGGAATCTACACGAAAATACTCCAGCGAATCCGTATTCGGGCGACGAAACGCCACTTCTGGCAAGACATCTGCTGCCGCCAAAGCCGTCAAACACAAAATCAAAAAAACTATCACGGAAGTTCCACCATCATACGGAATAAGGATTTTTTACCGATCGAGCCTCGTTCAGCAGGCGTCGCCATGCGAACCTTCAAATTATTCGCCGTGACACCCGGTTGAGCACTCAGCGCCTTCAAAAGCTTCGCATTTCGATTTTCGGCAAGCTGATTCAACTGCTGGATTAAAGTTTCGTCAGATGGCCGTTGCCACGATTCGGAGAACTGCTTAAAGCCTTCATCCTCCTTCGCTTCTAAAGCCGCTTTCATATCGACAGGTGTCAAATTCGTCTTTCCAGTCTGGGCCTTGTAATAAGCGATCTTCAATTCTCCACGCGCAAATGCATCTATCTGCTTTTTCGGATTATAAACTTGGAGAACGGTCAATTTGGAACCCGGCTTTACCGAAAGCACCTTTGTCCATTCCGTAGCCATGCCATACTGTTCGCTTGTAAAGTCATCGGCCACAACATCAAAAGCAAATACACTCGGAGTCGAGCCTCCCAAAAGAAGCTTCGCCGGAGAAAGCGCGACCTTGATCATCAGGTTCATGATGGTCTGCCAGATAATTTTTCCATAAGAAAATTCCGGATCCTGCAAATTTCCCTTCACCGGAACATCAAACGAAATCTTTCCGTCCTTATCCTTCAAAATGTAAAGAGCGACCTTCATCGGAACCATGTATTCCGGATTTGCACCCGAGGGTTTATCGCCCACAGTCAAGTTGTAAATGTCAATCATATTTTTGCTATCGACATTGTAATGATCGATTACATTGTCCGAGGCAAAGCCCAAAGATCCCTCGGTCAATGGATACCCGGTGTAATGTTCGGAATACTTCGAGAAATCTGCCATATTGACATTCTTGACAGAAATATTCGCCCGAAGAGATGTTTGATCCATAGGGACAAGCTTTGCCGATACTTTGGCAGAACCACCTCGCGGAAGAACGGCGCTCACGTTCACATTCGCTTCGCGGTCATACGCCACATTCGACGCCTTGACAGAAATTCCAGAAACCGTATAGGAGAATCCACCCGGAATCGTATTGTCGTTGAACGTAAACTGAGTATTCGAAACAGAAAGCTTCTTCAGCAGGGCGTCCATCTGCAACGGTGCATTTTTCTTGTCTTCGGAAAGAGCGGGAGCGTCTTCAGCAACCGTTGAATCCTTCTCCGCATTTTTTCCCTGAGTGGAAAGAAGCTCTTCAATGCTATTCGAATTCTTGTACAGATCAAAATGAGCTGACGCGCCTTGCACATCGACAGAATCGATGATGAATCGATTCTTTTCGAGGTTCGCTTCCGCAATGCCGATTCCAATGTGAGAGACTCCCAGTTGCTTTCCCGAATTTTCGGTGAGCATCACCTTGTCGACAAGAACCGTTCCCTTGGCTGTCGAGGCGAGCACATTCGAAACGTTCCCATTTGCAAAAAGGTCTACACTCACCGTTCCCGAAAGATCCTTAAAATTCAGGGAATTTTCCAGATACGGCTTTACCATGCCGATTTCAAACTGGGAAAGTTTTACGTTTACAGCAAAATCGCCCTTTTGCATATTATAATCGGCATTCACGCCAAGAGATCCCCCGCCAGCGAATTCAAGCTTCACACCGGCCGATGTATTCTGGTTCGAAAAATAGACCTCCGGAACATTCACCGAAAAGTCCTTGATCTCTATATTCGAATGGACTTCCTCATCGTTAAAGATGACATCGCCCGAAAGAATGGCGATTTTTTTGACAGAAATGCCAAACGGAAGCGCATTCACCTGCGTCATCACGGAGTCCGCCACATTCACTTGAACGGAATCTTCTTTAGATTCGAGAACCGTTTCTTGCCCGTTCAATACGGAATCGTCCTTCGCTTCAAAATGTTCCAAAATGTCGGTAAAGTTGAAAACTTTTCCATTCTTTACAACACGCGCATAAGGAGAATCGATTTTGACTTCGGAAAGGCAAATATCCCCGATGAAAAGACAGGCCGGATCCGCATTGACATAGAACTGCTTAAAGGCGACAAATCGAGTCGAATCATCCGGTTCAAAAAGGCTAAAGTTTTCGATGGAGAACGTAAAGCGAAACGGATTAAAGGAAATATCCCCGATCTGCATTTGGCGGCCCACAAGTTCCTTCGAATGCTCTTCGATATAACCCTTGGCGATCTTAGGCGCAACAAAGCAAGCCACAATCACCAACAGGAGCAGAACCGCAACAACAATTCCAATGATACGTAACGCTTTTTTCATATTTAAAAGGATAGAAAATTATGCTACATTTGAATTGGGACGACGGATGGCCGCTCTCGTGAAAACGAGGGAGGAAAGTCCGGGCACCGCAAGGCAGGATGCTGGATAACGTCCAGGCGTAGAAATACGACGGATAGCGCAGCAGAAAACATACCGCCTCGCAAGAGGTAAGGGTGAAAAGGCGAGGCAAGAGCTCACCGCGTTTCTGGTGACAGGAACGGCACGGCAAGCCCCATCCGGTGCAAGACCAAGCAGAGTTCCGCACTTTTCGGAGTGCCTGGGTAGCCTTTTCCAGCCGGAATTCGGGTAGGTTGCTTGAGGCCGCTAGTAATAGCGGATCCAGATAGATGGTCATCGCCGACCTCTGGCCGGCACAAAACCCGGCTTATAGTCGTCCCTTTTATGAGAGCCTCTTCAAAATGTGAAGAGGCTCTCTCTCTTTGTAGAGCTTTCTTTAAAGAGCTCCCTTGACTTAGAGCTTACTCAAAGTCTTATATTGTAGAAAAGGAACTTTTCGCAAGGAGCATCCATGCTTTTAGTCATTCTATCGATCGTCGGTGTAATCGGGATTGCAGGCGTCGGAATTTTGAACCAGCCGCAATTCGGGAAAATTCCTAGCGGAGAACGACTGGAGCGAATCGAAAAATCTCCCCATTATAAAGATGGACATTTTCAAAACGAAATACCAACCACAATGATGACAAAAGACAAAGGGATGCTCAGCATCTGGTGGGATTTTCTTTTTAAAAATTATCCGAACACAGTTCCGGATTCCGGACAAATCCAAATCATCAAGACCGATCTTTCAAAGCTCGACAAAAATAAAGACTTGATTCTCTGGTTTGGACATTCCTCGTACCTGATCCAAGCCGCAGGCAAACGCTATCTCGTCGATCCTGTATTTTACGCAGGAGCACCGTTCCAATTCATCAACAAGGCTTTTCCGGGAACCCAAGTCTACACGCCCGAAGATATTCCCGACATCGATTTTCTCGTTATTTCTCACGACCATTTTGATCATTTGGATTACAAAACCGTTACTCAAATCAAAGACCGAGTCGGGCATGTCGTCACAGGACTCGGCGTCGGTTCCCACTTGGAATACTGGGGATACTCAGCAAACAAATTAACCGAACTGGATTGGAACGAATCCGCAAGCTTTGCGGATGGCATTCAAATCCACTGCTTACCGGCAAGGCATTTTTCGGGCAGAAGCCTTTTCCAGACCAAAACCCTTTGGGCTTCCTTCGTCCTCGAAACACCTTCCGGAAAGATCTACATCGGCGGGGATTCCGGTTACGGCACGCATTTTGCCCGCATCGGAACACAGTTCCCAAATCTCGACCTAGCCATTTTGGAAAATGGTCAGTACGACGAAAACTGGGCAAACATTCACACCATGCCTCGGGAATTGCCCCTTATCGCCAAGGACCTCAACGCCAAACGGTATATGACCGTGCATAATTCCAAATTCAAGCTGGCCAATCACAGCTGGGACGAGCCTCTAAAAAATGCGGAAGCTCTCCGAAGCCAAGGCTTTGACGTCCTCATGCCCACCATCGGCGAAGCCGTCGAATGGAAAAAAGCTATCGTTTCGCCCGAACAAAAAACAGTCGAACCGGTCGAAAATTAAATGAAACGTTTATTTGTCATCGCAACAGGAAATCCTGGAAAAATTCGGGATTTTGCCTTTATTCTCGGAACCGAAAAAAACGAATTCAAAACCTTGAAAGATATCGGTTTTGATGGCGATATCGACGAATGCGGAGATTCCTTTGCGGCAAACGCAATCATCAAGTCCAACACCACCGCAGAATGGCTTGCGAAAAAAGGCATCGAAGCAACCGTCCTCGCCGATGATTCCGGGCTAGAAGTCTTTGCCCTGAACGGCGAACCGGGCATTTACAGCGCACGCTACTGCGGTCACCATGGTGACGACGAAGCAAACAACGTGAAGCTGATGAAAAAACTCGAAGGCGTTACCGACCGAAGCGCCCGTTACTTCTGTGCACTTTCCTACCAGACAGTCACACAAAACGCAGACGGCAAATTCGAAATTTCCAAGCCTAAAATCTATGAAGGCGAATGCCGCGGACAAATCAACTTTGCCCCGATCGGCGACAAAGGATTCGGATATGATCCGCTCTTTGTCCCGAACGGTGAAACCCGCACCTTCGCCCAAATGGAACTCGCAGATAAAAAGCCTATCAGCCACCGCGGAAACGCTATTCGCGCCTTGCGGGCGGATTTAGCCTAATCGCCCACCGTTCGCCCGCCCCATTCTTTGGAGTGGGCTTTTTCATGCGCAATCGTCTTTTCGAAATCGGCAAGCGGTGAGCAGTTGCGCTCTACAGCAAGCTGAGTTTTATGCAAGCGGTTCAGACATTCCATTTTATCGCGATTGCCAAGTTTTGCTTTTTCGATAGAATCTCCAAGAATACGGATTGATTCGTCGTAAACGCGGGTCGGTACAGGGAACGGATGACCGTCCTTTCCACCGTGGGCAAAGGAGAATCTTGCCGGATCATGAAAGCGGGATGGAGTTCCGTTGATAACTTCACTGACAAGCGTAAGCGATTGCAAGGTTCGTGGTCCAAGCCCCGGCGTGAGCAGCAAGCTTTCAAAATCTTTCGGATCGGATTCGTAAGCGGTAGCAAGAACCCCGCCCAAACGTTTTAAGTCCACATCTTCCGCACGAACATCATGATGGGCGGGCATTCGGCAGTTGCGATTCGTGCTGACAACTATCGGATCGGGCGTCGGTAAAAACAGATCGGTCTGGGCCGGAACGATGATGGATGCGTTCGGCTGCACGATCTGCGCAATTTCACGCATCATGCGCCCGGGATCTTCATGCGAAAGTTCGAGAATCGAAGACCGGGTGCTGCGCGCTTTTTGTGCCGTCAGATTCAAAATCTCCCCGCGATTTTCGCCAATCACCGCGGTATGCGGATCTTCGACAAAGGATCTCAAATTGGCAGAGCACCAGTGGTAACGTCTAGCCGATTTCGCAAGAGGATTCATTCCCTGCTGCACCACGGCCCAGTCCCCTTCGTCGCTGACGATAAAATTGTGCTGATAAAGTTGAAAGCCATCTTGAACGGCCGTATTATCCACTTTTGCACAAAGTTTGCTTGTACGTTCTAAGGCATAGCCGTCCAAGCCGGTCGCATTCGCGACTTCCAAAAGTTCTTGTGGAGTTTCCCGAGAATATTTTCCACGACCACCGCAAACGCGAATGCCGAGTTCTTTCGCAATCGGATTCAGTCCGCGTTTTAAAGCGTACATGACGCTCGTCGTGATTCCCGAAGAATGCCAATCCATCCCGAGAACCGCGCCAAAAGACTGAAACCAAAGCGGATCGCTTAAGCGGACCAGGAATTCTTTTTTGCCATAGTTTTCGACAATTGATTCCGCAATCAAACGCCCCATGTCTCGCATGCGATCGGCGAGCCATCTGGGAACCGTTCCCGAATGCAATGGCAAATCCGCTATACCCGTTCGTTTTGGCATCTTACTTCAAAAAGAAATGGAGCAGTCTTTTCTTTGCATCCGTAAAAGGCGGATAACGGAAATTTAGATCTAGCCACGTTCCGCGATCGAGTACGCTTTCTTCGTGAGAAAAGGTTCTAAAGCCCGCTTCGCCGTGATAACGTCCCATACCGCTGTTACCGACACCGCCAAAGGGAAGTTCCGAAGATGCGATATGCATCAGCGTATCGTTCACGCACATACCGCCAAAGTGAAGCTCTTTTTGCACACGGCGAATCCATTTTTTGTTTTCACTGAACACGTAAAAGGCTAACGGTCGAGGCATAGCCCGAAGTTTCTCGCAGATTTCCTCTTCCGAAGCATAAGACAGAACGGGGAGAATCGGGCCAAAAATTTCTTCCTGCATCACTGGAGATTCCCAGGATATGTCCGAAAGAATCGTCGGCGCGAACTTTTTCCCCGAAGCTTTCCCGCCTAAAAGCACCTTTTCGTTTTGCACAAAATTCTGAAGACGCTGCAGATGGGGGGTATCGACAATGCTTGGGAAAAATTCTGTTTTTTCACCTTGCGGAGCAAAGGTTTCAAAAGCTTTTACCAACAGCGATTCCAACTGTCGGCGAACCTTTTCATGCACAAGCACAAAATCCGGAGCGACACAAGTTTGCCCTGCATTGATAAGCTTTCCAAAGGCAATCCGCTTGGCGGCAAGTTCCAGATTTGCCGATTCATCGACAATACAAGGACTTTTTCCTCCAAGTTCCAAAACAACTGGGGTCAGATTTTGGGATGCCATTTCCATTACATGACGTCCGATTTTAGGACTTCCCGTGAAAAAAATCAGCTGAAATGGTTCCGCCATCAGAGCATCGGCAAGAACGTGATTTCCAAGCGCCACCTGAGCTTCCCCATCAGGAAAGACTTCTTTTGTCATTTGCAAAAGAAGCTGTGCTACATGAGGCGTTTTAAAAGAGGGCTTGACGACTGCGGAATTCCCAGCCGCGATAGCAGAAACCAAAGGTTCCACCGCAAGCAAGAACGGATAATTCCACGGTGAAAGAATCAAGACTGGACCATAGGGTCTGTACAGCTTGACACTCTTCGCCGGGAAAAGCGAAAGCGGTGTTTTCACCCGAATATTCCGCATCCATTTTTTCAGATGCTTTTTGACATGGGAAATTTCGGAAAGGACAATCCCGACTTCCGTCATGAACGCTTCGAATCCGGACTTGGAAAGATCTAAAAAAAGGGCTTTTTCGATTTCAGATTCATGAGTTTGAATCCAGGCAGCAAGCGCATTCAGCATTTGGATGCGATCTTTGAAATCCAAGGTTTTACCCGATTCAAAAACCTTCTTTGCCCGATCATAAAAAGCCGACATTTTTATCTCCGACGAATCGTAAGAATAAAGGAGCCGTGGGCATTCGAGAACATTTCTACCGTGTCGCCATCCGAAAGCTTATCCCCAAAAATTTTCACGAACTTTCCCTGTTCCGGTGAAGCCAGGATAGCCGCAATTTCGCGTTCAGAAATCTGCTTTTTAGAAATCCATTCCGGATTGTACCAGTGCCAAATCTGCCAGTTGAAAAGCCCGCGGGTACTTGCAATAAAAGCTTGAACCATGAGCGAATATTCATAGGCATAAAAATCCCTTCGGCTCTGGATTTCCGCCTGTTTCTGATGTTCCGGAAGGCTTGTAAAATTCATGACCGGAGAGAGGGCCTGTTTATCCGGTTTCAAGTACGAAAATTGAATTTCGTTTTCACGGACAGTCACCTGCAAATTCGTATCATCCAAATGGACAAAATGTCCCTGTAATGTTTCGCGATAATCACGGAACACCTTCTTGGGGTCTAACGGCTCCGAAATTTGGAGAGGGACCGGCTTCGTGGAAAGCTTAGAAACATCGTAGAAGGTCAGCGTTTCTCCCGAGCCTTTTTTGCAGAGAACGGCAAATTTCGATTTTCCAGGGACATTCAAATACCAACCGTGCTCCACATCGGAACGAACATTCCCCTTTTTATCGGCGACCAAAGAAAGAATTTCAGGATCAAGGATTCCATCCGCATCCCATTCCATCCAAGTCGTCCCTCCACCCACGGAGTCCAATTTTCCAAAAAGCGCTTCCGACGAAAAAGCGGTCGAAGAACGAAATTCCACCGGTTTTGCCGCCCAAAGAGGCGTCAAAGCGGTCAAGGCAAAAGCCAAAAAATAAAGCGAAATGTTTTTATAGAAATTCATCTTACATAAAATAGAAAAGCAAAACCTGAAATGTTATTTTTTAAGCATGGCACAAGAAAATTCCGCTGATTTTTCCCGATACCGCGAACTTCAAAAGCAATTAAAAGAAGCGAGCGACGCATATTACAAAGACGGCTTCTCCCCGATGAGCGACCAAGACTTCGACTTTGGCATCAAAGAACTCGAAGCCCTGGAAACTGCCCACCCCGAGTGGAAGAATCCCGATTCGCTCACAAGCTCGGTCGGAAGCGATCTTCTCAATGATTTTGCAAAAGTCGAGCATGCAATCCCCATGCTTTCGATTTCGAACGCTTACAGCAAAGAGGAAGTCGCCGATTTTATTCGCCAGGCGATGGATCGCGTACCGAATGCAAAAGAATGGATCTGCGAAAGAAAAATCGACGGCATCAGCATGGCGCTGACCTATCGAAATGGCATTCTCGTCCGCGCAGCGACCCGAGGGAACGGTACCGTCGGCGACGATGTCACTGCAAACGTCAAAACGATCGAAGATGTTCCCCACAAGCTTTTAGGCGCTCCCAGCGGTGACCTGGAAGTCCGTGGCGAAGTTTACATGGAATTCAAGACCTTTGAATTTTTGAACGACGAACTCGAATCCCGCGGACTCAAAGGTTTCCAAAACCCGCGCAACACCGCTTCGGGGACGCTCAAACTCAAAGACCCCAAAGAATGCGCCAAACGCAAGCTCCGCTTTATTGCGTACCATATTCCGGGAGACATCGGGAACAAAAAGCATTCCGAAAATTTAAAAACGCTCGAATACTACGGATTCCATACGAATGATTTCTGGATTGCCCACAGCGTCGAAGAAATCATGCAGATTTCCGATCAGATCCTTGCAGGCCGAGATTCCCTCGCCTACCCCATCGACGGCATGGTCATCAAGCAAAACGATCTCGATTTGCAGCAGGAGCTTGGTACTACAGCCAAAAGCCCGCGATGGGCACTTGCCTATAAATTTAAGGCAGAACGTGCCTACACGCAGGTTCATTCCGTTGATTTTCAGGTTGGCCGTACAGGCCGCATCACTCCCGTTGCGAACTTTGAACCGGTCTGGCTTGCCGGCACGACTGTCAAGCGAGCGACCCTTCATAATTTCGATGAAATTGAACGCTTGGGCATTCGCGTGGGCGATACCGTCGGAGTCGAAAAAGGCGGCGAGATCATTCCGAAAATTATCGAAGTCGATCTTTCCAAGCGTCCGGAAGGCACGCATCCCATCGAACCGCCCGAATGCTGCCCGGTCTGCGGAATGCCTATCGCCAAAAAAGAGGGCCTTGTCGATTTGCACTGCGAAAACCTGCACTGCCCCGCGACCAAGCAATGTCTATTCGAACATTTCGTTTCTCGCGAAGCGATGAACATCGAAAACCTTGGGCCTGCGCTGATTGCGGAACTCATCGAAGCCAAAAAGATTTCCCAGCTTTCGGACATTTATAAGCTTAAAAAAGAAGATCTGGTGAACCTTGACCGCGTCGGCGAAAAAAGCGCCCAAAACGTTATCGACGCCATCGAAAAAAGCAAATCGCAAAGCCTTGAAAACTTCCTTTTCGGAATCGGCATCCGTTTTGTCGGGCGTACCAAAGCCCGCATTTTTGCCCGGCACTTCCGCACACTCGAAAAGCTCGAAACGGCAACTCTCGAAGAACTCACCGATATTCCGGATATTGGAGCGCGCATTGCTCAAAGCGTGTATGACTTTTTCCGCAATCCCAATTTTAAAGAAGAAGTCGACGCCCTTGTCGCCGCAGGGCTTCCGACGGAATTCAAGGGCGAAGTCAAGGACCATTTCGCAGGTCAAACGGCGGTTCTCACGGGAACGCTCCCAACTCTCGACCGCAACACGGCCCGCAAAATGATCGAAGACAACGGAGGAAAAGTTTCCGGCTCAGTCAGCAAAAAAACAAGTTGGGTCCTCGCCGGAGAAGAAGCCGGATCCAAACTCACCAAAGCGCAAGAACTCGGCATCCCTATTCATGACGAAGCTTGGCTTTTAAAAGAATTATCTAATTTGGACGCATGATGAAAAGATCCTTTATCCCTGCCAATTTTAAAGCGGACGATCCCAAGCAAGTTACCGCTTACTACGAAAAACTCCTGATTGAAAAAATCCCGGAAAACGCACAAGCGCTCCGCGCATGGCTTCTCAAATGGAACGAACTCACCACGGTTCTTTCGGAAGTCAGTTGCCGCCGATATGTCGACATGACATCTCACACCCAAGACGAATCCATTGCCAAAGCGTATATGGATTTTGTTGAAAACATCGACCCGCTTTGCGAAGATTACAACAACAAGCTCGAACGCAAGCTCATCGAACATCCAAACGTTTACGAACTCGAAAACGAATTCGGCGTCTACCTGCGCGATGTTCGCACAAGCCTTGAACTTTTCCGCAAAGAAAATATTCCTCTCTTCACAAAAGAGGCTACGGAAATTCAGGACTATCAAAAAATCACAAGCACCATGAGCGTCGAGCACAATGGAGAAACAAAAACGCTCCAGCAAATGGCTTCGCTTCTCACCTCTACAGACAGAGCCGTCCGCGAAGACGCGTGGAGAAAAATAGCGAAGCGTCGCCTCCAAGACAAGGAACGCTTGGACGATGCCTTTGATAAACTCTTTAAGCTTCGCATTCAGATCGCCAGGAATTCCGGTTACGACGATTTCCTCGATTATATTTTCAAGGCAAAATCCCGTTTTGACTATTCTCCGGCAGACTGTCGCACTTTCCATGAAAGCATCGAAAAAATCATCTTGCCTTACCTTAAGGACATTTACAAGTCCAAGGCGCAAAAGATGCACCTCGAAAAGCTTCGTCCGTGGGACACTAAGGTCGACGCACTTTCCCGTCCACCGCTCAAGCCTTTTCAAACAGGTTCGGAACTGATCGAAAAAGTCGGTCAGATTTTTGACAAGCTTTCACCGCAAACCTCGACTTGGTTCCGCACCATGCAAAATGAACACCTGATCGACCCGGACAGCCGCATGGGCAAAGCTCCGGGAGGTTACCAAATCGGTTTTGAAGAAAGCGAAAGACCGTTCATCTTTATGAACGCAGCCGGAACAGATGGCGACATTTATACGCTTCTCCACGAAAGCGGTCACTCCTTCCAGCAATTCGGCGTTTCTAAGCTCCCGCTTACCGCTTACCACGATGTTCCTTCGGAATTCGCCGAAGTTTCAAGCATGAGTATGGAGCTCATCGGTTCCACAGACCTTTCTCCATTCTATACAAAAGAAGAAGATGCCAAGCGCAGCCGCGCAAACGAACTCGAAGAAATCATCTGGCTCTTCCCCTGGGTTGCTTCGATCGATTCTTTCCAGCATTTGATGTATTCTCATCCGAATCACACGGCGAAAGACCGCAAGGAAATGTGGCTTTCCGTCATGGATCGTTATGATGCAGGCGTTGATTATGCGGGCCTTGAAGACGAACGCGCTTACCTGTGGCAAAAGCAGTTGCACCTGTTTGAAGTGCCGTTCTACTACATCGAATACGGCATCGCGCAACTCGGAGCCCTTCAGGTCTGGGAAAACTTCAAAAAGAACCCGCAGAAGGGTCTGAGCGATCTCTTTGCCGCCGAAGCATTGGGTTCGAGCCGTCCTCTTCCGGAACTTTTTGCCAAGGCAAATATCCGTTTTGACTTCTCTGCAGCGACAATCGAGCCGCTTGTCAGGGATGTTTCCGACGAATTGAGCCGTTTAGAACGATAAAAAACACTTTTTTTCAAAAAAAATCACTTTTTTGGGCATTTCGTCTTGACGAAGTGCCCATTTTAGTTATATTTGGCACGCAATCCTTTGGAGGGATGGCCGAGTGGTTGAAGGCGCACGCTTGGAAAGCGTGTTTACTTAACTGTAACGAGGGTTCGAATCCCTCTCCCTCTTCTAAAAAACCTACAAGGTGGCTTATGTCAAATCATCGTGTTTATCTTGACGATATCTACGCTAGTGAAGCTTGCAAGGGTTCCACTTTCCGTGCTGTGGTCATGATGGCTCAGGAAGCTCGTTTTATCAACGATCAGGCTCGTGAAGGTTATATCCAGCTCACGATGAAGCCGACAACGATCGCGATGGACAAGTTCAAAGCCGACAAGCTCACCCTCCTTACCAAAGAAGAAGCTGAAGCTCGTAAGTTGGAAAAGGACGCTGAAATCCAGAAGATGAATGCAGAAGCAAAGCCGGTCCAGGACAGCGCAAGCTCTCTCGATGCGGCAAACGATGCGTTCGGCATTTAATTCAAAGACATTTTCACAAAAAGGCGACTCATTTGGGTCGCCTTTTTGTTTGAGAGGACCCTATGAGTCGCGACATTCTTGCAGAAATCGTTGCCAAGCGCAAAGCCGATATCGAACGTCTGGGAATCTGCTTTGGATTCGAACGCCCTAAACGCACTCGCCCACTGCACCCCTTTATTGCAAAGCCGGGAACGATTCTCGAAGTCAAACGTTCTTCGCCCTCGAAAGGAAATATCGCGATGGGTCTCGATCCTGCGGAAACAGCCCGTAAATACGCGGAAGCCGGGACTAGCGCCATTTCCGTTCTCACGGAAAGCAATTATTTTAACGGATCTCTCGCCGACATTTTAAAAGTCGCCGAAGCAGCTCCAGACTGCGCCATTTTGCGCAAGGATTTTTTGCTTTACCCAGAAGAAATCGACGTCGCCTATGATTTTGGCGCCGACGCGGTCCTGTTAATCGCCCGCATTCTCGACGACTCCACCCTGTGCTCCATGGCAAATCGAGCTCGGGAACTTGGCATGACTCCGTTTGTCGAAGTCCGTACCGAAGATGACATCCGAAAATTAAAGCTCGTGCAGCAAAACGTCGAATGCGTCGCCGGGGTAAACGCCCGAGACCTGCGCAATTTTCACATCGATCCGCTGATTCCAGCCGCTTTCCGCAAGGAGCTTGGACCTCGGGCCGTCTTCGAAAGCGGCGTCAAAGAACCAAGCGACGCCGCATTCGCCCGCCGTTTAGGCTTTGAAGGAATCCTGATTGGAGAAGCCGCGGCAAAGTCTCCGGATTCCGCGAAGAATCTCGTCAGCGCCTTTCTCGGAGCAACTCCAGACGGCTACGGAAAATTCTGGAAAAGATATGCCGAAAAGCGTGAAGAGGTCCGTCAAAAATTCCCAGGAAAGCCTCTTGTCAAAATTTGCGGTATCACAAGAATCGAAGACGCCCTTCTCGCCGCGGAACTCGGAGCCGACATGCTCGGATTCATGTTCTATCATCCGAGCCCGCGCAAAACGAACGAAGCGGATACCCGAAACATCGTCAAGACTTTGAAAGAAAAATTCGGAAGCCATGCGCCTCTTTGCGTAGGCGTCGTTGCCGACCACGGTAGCACCGAAGAAAAAACGGCTATGGCTCTTGCAAGCGAAGGCATTTTGGATGCAATCCAGTTCCACGGGGTAGAAATCCCTGCGGAAGCCGAAAAGGCAAACTTCGGCTATTATAAGGCCGTTCGTCTGCAATCGCAAAAGGAAGTGGACGCCTTGATCGCAGCCTCCAAGCACAGCCTTCCGCGCACCCTCATCGACGCTTATGTGCAAAATGTCGTCGGCGGAACGGGAAACCGCATCGATGACGCTCTTGTCGACGCGGTCCGTTCTCAAGAACCTCTTTGGATGGCCGGCGGAATTTCTCCCGAAAACATTTCCGAGATCGTGGATCGTTTTGCGCCGGAACTCGTCGACCTTTCAACGTCACTCGAGGCGTCCTTCGGCCAAAAGAGCGAAGAAAAACTCCGAAAGTTTTTCAAAGCGGTTCGCTAAAAACATTTTGGATTCGTAAAATGCGAAACGGTCGCTCTTTTGAGCGACCGTTTTGAAGATGGAGGTGAGGAGAGTCGAACTCCTGTCCAAAACCACGTCCCCGTTCATTCCTACGTGCGTTCCCTTCGTATTTAAGATCTCGCCGGTCCCTACGCCCTAGAAGGTCGGCGCAGGTTCCAGCCAGCTCTGTAAAATTTCGGACAACGCCCCAGAGCATGATGCCGTCCTATCCCACATTGCGACTGGAGATCTCAACCCCGTGGGAGAGGATTCAGTTCCAGCGTTGCTATAAATTAAGCAGCGAGTGCGTAATCTTCGTTAGCACTTATTGTTTTCCGGCTTTTTTACGAGGCCAGCCAGACCCTCGGCACGCAACTCACGCTTCAGCAGCCCTGTCGAAACCAGAGCACCCCCGCAGAATTACTCTTCTAATTTATGAAATTTTCGGAAAGACTTCAAGTCCTCTCCCTTATTCCAACATGGAACTTCAGAAACATCCCCTTTTTACCTTGTAAAACGGACATTTTGGAGTCCCTCGGAAGATTTCACCATCAAGATGTAATTTCCCTTCGCAAAATCTCGAATTTCCACATTCACCGAACGAGAATCCACCTTTTGGCTTTTCAGAACTTTACCGCGAAGATCCGTTACATAAAGCATCTTGGAGCCTGTCGGGAGCTTCACCACTAAAGTTTCTCCGATTTTCACCGCCGAAAGCTTTTCGGCCACAAAGGTCCGATCCTTGACCAAAGTCTTGTCGTCTTCAATTTCATACCAAGCCGCATTTTCAATGCTTGCCGTCACTTCAGGAACCGCTTCCGTACGGTTCGCTCCGTAATTGTCCAAGGTCAGCATGCCGTCATCGACCATGCCATAAAACACGCCTTTCGAAATCGTCGACGTAAAATTATTTTCCAAATCACCACGAAGCTGAGCCGTTCCGTTCACCGTCTTATCGGCAACAGCCCACATCACGCCGTAGATTTCTGCACTCCCTCCAATAGTACTGTTGACGATAATCGACAAGGCGCCGACTTTCGCATTTTCGGATATTTTTCCACTGACAAGCCAAGCGTCATCTTCTAGGATCGCATTATCGGAAATCGTTCCTCCGGTAACCAAAGCACGTCCACGAAGGACCGCACTTCCGCTAATCGTTCCACCATTCACCACGGCAAAGTCTTCTATCCGCACATTGCCGCTGATATTTCCGCCGTTTACCACGGCATTCGGGCCCACATAAACCGTCGAAGCCACGCTTGCGCTATTGCTAACCCAGCCGCCTCCATTGGAATGTCTGGAATAATTCGCGGTACTGCTCGGAACCCAGGCGTTCTCCTGGAATCCTTCCGGTTTACCGTTTTCCACTTCAATCATATAAGGGTATCGATAAATGCTGTAATAGAATTGGTCCCAAAGGATCGTATGCATTTTCGAAGGAGCCGCGGTTACGGCAAGCCAAAGCGCCTTGTCAGAATTCTGCACCTCAATCGAAATATTTCCCGCCGTATCGAGCTTCATTTCGCTGTAACGCGGTGATCCGTCCGAGCCTTCGGCAACAAGTCCAAAAGCCCACTGGCTCGCCGCTTCGGGAATCGTATCCGGCGAATAATTGCACCAATGATAAACTTTGTCGTAGTAATCCGTATTATCGCCAAAGCAGGTATAGCCGCTGACCACTTTTTCATGCTGTACAATGCCACGGAATTTTACCGTCACCTTTCCTGCTGAATCCGGATAAATGCGCACCAAATTGTATCCCCAACGCTGCGGAGCCCAATAACTTGGGGAGATATAGCGATTATTTGCCGAATCCAAGCGATTCATCATGGTCACACGGGGATGTCTGCGATAAATGTCCCCCCAACCTGTCGCCCGGCGTGTTTCGAATTCATAATCGCCCCAAGTTTTTTGATAAAGAGCCTTCTTTGCCGGCGCATATTCAAGGGTCGCATTTTTCATGGCAAACTTTCCAAACTGTTTGTTTAGAGAATCGAGACTCCAGCCATACACCATCATCATGGCGGTGAACGGAGTCTGCAACATACGCGCTTCCGTTCCGTCGTCCCCTACCGATTCCATCCAGATCCGATTGAATTCCATGGCGCCAGCATAGCCACCCCCGAATTCTTCCTTCAAATGCTCCATAAATTGCCAGTTGCAGTAGCGGTCTCGGGTAGAGCCGTAATACAGGTACGGAAAATTGATCAGAGCCTCGGAACAGTAGTGCGCATCTGTCGGGTAAACCTGATGCGCCATCCAGTTTGCATGGGATTCCGCAATCCAGCCCGTGTGGGAATTATTCCCCATCCATCCTGCCACGCCCTGCATACCATGCGCATATTCATGCGCAAGCCCCCAGGTATCCGATAAGGCGCCGTTTCCAAGCCAAAGCCCAGGGGAGCATTCTCCATTCAGGCAGGCTTCCGAATTCGACCCACCATATAAAGCTCCCATTTTTGAATTTTCAAAAATATAAGCAACGCTCTTGTACTTCAGATTGGCAGAGCTTGGCTGCGGAAGCATCCATTTTAAGGAATCATGGTAAACGGAAAAAATATATTCAAGCGTTTTCAAGGCGGTCTCTGCATCGCTTAATGATACGCTTACATTGTTCGCAGACCCGTCGTCAAAAGTCGCCTTTTTGCAAATTTCAAAATGATCCGACGAAGCGATCAGCGTATGCCCTTTCGCTTCACAAACCGGACTCCAAGTTTGCGAAAACGCAGAACCGAATCCTAACACGACCGTCGCCGTAGAAATCAAGACCTTTTTCACAGCCCATCTCCTTTTTAGAATTAAAATATTCTGAGATGGAAAAAGAAAGCCTTTTTATGGGCAAAAAATGTGTTAAAGTCGTGTTAAAAAGAGAAAAAAAGTTCCAAAAAGCCCAAAGGATTCCCTCTGGACTTTTAGAATACGAATAAGCTTGATTATTTGAAGAAATTTGAAACCGCGTTCGCAGCCTTGGTCAAACCTTTTTCGGTGCCTTCCGCCGCCTTCGTGATTCCCTTTTCGGCTCCGGCAGCACCTTTTTTGACACCTTTTTCAGCACCGGCGGCACCTTTCTTGACACCTTTTTCAGTTCCGGCAGCACCCTTTTTAATGCCTTTTTCGGTTCCGGCGGCAGCCTTGTCAACGGTTTCGCTTGCCGTTGCCGCATAGCTCACACTTCCCATCGCGAGAAGGACCGAGATACCCAAAAGAATTTTGCGCAATTTCATTTTCGCCTCACAGGATTTTTAATTACACGCTTAGAATAACGCTCATTTCCTTCATAAACCCACGTTTTCAAAAAATCTCTGTTAAATATAAACTAAATTTAGAGCAGAACCCATTAAACAAATCGAAACAGATGATCCGGAACACACTTCTATTCCTTACAAGTTTGTTTATCTCGCTCGCCATCACCGCCTGCGAAAATTCCCAAAACGCCCTCCAGAACCGCGTTTTTTCCATCCAAGACCTAGGCCACAAAAAAGTAGGCGTCCAGATCGGCAACACCGCCGACATCTATGCATCGGACTTCGGAGGAGACACTGCCAAGATCGATGTGGAACGCTATACCAAACTCGCCGATGCGATCCAGGCTCTCCGTCAAGGAAAAATCGATGCCGTTATGAGCGACGACGAACCGGCAAAGGCTTTTGTCAAGCAAAACCCATCGCTTCGCATCCTCGACGAAGTCTTTGCCGAAGAATTCTTCGCCGGAGTCATCGCCAAGGAAAATAAAAGCCTTCTCGACAGCGTCAACCTCGCCATCCGAGAAATGAAGGCGAACGGAATTTACGATTCCCTATTCAACCGATACATCAACCGCACAAGCGAATTCCGTTACACGCCAAAAGTCCAGAACGGTCCGAAGCTCGTTCTCGCGACCAACGCGCAATTTCCTCCATACGAATATCACGAAGGCAACCAAATCATCGGTTTAGACATCGACATCTGCTATTATATCGCCGATTTCCTCGGGCGCACCCTTGAAATCCAGGATATTGAATTCGACGCGATCATCAACGCCGTTTCCTCAGGCAAGGCCGACATGGGTTTTGCCGGATTCTCCGTGACCGAAGAACGCAAAAAGTCCATCCATTTTACTGACAATTACACGCTTTCCAAAATCGTCGTCATCGTCCGCGGAGAAAAAAACGACGAGCTTGACGAAAGTTTCTCCGAACACTTTTACAAGAATTTCATCCAGGATGCCCGTTGGAAATTTATCGTCCAAGGCCTCGGAAACACGCTCCTCATTTCCTTCTTCGCAGCCCTTCTTGGCATTGTCATCGGCTTCCTCATCGCCATGTTCCGCGTGAACAACGAATACAACGGACGTTACAAAATTCCTAACGCCATCGGCAAAGTTTATCTCGCCGTCATCCGCGGAACCCCGATGATGGTCCAACTTTTGATCATTTACTATGTCGTATTTTCATCCGTCAACATCAACAAGATTCTTGTCGCCATCATCGCATTCGGCTTGAATTCCGGAGCCTACGTTTCCGAAATCATCCGCAGCGGCATCAAAGGTGTGGATCCTGGGCAAATCGAAGCGGGTCGCAGCCTCGGTCTCCGATTCCGCACGGTCCTCTTCTACGTCGTCTATCCGCAAGCCTTTAAAAATTCCATGCCCGCCCTGACAAACGAATTCGTTTCCCTCATCAAGGAAACTTCGATTGTCGGCTACATCGGTCTCACCGACCTGACCCGTGGCGGAGACATTATCCGCAGCATGACATACGAGGCCATGCTCCCGCTTCTTGCCGTCGCCGCAATTTATTTTGTACTCGTTGCGGGCCTTTCTACCGTCGTCTCTAAGCTTGAAAAGAGGATGAAGAAAAATGAACGCTAATAGTGAAATTTTGATTCAGGTCAAGAATCTCTGCAAAGCTTATGGCGAAAAGCAGATTCTCAAGAGCGTCTCCTTGGATGTTCACAAAGGCGATGTCATTGCAATCATCGGGCCTTCAGGTTGTGGAAAATCCACTTTTTTACGCCAGCTGAATCTTCTCGAAAAGCCGACAAGTGGCGACATTCTCCTTGACGGAGAAAGCATTCTTCAAAAAAAGATTTCTAAGCCGGACATCCGGAAGCGCGTAGGAATGGTCTTCCAACAGTTCAACCTGTTCAAGAACATGACCGCCCTCAAAAACATCCAGTTTGCCCCGGCAAAGCTCGGTCTCCTCTCCAAAGCCGAAGCCGAAACAAAAGCTCGCGAACTTTTAGCGCGCGTAGGACTTTCCGACAGGGCCGATCATTATCCGGCACAACTTTCCGGTGGACAGCAGCAGCGCATCGCAATCGCACGCGCTCTTGCCATGAATCCAGAAGTGCTCCTGTTCGACGAGCCCACAAGCGCGCTCGATCCGGAAATGGTCGGAGAAGTTCTCAAAATCATGAAGGAACTCGCCCAATCCGGCATGACCATGCTCGTCGTAACCCACGAAATGAATTTCGCCAAAGAAGTCGCCAATCGCGTACTCTTCTTCTCGGACGGAATCATCAAGGAAGACGGTTCTCCGGAAGAAATTTTCGACCACCCCAAGGATGCCCGCCTTCAGGAATTTCTTTCCGCGTTAAAAAAGTAAATTAACCCTTTCCCTGCTCCACCTGCTTGATGTCCTTCTGGGACGCCTTGGTCAGGGAGTAAGTATCGAATGCAGCTTCCGTCGGGAGCTGCATTTCTAATTGGCAGATCTTGTCCAGGCGCGCAGAACCGGACACCATCGAAAGATCGAAAACATGACCGCCACGCGTCTTGTCTTCCGAAACAAAATGGAAATGCCAGCCCGCCGCATTGATACCTTCCATATAATCCGGATAATACAGACACACCAGCGAGCCTTGGACATTTTCAAAAGCAAAGGCTTTTTGATTCATCCCGAGCAGCTCTTTCAGTTCCACGTGCTGGGTTCTTAGACCGTTTTCCGAACGGGCATTCACCTTTTCAAAGAAACCGTCGATTCGCACAATGTGCATGCTGTTCAGACCGAAGCCTTCCTCAATTTTCAAATTCAACAAGTCCTTCAAACGAGCCACATTCGGCACCGCACCCAGCTCGAACTGACAAGAGCCTTTCAACCATCCAACCGATGCAAAAGGCACTCCCGTCGAAACGTCCGTTTCCGTAACCGAACCATCATCCCCAGCCCGGTAGCAATGCCCGTCGACAACGATCATTTCCCCATCCAGGTTTTCAAAAGTACCAAGGCCCGTATCGCCATGCGCCAAGAGGTCCGCAACGGTAACGACCTTTCGGGTATAACCCAGCGCTAATGCATTCAACGTGGAAATCTGATACATGCGTTCTCCCCTAAAGTCTTTGTTTTTCATTAAAATAGAAAACCCGAAAGTTGTCACCAACTTTCGGGCATCTTCAAAAGGCGCGTTTAGCCGTGTTCACTCAAAGGCTTAGCCAAGCTTGTTCACGATCAAGGTCTTCGCTGCAAACGTGTCGCGGTCGATCCACTTCACGAGCAAGGAAACCTTATTGTCCGCGTCGAGAGCCTTCCAATAAGCGTCGAGAGTCTTTTCTGCGGAATCGAAAACCGGCATCCACTGCGGAACGCCTGCGAAAGACGGAATCGGGCTGCCGTTCGTCACATAAGTCGAAACAAAGTGGCCAAGGCCCGGGAGAGCCTTTTCATAGCTGAACGTTTCGCGGACACAGCCGGCATCTTCGGAATTGTCTTCGGACTTGAGAATCGAAAGCTGGTACACATACGGACTTGCCGTGCGGTACGTGATGCCGGAAATGCGCGGGGTAAAGTTCGGAGCGTCATCTTCGTATTCACGTGTTGCAAGAGCGCTTTCGAAAGAACCGCCCAAGCGGATGCCGTCAAAAATCGTATCCGTCTGATCGCCGTTCGTGATGATGTGGGCATTCGGCAAATGACGTGCCGGATAGTAAATGATGAGGTGCGGATCGGTGAGCTTGCTTTCGTCGAAAGCCTTCGTCTTCACAAAGCCCGAATCTTCAAGTTCGAACACGCGATTACGGCTGTTGACGCTTCGACCCATGATCCAGTAGACCTGAACAAAGGACTTGCCATCCGGAGACGTGCCAAGGACAATGCCGCGGCCCGGATACGGATTCTTGGAAAGATTTTGGAAATTTTCTTCTGCTTTTGACTGGTAGCTCATCGAGACCTCGTTGTTTTGGCTCAAATATAGAAAAGGCTTGCCCATTTCGTTTTATTTTCCAACATTTTGAAAACGTTTCATTTTGAAACAAGTCATGAAACATTTCTACCTAAAAACCGCATAAAAGCCCCGAAAACGCCCCATTTTACGTTTTGGCACGATTCTTGCGAAGTAGTTGAGCGAACAAAAGACCGCCTAGCGGCAAAACATTTCAACAAAGAGGTATAACAACTATGATTAAGCCACTTGCAGACAGAGTTCTCATTGAACCGGCTCCGGCAGAAGAAAAAACCGTCAGCGGACTTTACATTCCTGATAACGCAAAAGAAAAGCCGATGCAGGGCACCGTTGTCGCAGCAGGTCCGGGCAAGAAGGACGAAAACGGCAAGGCGATCGCCATGGACGTGAAGGTCGGCGACAAGGTCCTTTATGGCAAGTACAGCGGCACCGAAGTGACCGTCGATGGCAAGGAATATCTGATCGTTCGTGAAAGCGACATCTTCGCAATCCTCTAATACACGAACAGACCTCAAAAGAATTCAAGAATTAGGAGATTTACAAAATGGCTAAGCAATTGAAATTCGATGTTGCAGCACGTGAAAAATTGATGAAGGGCGTTGACCAGCTCGCCAACGCCGTGAAGGTCACCCTCGGTCCTAAGGGCCGCAACGTGATGATTGGCAAGGTTTATGGCGCTCCGACCGTGACGAAGGACGGCGTTTCCGTTGCCAAGGAAATCGAACTCGAAGATACTTTTGAAAACCTCGGCGCTCAGATGGCCAAGGAAGTCGCAAGCAAGACGAACGACGCTGCTGGCGACGGTACGACCACCGCAACCGTTCTCGCTCAGGCAATTACCCGCGAAGGCCTCAAGAACGTGGCTGCAGGCGCAAACCCGATGGACATCAAGCGCGGTATGGACACGGCTGTGGACGCTGTGATTAACAAGCTCGCCAAGATGGCCGTGAAGATCAACGGCAAGGAACACATTGCCCAGGTCGCAACGATTTCCGCTAACAACGACGCAGAAATCGGTGAACTCCTCGCCAACGCGATGGAAAAGGTCGGCAAGGACGGCGTGATTACTCTCGAAGAATCCAAGACCGCCGAAACTACCCTCGACGTCGTCGAAGGTATGCAGTTTGACCGTGGCTACCTCTCTCCGTACTTCGCAACGAACACGGACACGATGGAAGTCAACCTCGAAAATCCGTTCATCTTGCTCTACGACAAGAAGATCAGCTCCATGAAGGATCTTCTCCCGATCCTCGAACAGGTCGCTAAGCAGGGCAAGGCTCTCCTTATCGTCGCCGAAGACGTCGATGGCGAAGCTCTCGCAACCCTCGTCGTGAACAAGATCCGTGGCACCTTGAAGGTCGCAGCCGTAAAGGCTCCGGGCTTCGGTGACCGTCGTAAGGCCATGCTCCAGGATATCGCTATCCTCACGGGCGGCGCTCTCGTTTCCGAAGAAACCGGTGCAAAGCTTGAAGACGCTCCGATCACTGTTCTCGGTCGCGCAAAGTCCGTTACCATCACGAAGGACAACACGACGATCGTCGAAGGTGCTGGCGACGCTGACGCTATCAAGGCTCGCGTGAACCAGATCAAGAAGCAGATCGAAACGACCACGAGCGACTACGACCGCGAAAAGCTCCAGGAACGCTTGGCAAAGCTCGCCGGCGGTGTGGCTGTGATCAAGGTCGGTGCTGCTACCGAAGTCGAAATGAAGGAAAAGAAGGACCGCG
>DGSB01000019.1:68611-71298 GCA_002390045.1 Fibrobacter sp. UBA4373
GCGTCGACGACGCTATGCACGCAACCCGTGCCGCTGTCGAAGAAGGCATTGTTCCGGGTGGTGGCGTCGCCTTCATCCGTGCTGCAAGCGCTATCGACGAACTCAAGTTCGAAAACGCTGACGAAGCAACTGGCGCCAAGATCATCCGTCGCGCTATCGAAGAACCGCTCCGTCAGATCGTGAAGAACGCTGGTCTCGAAGATTCCGTGATCGTGAACAAGGTCAAGGAAGGCAAGGACGGCTTTGGCTATAACGCAAAGACCGATTCTTACGAAGACCTGATCAAGGCTGGCGTCATCGACCCGGCTAAGGTCACGAAGACCGCTTTGAAGAACGCTGCTTCCATCGCTTCCATGCTCCTCTCTACGGACTGCGTGATCGTGGAAAAGAAGGAAGACAAGCCGGCCGCTGCTCCGCAGATGGGCGCAGGCATGGGCGGCATGATGTAATCGCTCCAAAGCCCAAAGCTTTGAAAGACCGTGCAAGTTGCACGGTCTTTTTTGTTTCAAAACGAAACACGTATTATTTCAAAATGGGCAAAACTCCCCTATTTCGGGTTTGGCATAATTTTTGCTTTTATATGGAGCGAAACTTTCACAAAACGGTTTTTAACATAAAGGTACGATACATATCATGGCAGAAGAACAAGAAAAGAACCCGCAGGAATCCCAGGCAAACGAAGATATTCTCAAGCAGGCAGAAGAAATCGCCGGTGTAAAGCCGGAAGAAGCTCCGGCAAAAGAAACCACGTCAGAAGAAGCTCCTAAGGCCGAAGCCGCTGAAGAAGCGGAAGAAGCCCAGCCGCTTGACCCGAAGGATGTCGAAATCCAGAAACTTCAGGCAGAAAACGCCGCCTTGAAGGAACAAGCCGGAGCCGCAACCGATAAGTTTGTCCGTTTGATGGCCGAATTTGACAACTTCCGCCGCCGTACCGCCAAGGAACAGCTCGATTTGATCGAAACCGCAAACGGCAAGCTCCTTGAAAAGCTCTCCGAAGTGCTCGACAACTTCGAACGCGCTGCTGCACCGGAAAATAACAAGCAGAAAGACTTCGACGCTTTCTCTAAGGGCATCCAGATGATTCACGATCAATTCTACAAGATCCTCACGGATGCAGGTCTTGTTCAAATTGACCCTATCGGCCAGGAATTCGACCCGAACGAACAGGAAGCCCTGATGAACCAGCCGTCGGACACCGTCCCGGAATCCCACGTGGTGCAGGTTTTCCAGAAGGGTTACAAGCTGAAGAACAAGCTTTTGAAGACCGCCAAGGTGATTGTTTCGTCCGGTCCTGCTTCAAAATGAAACACTGGCTGTGAAAAGCCCTCGAAAATCAACAAATTTAAGCATCTGACCAGTTTGGCACGCATTTTGCTAAAACTAGGTCGGAAATAAAAAAAGTTTAAGGAGATTACAGTTATGAGCAAGATTATCGGTATTGACCTCGGTACAACCAACAGCTGCGTCGCCGTTATGGAAGGCGGCAAGCCGGTTGTGATTGCAAACCCGGAAGGTTTCCGCACGACTCCGTCCATTGTCGCATTTGGCAAGAACGGTGAACGTCTCGTCGGCCACGTTGCAAAGCGTCAGGCAATTACCAATCCGGAAAACACGATTTACTCCATCAAGCGTTTCATGGGCCGTCACGCAGGCGAATGCTCCGATGCAGAAAAGCACATGCCGTACAAGCTCATCGGTTCGGGTAACGATCTCGTCCGCGTCAAAATCGGCGACAAGGAATTCGCACCTCCTGAAATTTCCGCAATGGTCCTTCAGTCCATGAAGAAGACCGCCGAAGATTACCTTGGCCAGCCGGTGACTCAGGCTGTGATCACGGTTCCGGCTTACTTCAGCGACTCCCAGCGTCAGGCAACGAAGGATGCAGGCAAGATTGCAGGTCTCGACGTTCTCCGTATCGTGAACGAACCGACCGCAGCAGCACTCGCCTACGGCCTTGATTCCAAGAAGAGCGAAAAGGTCGCCGTGTATGACCTCGGCGGTGGTACGTTCGATATCTCGATTCTCGAAATCGACGACGGCATGTTCTCCGTGAAGGCTACAAATGGTGATACCATGCTCGGCGGCGACAACTTTGATGAAGTCATCATCGACTGGATCAACGACGAATTCAAGAAGGAAAATCCGTCTATCGACTTGAAGAGCGACAAGATGGCTCTCCAGCGTTTGAAGGACGCTGCTGAAAAGGCTAAGATCGACCTTTCCGCAACGACTTCTACGAACATTAACCTTCCGTTCATCACGGCAGACGCAACGGGCCCGAAGCATTTGGACCTCACCCTCAGCCGTGCAAAGTTCGACCAGCTCACCGCAGAACTCGTCGAACGTACGATCGAACCGTGCAAGAAGTGCTTGGCAGACTCTGGCCTTAGCCTTTCCGACATCGACGAAGTTCTCCTCGTCGGCGGTTCTACCCGTATCCCGGCAGTCCAGGCCAAGGTGAAGGAATTCTTCGGCAAGGATCCGAACAAGGGCGTGAACCCGGATGAAGTTGTCGCTATCGGCGCAGCAGTCCAGGGTGCAGTTCTCTCCGGTGACTCTTCCGTGAAGGACGTCCTCCTCCTCGACGTGACCCCGCTTTCCCTCGGTATCGAAACCCTCGGTGGCGTGATGACAAAGCTCATCGAACGCAACACGACGATCCCGACCAAGAAGAGCCAGGTGTTCTC
>DGSB01000068.1 GCA_002390045.1 Fibrobacter sp. UBA4373
TTGCGACGGCGGGCCGCGGCTACTACCAGGAATGGGGCAAGCCGGCGGTGGAACTGAAGCCCGGCGACGTGGTGAACATTCCGGCTGGCGTCAAGCATTGGCACGGTGCTGCCCCGGATTCCTGGTTCCAGCATTTGGCGATTGAAGTTCCCGGCGAAGGAACAAGCAACGAATGGCTTGAGCCCGTGAGCGACGAAGACTACGGGAAGTTGAAATAGGCCTATCGAAAGGCTTTGGCTCAGTTATCGTCTGCGCCGTAGCCTTCCGTAGTGGTAGTCGGTTTGTTACAACGATCTGTGGCGAATACGGTGTTTTTAAAGCAGGTGCTTCGGGTATAGCAACATCCGAGACTGTTATTCGCGGTTTTTTCGCATTCGCATGCAATACCGTCTCCGTTATTGTCGTCGTCGGCTAGATCTCCGTTGGCGCAAGCGACCATGAATCCTTCTTGGTGGTAATTTTTGTTGATGCAAAGCTGTAACGAATTATGGCATTTTCCATAATAGGTTCCAGCTGCATTGCAAGAAACGTGCTGGGTTCCTGCCGTCAAGTCGATGTAGAAAGGATGTACGCGATCTTCAATCGTGGATGCTGTGTGATCGGTGAAATCGTAGCCTGTTACTTGCTTGAGTGTGCGAGTGTCATTGAGTTTTTTTGTTGTGTAAAAATCTCTGAAAGGCGGATAGTCCGGATCTTCTTCCTGAAGGACTGCTTTGCAACGTTCCGCGTCGTAGCACGGGTTATAGTCGGAATTCATGTTTCCGTCAGATCCCGCGCAAGGGTCGCAGCTAGAGCATTGAGAAATGTCGCATCCATATTCTTTGCGATCGGCAGCAGCGTCTATTTGGCAATCGGCGGGGCACTTGTAATTGTCTTTATCAAGAGGGTCGTATGGGTTGATAAGCTTTTTCCAAAGACCGTTTACGCATCGGCTCATGATGGCGTTGTTATTAATGTCGTTATCGCATTTGAGGTCGCCGTCTCTGCATTCCCCGCAGATAGGCTTGTCGGCGCGGCACGAAACGCTTCCGCAAAAAGTCAGAGCCTTTTTGGATTCGCCAGCGACACATTCAAAAATCGTTCCGTTGCCTTCGTCGTCATTGATGCAAGTGTGTCCGTAATTGGTGCATTCCCCGCAGGTGCCGTCACGCTGGTCGCAAGAATTTTCTCCGCAACTTTCTGTTACCTTTTTCCCGTTTTCGCAACGGGTGACAGTTGCCTTAAAATTTTTGTCTTCGGTGCAACTTGATGCGTTGTCGAGGCATTCACCGCAGTCGGTCCCTTTTTCATTGCACGATACCGTATTGCATGAGCGGTTGACAAGTACTCCTTTGGTGCATTCCTTGACGATGCCGATTCCCGTTGGGCTGTTGGAACAGGTACTTTTAAAGCTTTCGTCGCAGTCGGTTTCTGCGGATGAAATCTCGTTTGCACATTTTTTTGTCACCGTGTTGCAAACGGAACCGATGTCGCAAATTTCATCGCTGCAAACGCAAATCCCATCTTTTTCGCTTCCGCCAGAGGCTTTGCAGAGCTCTGCAAATTGAAGAAGCTCTTCTTTAGATGCCGAAGAATTTAATGTGCCGCTGTCGGAAGAATTTTTTGTGCTGCTCGAAGAAAGGTCTTTGGAAGAGTCTGCACTAGGAATCTGATACCAGTTTTGCTTGAGGCACAGGTATGAGTCGCCTGGATTCTTGACATAGACGGTATCCCCTTCGTTATTGTCTGTGCATGCACCGAGTTCATAAATAGAATTGACTTCTGTTACAACTTTTCTGTCGTTTGAAGAATTGTCTCCGCAGGCAAGGATCAGCAGGGCGATAGAAAAGAATGCAGAAAATAAAATGAATCTTTTATTTCGGTTCATACAGGGGTGCTCCGAGAAATTTTAGGTTTTGGGGAAATATAGCATTTGTTTTAAAACGACAAATCCTGGAGCCTTCCAGGATTTGTGTTCATCCGTTTTTTAGAACGGTTAATCGTTCTTTTCGTCATGGACGAATGCATCGATCGCGTCAAGCGATTCCTGCGAAAGGATGTGCTCCATTTTGCAGGCATCTTCGTTTGCATTTTTTTCGCTGACGCCGAGTTTTAAAAGCATAGACTTTAACAAAAAATGTCTGGCGAGAATTTTGGCAGCTGTCTTTTTGCCAATCGGAGAAAGGGAAACTCCCGTATAAGGTTCCTGAATCACAAGGTCAAGCTTTTTGAGTTCATTCATCGCTTTGTTGACAGACGGCATTTTCACGGAAAGACGCGTGGCGATATCTTTGACGTGTGCCGTTCCTTTGTTTTCAAGACAAAGAATGTGGACCATTTCTAAGTAATCTTCGAGGCTCTGAGAAAGCTTCAACGGTTGTGACATCTGTATTCCTTATTAGTTAGCTTGAACTAAGTATAATAAAGTGCTTTTAAAAAGGCAAGACTGCTAATTTTTGAAAACATCGCGCGCATTGCCCGATATAGAGATATTTTAAGAATGTGGTTGGTAACAAAAGGAATGTCGATGAAAACGCGAATTCTTCTTTTTGCGCTTGCTTCCAGCCTGTCGCTCTTTACTTCTTGCGGGTCGGAAGGGGATTCCCCGTCTGCGCCTCCGTATAGCGATTTAGTAGGAATTTCTTCGAGTGAATTTTTGTCGTCGAATTCCCTAGAACTATCTTCTTCAAGTTCTGAATCGTGGATTTCGTCGAATAGCGTTTCTTCCGCTTCGGAAGTCTTTGAGTCATCGTCTTCGTCGCTGGATTCGATGCCGATGCTTTCTTCCCATTCAGAGTCTTCTTTGACGTCTTCGTCGTCTTCCGCAGTGGTTTTTGTGCTATCTTCGTCTTCGAGCTTGGCATCTTCTTCGTCAAGAGAAATGCTTTCGAGTTCGGAAAATTTTTCTTCCGCTTTGGAGTCTTCTTCGTCTTTTTGGCGGTATTCGAACGGTGAATATATTCTCGGGGCCGATATTTCGCGCTTTCAAGAATATGAAGCCGCCGGGATCTCTTTGTATGATACCGATGGAAAAGAAAAATCGATTTTTGAAATTTTGCGGAATCACGGTTTTAACTATATCCGCTTAAAAACCTTTGTGGCGCCGCAAGCGCCTTATGGGTATGCGGCAAGCGGCTGTGACGTGGCGAATGCGTATGGAAATTTTCCGTTTGCGGGCAAGGATAGTCTGATTTCTTATGCCAAGCGCGTTAAAGAGGCAGGTTTTGGCTTGCTGGTGGATATTCATTACAGTGATAATTGGGCCGATCCCGGCAAACAGCATGTACCTTATCCGTGGAGAAACATCACGAATGCCGATGAGATGGCGGATTCCGTGTATGCTTACACGTATGATTTGATATCGTCTTTGCAGGCTGCGGGAGCTTTGCCCGATATGGTACAGGTCGGCAATGAAATTACAAACGGCATGATTCGCCATATGCCGTCTTCGGATTGTTGGGGCAGTGATACTGTTGCTCTTAGTTTGTCTGTAAACGGAGGCATGGGGACTTCGCAAGGTGTGCAGAATACGGCAAAGTATTTGAAGAGCGGCTTTGCCGCCGTCAAGGCGGTTTCGAGTTCCATTGTGACGATGGCGCATATTGAAAGCCCGCAGAATACATCTACGGTGGAATGGTGGCTAAAGTCGATGGTTCAAAATCAGGGCGTGAATTTTGACGTGATGGGATTTTCGGCGTATGAGTCTTATTCGCACGGAAATCCTTCGACGTGGAAATCTTTGATCCAGAATCTTTCCAAAACCTATTCCGGAATGAAGTTCGTGATTGCGGAATTCAACGGTGGAAATTCGGATGGCTCTTATGATTACGATGATGCCCGCTATGAAACTCTCGATGCGATGAAGAATACGGGTGCAAGCCTCGGGGCGTTCTTTTGGGAACCGGCTTCGGGAGGCGCCTGGGGAGAATCCATGTTTGAATGGGGAAGCATGACTCTGGCTGCGAAAGGGAAGGATTTTGCGGAATTCGATGCTTTTGTGAAAAAATGGGGACTGCTGTGAAAAGAACGGCCAAGGGTTGATGCTTTAGAGGGTCTTTGGCACGTGCCAGGGAATTTGGCGGAGGCATGACGATCGAAATTTTTTTATTGTTGTCTTATGAAAAAAATTTCTTTTGCCGCTTTAGCTTTTTGCTTATCGATTTCTCCACTTTTTGCGGAAGAAGACGAACCGATGGATTCGGAAGAACGTTTGACGGCTCAGGAAGAAGATCTTCGCCTGGTGCAGGAAACGTATGACAAGCGTATCAACGAAGTGATGGAAACTTTGAACGAAAAGGATTCGTCCGCATTCTTTAATGCGCGTGCTGCCGGTGAGTATGTGACCTGGAAAGATTTTGGCGTTGAAATGCCGACCCTTCGCATGTTCACCATTAAAGAAGTTCCGTATGGCTATACGCTCAAGAGCAAAAGAAATGCTCGCGAAACAGTGACGGTTCTTGTATATACGCGTGATGACGATCTGTATTACAAGTATACCATCGGTAAAGGCGTTTCGAATGACTTTAGCCGTATGATTGATGCCATTTTTGAATCGGACGGAGAAACGACGGCACGCGAAGGAACGCCTTGCAACAGCAAAGCGGTTTCGTGCCTCGGCGGATACGAAAAGGGCACTCCGGGTAAGAACAAAAAGTAATTCGACAAAATTTTTACGAGGGAATGTTATGACAGCAGAACTTGGATCGATTGGAACTCCGCTTAGCTCGAGCGCAACGCGCGTTCTTTTTTGCGGAGCAGGTGAACTCGGCAAGGAAGTCATCATTGAAATGATGCGCCTTGGCGTCGAAACGATTGCCGTAGACCGCTACGCAAACGCTCCGGGTATGCAGGTGGCACACCGCAGCCATGTAATCAATATGCTCGACGGTGCAGAACTTCGCCGCGTAATTGAAATGGAAAAGCCGGATTACATTGTTCCGGAAGTCGAAGCCATTGCGACGCCGACTCTTGTGGAACTCGAAAAGGAAGGCTACAACGTAATTCCGACCGCGATGGCGACGCGTCTGACGATGAACCGTGAAGGTATTCGTCGCCTTGCCGCAGAAGAACTCGGAATCAAAACCTCTCCGTACCGCTTTGCCGATACCGAAGAAGATTTCAAGGAAGCTGTAAAGGCTGTGGGAATTCCGTGCGTCGTGAAACCGGTCATGAGTTCTTCTGGTCACGGACAGAGCACGGTCAAAAGTGAAGCGGATATCGATAAGGCTTGGCAGATTTCCCAGACCGCAGGCCGTACGGGAAAACCTTCTCGCGTTATCGTCGAAGGCTTTGTGCCGTTCGACTATGAAATTACGATGCTCACGGTGCGCCATGTGGGCGGTACGAGCTTCCTTGAACCGGTCGGTCATCACCAGGTGAGCGGCGACTATCAGGAATCTTGGCAGCCACAGCCGATGAGTTCCCACGTGCTGGAACAGGCGCATGATATTGCGAAGAAGGTGACGGATGCTCTCGGCGGACGCGGTATTTTTGGCGTAGAACTTTTTGTTTGCGGTGAAGACGTGCTCTTTAGCGAAGTGAGCCCGCGCCCGCATGATACCGGCATGGTGACGCTCATCTCCCAGGATCTTTCGGAATTTGCGTTGCACGCACGTGCGATTCTCGGACTTCCGATTCCGAACATCGCATTCCGAGGCCCGTCCGCTTCCAAGGCGATTGTGCTGGAAGGAGAATCGGACAAGGTGCGTTTTAGCAATCTCGCCAAGGTTCTCGAAACTCCGGATACGGGTATCCGCCTGTTCGGTAAGCCGCAGATTGGCGGCCACCGCCGTATGGGCGTTCTGCTTGCCCGTGCGAACTCCGTTGAAAAAGCGGTGGAAACGGTGAAGGAAATGCGCGAAAAGCTTCGCGCCGATCTGTAAGAACATTTTGGAAAGGAGGGCTCATGCCCGCTCCGCGTAAGTTACTGTTGTTGGACTCGTTTGCACTCGCGTTCCGCATGTTCTATGCGTATGCGAAAAATCCTTTGGTGAACAAGGATGGCTTGGATGTTTCCCTGGTACACGGTTACTGGGGGGCGGTACTCCGCATTCTCGCCAAGCACAAGCCGACGCATTTTGCGATTGTAACGGATGTGGGCGCCCCGACGTTCCGGCATGAACTTTACCCGGAGTACAAGGCGAATCGCGGCCCGATGCCCGAAGAAATGGCCAAACAGATGCCGCTTCTCGAAGAGATTATCCGGGCGAGCGGTCTTCCGTTGCTTTCGGAAAAGGGTTACGAAGCCGATGACGTCATGGCTGCCGCTGCGGAAGTCGCCTACAAGGAAGGTTTTGAACAAATTCTTTTGGTGACAAAGGATAAGGACCTTTCGCAGGTGGTGAATGACCGCATTCACCTTTTCCATTTGGAAAAGGGCGCTGACGGCATTGACTTTGGACCGGAACAGGTGAAAGAAAAGTATGGCGTTCCGCCGGAACAGATCCGCGATTACCTCGCGTTGATGGGAGATTCTTCCGATAATGTTCCGGGGGTTGCAAAGGTTGGCCCCAAGACCGCCGTACAGCTTTTGCAGGAATACGGCTCGATTGATAATTTGTACGAAAATCTCGACAAGATCACCAAAAAAGGCTTGCACGATAATCTGGAAAAAGGCAAGGAAAACGCTTTCCTTTCGCGTGAACTGGTGACAATCCAATCGGCACGCGGATTTAAGGGAACGACTGCGGAACTTGAATTTAAAGGCATTGAAAGCGATGCCATGGCAAAGATTTTTAAGGAGAATGAAATCTTTAGCCTGATTCGATTGCTGGAAGATGTTCCGTCGAAGGCTGGGTTTTCGGAAGAGCTTCCGAAGCGGAATGCGAAGCCGTTTGAAACGGTTGTCGTTCGCACGACCAAGGCTTTTAAGGAAATGATGGAAGCGGTCGAAGGCTCTCCTTCGCCTGCGATTTCTGTGATGTATGACGGTTCCGGTCAGATGGAAACGCGTATTTCGGGCGTCGCCTTTGCTACGGAACCGGATAAAGGTTTTTACGTGCCACTCGGTCATACGGATGACATGGGAATTCCTTTGAACAATATCGATACGGAATATTTTTCGGATTGGTTTGTTCCCGCCTTTACGATTGCGAAAAAGCCGTGGCGCATGTTCGGTGCCAAAAGTGCTTTGCATGTACTTTCCTGGTCGATGGATGAACGCGTGGAACCGTATCAGGTTTTAGATGCCCAGATCGGAGCGTGGCTTGTTTCCCCGGGTGAATCCAAGTATGAACTCGAAGAACTTTCCATGCGTTACGTGGGCAGGGAAGTTCCGGCCAAAGAAAATTGGGTCGGTCACGGAAAAAATGAAATTGAATTTTGCCGGGTTCCTGTCGAAGACGCTGCGGAATATGCGGCGCAGACGGCTGCTGCGATCTATGAGCTTTGGAATAAAATTCAAGAAAAACTGGAACAGAACGGTTTGCTAAAGCATTTTGAAGAAACGGAAATGCCGATTCTTAAAGTGCTCTTTAACATGGAAGAAAACGGGGCTTCTGTCGATTTGAAGTCCCTGAAATCCCTGTCGGAAGATTTTGCCGTTCGCATTGAAAAAACGGAAGAACTGATTTACCAGCTTTCGGGTGGAAATCCGTTTAACATTAGCTCTCCGAAGCAACTCGCCGAAGTTCTTTACGACGATTTTAAGCTTAAGGTCTTGAAGAAAACGGCGACTGGCCGCAGCACGGACAGCGCGGTTCTCGATCGCCTTTTGAACGAATTCGACCTTTCGGAACAGGAAACACTTTTTATTCAGTCGATTCTGAATTACCGCGAACTGAAAAAGCTTCAGAACACTTACGTGGAAGTGCTTCCGACGCTCGTGAACAAGGAAACGCACCGCATCCACACGAACTTTGTGCAGTGGGGAACGGCGACGGGTCGCCTTTCGAGCCGTGATCCGAACTTGCAAAATATCCCGATCCGTTCTGAAGAAGGGAAAAAGATTCGAGCCGCGTTTGTCCCGGAAGATCCGGCTCATAACGTGATTCTTTCTGCGGACTATTCGCAGATTGAGCTCCGCATGCTCGCCCATTTGAGTGAAGACGAAAAGCTGATTGAAGCGTATAACAGCGGCATGGACATTCACGCTCTGACGGCTTCTGCGGTCTTTGGAAAGGATCCGTCGGAAGTGACAGCGGATGAACGCCGCCGTGCGAAGGTGGTGAACTTTGGCGTTCTCTATGGCATGACGCCGTTCCGTCTTTCACGCGATTTGCACATTCCGATGGGCGAAGCGAAGGCGTTTATCGACGGCTACTTTAACCTTTACCGCGGCGTGGAAGCGTACGTGGAAAAGATTAAACATTTTGCGCATGAACATGGTTATGTGGAAACGATTTCCGGTCGCCGTCGCGCTATTTTAGGCATCGATTCGAGCGACCGTACCGAATGCCAGATGGCGGAACGGATGGCGGTGAATACGCCTGTGCAGGGAAGCGCTGCGGATTTGATCAAGACGGCGATGATTCGAGTCGCTAAGCGGATCGAAGAAGATTCCCTGCCGCTCACGATGATGCTCCAGGTGCACGATGAACTTGTGTTCGAATGCCCGAAGGACCGTGTTGAAGAAATGGGAAAAATCGTGCAGAGCGAAATGCAGAGCGCAATGGAATTGAAGGTTCCGCTTGTCGCTTCTGTCGGTTACGGTGCGAATTGGTTAGAGGCTCATTAGGCTTCGGTAAAGAATGCAGGGAGCGTTCCTTCTGGAAGTTCAATGCATTCTTTTTTGATTTCGAGCGGTTGACGCTTGATCAAAAATTCCAGACGCATGGCGTCGTGTTTTGTCTCTAGTTCAAAAACTTTGAGAATTTTTTCCGGAGGGAACGCCTTGGTGAACTTGGCGCCCTTCCCGGATTTGTGCGCTTCGAAACGTTTTTGTACGTCTGTCGCATAACCGGTGTAAATCCGGTCGCCTTTGCAAAGCAACATGTAGACGTAATGCGACATGCTGCAAAGTTAAAACTTTTAGACGAGTCCGATTCTCTTGAAGTGCTTTTTCATGGCGCGGCGTGCGATAAGCGATCCGATGAACGAACCGATGAATCCGCCGATATAAATAGCGACGATTGGCCAGTTCGAAGAGCTGAGCTTTTCCAAAAAGTCGATGTAAGCCTGGTCCGCCATTTGACTCGTTTTACCAAGATGCTCGTCTTGCAAGAAGTTTCGAAGTAAAACAAGAATCTTGTCATAGTGCCTTCGCGGGGAGACCCGCGGAGGTTTTTCTGTTTTTTTGCAAAAAGAAGAATCCGATTTTTTTATCTTTTGCAAAAAAGAATCCGTTTTTGAAAAAAGGTTTTGGGTATGAAAAAAATATCTGCATTGATTTGCTTGATGGCGGCTCTCGCTTTTGCCGAAGGCTCTGTATGGGAAAGCACTCCCGATTTCTCCAATTCAGAATCTGCCACTTTGGAAACCTCTGCGTCAGAAGCTCCGGCTGTGGAATCTTCGACGCTTGCCGCTCCTGTGGCAGAAAAAACTTTGCCTACCACAAAACAAACTGCGCCGCGGATCGCGAACCCGAAGGAACACCGTGGCTTTTACAGTAATTTCGGTACGGGCTTTTCGTATGTCAATTTCCATACGGAACAAGTAGATGGCAATGACTACGAGGAAGCGAGCTTTAAGGGCTTTACCTTCCCGTTTATGGATTTCCGCTTTGGTGTTGGCGTTGCAAATTTGCTCGTTTTTTATACAGAGTTCAATATTGCGGTTTATTCTGGCGAAGCAAATGATACCGAGATTTACTGTGATTCTGATGGGGATTGCGATGTCGACAAGGGCTCTGACGACAATTCGATTATGGCGCGTTCGTATATTGGCTTTGGAACGTCGATTTATCCGTTCCGCGATACAAGCTCTGCTTTGAATGGCTTCTTCTTGGGAGGATCGATCGGTTATGGTGCCGATGCCGTGTATGGAGCTGATCTAGAATCTGTCGATTCCGAAGTGAATGTGGATTGGGGCTTTACGGTAGAAATTGGTAAAGACTGGTGGGTGAACGATCATCTCTCGATCGGTCTCAGTGCGGCGTATTTCCATGCGTCGCCGAAGGTCAATGTAACGGGCAGCGACAACGGCATTGACGGTTTCCACATCCTGTTCCGTTTGACGCGAGGCTAAGATGAAGACTCTCCTCCGAATGGGCCTTTGCGCGGCTCTGCTTTCCTCCGTCGCCTTTGCCCGTAATCCGCATGAGCACCGGGGCTTTTACTTTAGCGCGGGCATCGGTCCTGCTTATCATTCTTTTTCGGCAAGCTCTTCTTCGTCTAGCTATCGCTACCGCTGGAATGAGTATACTGCCGAATATGACTATTTCTGGGAATCGGAAAAAGAGGAAAACTCCTATAATGCGTTTGTCTTCCCGGCGATTGATTTCCGCTTTGGAAAATCCATCGGGAATTTGATTGCGTTATACTCCACGTTTGATTTTATGTTTGACACGGACAACTGGGAATGCTTACGTGAAGAACAGAGCGATGTTTATGGAAAAACTTCAGAAATAGCGGACTCAGAAAATTCGATAATGTTTTCTGGTGGAGCGGGCCTCGGGTTTGAAGTCTATCCATTTTTGAATCCGAATTCGGTGATGCGCGGTTTCCATATCGGGGAATCGACCTCTGTCAACGGGATGTTTCTCGATGCTGTCGGCGATGTGTCTGAATGGGGCGGTGTCTTTTTGGCCAATCGCATTAACGTGGGTATGGACTGGTGGGTGAGCGATACCTGGTCTTTGGGCGTTGAATTTTCTTATACCTATTTCGGTGTCATCGAAGTGGATTCCGACGATGACCCGGACCGACATTTGTTCCGTCTGATGTTCCGTTTCACACGCGGATAAAATTTTTTCAAATACAAAATCAAACAAAAAAAATCCCGGGTCTTAAAGACTCGGGATTTTTCAAATCAGAATGGGAAGCTAGAGATTAGGCTTCTTCTTCAGACTTCTTGGACTTCTTGGCCGGAGCAACAGCTTCACCGATGGTGGTGCCGTTTTCGCCCGGCTTGTGGGAATCCATCCAAGCCTTGAGCTCAGCGGATTCACGGTTCTTGAAGTAGTCCACCACAGAGAGATAGATCTTGCGGTTGTTCTGGTCGATTTCGGTCACGACAGCCGGAACTTCGTCGCCGACCTTGAAAGCGTCTGCCGGAACCTTGATGTATTCAGCAGTGAGCTTGGAGACCGGGATGAAGCCTTCGAGACCGTTCGGGAGTTCCACCACGACGCCACGGTCGAGGAGACGAACGATCTTGCCCTTCACTTCGGAGTCAACCGGGAAAGCCGTTTCGACGGAATCCCACGGGTCTTCGGTGAGGTGCTTCATGGAGAGGGAAATGCGACGCTTTTCCTTATCGACAGCGAGAACGACGCATTCGACCTTGTCACCCTTCTTGACCATTTCGGACGGGTGATTGATCTTCTTCGTCCAGGACATGTCGGAAACGTGGATAAGGCCGTCAACGCCGTCCTTGATTTCGACGAATGCGCCGAAGGAAGCGAGGTTGCGGATTTCACCCACGACGCGTGCGCCCGGAGGAAGTTCGTCATCGATGTGTTCCCACGGATCTTCTTCGAGCTGCTTCAAGCCGAGAGAGATACGTTCCTGTTCTTCTTCGACCTTGAGCACGACAGCTTCCACTTCCTGGCCAACGGCGAGGATCTTGGACGGGTGCTTAACGTGCTGAGTCCAGGACATTTCGGAAACGTGGATGAGGCCTTCGATGCCATCTTCGAGTTCGACGAATGCGCCGTAATCGGTGATGGAAACAACCTTACCCTTCACGACCATGCCTTCCGGATAACGGGCGGCAACGTCCTTCCACGGATGCGGCTTGAGCTGCTTCATGCCGAGAGAGATACGTTCCTTCTTGTCGTTGAAGTCGAGAACCATGACTTCCACTTCGTCGCCGAGCTTGACGATTTCAGACGGATGGCTGATACGCTTGTAGCTCATGTCGGTGATGTGGAGGAGGCCGTCTACGCCGCCGAGGTCAATGAATGCACCGAAGTCGGTGATGTTCTTGACGATACCCTTGCGGACCTGACCCTTTTCGAGAGTGTCGAGGACCTTGTCGCGCTGGCTGTTGCGCTGTTCTTCGAGAACGACGCGGCGAGACACGACGATGTTGCGACGAGCCTTGTTGACCTTGATAACCTTGAGGTCGAAATCCTGACCGATGAGGGCGTTGATGTCCGGGATCTGACGGAGGTCGATCTGGGAGCCCGGGAGGAAGGCGTCGATACCGAAGAGGTCGACAACCACGCCGCCCTTGATGCGCTTCGTGAGCGTACCACGAACAATTTCGTTGTTTTCGAAAGCCTGGTGAATACGTTCCCAAACGCGCACGAAGTCAGCCTTCTGCTTGGAGAGAACGAGACGACCGTCGTCGTCTTCGAGCTTTTCGATGAAAACTTCGATTTCGGAACCGACTTCAGGAACTTCACCTTCCTTGAATTCGTTGCGAGAGATAACACCTTCGGACTTGAAGTTCACGTCGACGAGCACTTCCTGGTCGTTCACCTGGCTGATCTTGCCGGTGACAACCTTGCCCGCTTCGAGGCCTTCCATGCCAGCATAAGCTTCTGCGGCTTCGTTCGTGCCGATGGAACCGAGTTCCTTTTCAGCTTCGAGGATTTCTTGGAGGTCTGCGTCTGTACCGAATTTGAGTTTTGTAGACATATGTTAATTGGGTTGTGGAAAAGAGATCGAGGCTACGCCACTACACCTACGCGGTCTTCGATCTTCTTTACCTGTTGTTCAATTGAGAGCTGTGTAGTGTCAATTTCGATGGCGTCGTCCGCTTTCTTGAGCGGAGCGGTGGCGCGGCTGGAATCAATCCGGTCGCGTTCTGCCAAATTCTTCTCGATTTCTTCGAGCGTCATCGCAATGCCCTTTTGCAGGCATTCCTGGTAGCGACGTTCGGCGCGAACCTTCAGGTCCGTAACGAGGAAGAACTTAAAATCTGCGTTTGGAAATACGACTGTACCGATATCGCGACCGTCGAGAATGCAACTGCGTTCGCTTGCGATTTCGCGCTGCCACTGGGTGAGGACGGACCTGACCTCGGGGATTGCGCTGTACGGGCTGACCGATTCCGAAACCTGCTTGCCACGGATTTCCTTTTCGCGGTTTACACCGTTGATGACGATCTGGTTGTTGTCGTCAAAACGAATCTTGGTGGACTGGAGGAGCTGGTCGATGCCCGCCTTGTCGGTCGGCGCAATATTCTTTTCGAGAGCCGCAAAAGTAATGGCTCGATACATGGCCCCGGTATCTAAATAAGTGAGACCGAGATCCTTGGCGACGATCTTTGCAGTTGTGCTTTTGCCAGTTCCGCTCGGACCGTCGATGGCGATAATAATATGCTTTTTCGTATTCAAGATTTGCCAAATATAGCTATTTGGCAAAATACTTCAACGTTAAAAATCGGAAGTAGCACCGCTTTCGTCCGGTCCATAGTAACCGTCTTCTTCGATATTCGAATTTTCCGGTTCAAAGACCTGGGAAGGCTGTTCTTCTTCCGAGCTATAGCTGCTTTCAGAAGAGTAGGAGTCTTCAGAAGATCCTTCGGACGTGTAGGTGGCGGTCGTTTCGACTTCTTCCGGAGCGCGGAGTTCGCCCGTGCTGCCGTACTTGCGCTTTTCGTCTTCGGTCAACTTGTTCGTGATGACTTCAACTTCCGGTTCCTTGCTCGCTTCCTCTTCTTCGCCGGCCATAATGCGCTGACCGCGTTCCAAGGTGCGCTTGATACGATCCTGACGCATTTGTTCGAGGTTCGTGCCGACCTTCTTTTCGTCTTCCGAAACGATGTACTTCTTGTTGAAGTCGTCGAGAACTTCCTTGATGCCGATCAGACGGCCCTTACCGTCGACTTTCCACGGCATGCGCTTCAATGCGGAAATGCGGAGACGGCTTGCGGCGACGCGGTATTCTTCTTTCATCAGACCGCTTTCGTCCGTAATTTCTTCCGCTTCGGATGCCGTTACAAATTTCAAAGCTTCCGGCCAGCGTTCCGCCTGGGAATTGACGGTGAAGCCGACAAGAGCGTCGTTGATTGCAGTCGGATCGTCTGGCTGGACGCTTGCGCATCCGACGAGACATGCAAAAATCAAACCCAATGCCATCTTTTTCATCTCAAATCCTCCGAGATAACAATTCGGGTAAAAAATATAAACAAATTGCGAAACAGTTAGACTCGTTTTTGTAAAAGTTACAGATTCCTTGCATAGGAATTTCTATCATTACGCATATGAGCGAATTCAACGAAAATGCAGATATTTACCGAATTTCGCGCGCAGATGGCAAGGAATTTATCCTGGTCGGCACCGCGCATATTTCCCAGGAATCCAAGGATCTGGTTGCGAAGACGATCGAAGAAGAACATCCGGACACCGTTTGCGTAGAACTTGACGAAGGCCGCTTAAAATCGCTGGAAGATCCGGACCGCTGGAAAAAGACCGATTTGCGAAAGATTATCCGCGAGCACCAGCTGGGCACTTTGATTGCAAACCTCGTTCTCGGTTCGTACCAAAAGAGAATGGGCATGCAGACGGGAGTTCGCCCCGGCGCAGAACTTTACGGCGCCGTTTTAAAATCCCGCGAAGAGAATGTTCCGACGGTGCTTGCCGACCGCGATATCAAGGTGACGCTTCGCCGTACCTGGAGCTGCACCCCGTGGTACCGTAAATTTTCGCTGATCGCTTCGCTCTTTGCAAGCCTTTTCGACAAAACGGAAGTCTCCGAAGAAGAGCTTCGAAAAATCAAGTCCCAGGATTCGCTTTCGACGATGATGCAGGAATTTGGGAAAACGTTCCCCGAAGTAAAAACCGTGTTGATCGACGAACGGGATCAGTACCTGGCGAGCCGTATCCGCAATGCTCCGGGAAACCGGGTCCTGGCTGTCGTCGGGGCAGGCCATGTGGCGGGCATCCGCAAGATTATCGAAGAGAATCTGCCACTGCCTTCCGAAGAATCCCTTTGCGAAATCAAGCCGTCTTCGGCGCTATTTAAAATTTTAGGCTGGACGATTACCGCCTTGATCATTCTTTCGATCATCTGGGTGGGATTCCAGTCGGGACTTGAAAAGGCGGGCGAACTGACACTCAACTGGTTCCTGTATACGGGCGGTGGCGCCATGCTCGGGGCGATCATCGCGGGCGCCCATCCGCTTGCGATCCTCACGGCGTTAGTGATGGCGCCTTTTACAGGGCTTACTCCGTTAATCGGTGTCGGATTTTTTGTGGCGCTTGTACAGGTTTACATGCGCCCACCTCGAGTGGCCGAATTTGAAACGGTATCCGAAGATATTTGGAAAGTTTCACGTTGGTGGCGCAACCGCGTGACCCGCGTAATCCTTTGCTTTTTACTTCCTGGCTTCCCGGCGATTATCGGAAAGATCATTGCCCTTGTCGGGATTTATAAAGCATTTTAATGACAGCATATTCCCTTAACTTTGTATATTTTTCCCTAAAGGAAGGAGCTTTGAATCATGAATCTTGAAAATTTGGACGCACTCTCTCAAAAAATTCAGTCGATGCTGGATGCGCTTCGTCGCGTGAAGGCCGAAAAAGCGGCAGCAGACAAGGCAATCGAAGAAAAATCCGGCGAAATCGCATCGCTTCAGTCGGATATTTCGAACAAGTCCGCAGAAATTGAAGCCCTGAAGGCCGAAGTTTCGGACAAAAATTCTGAATTGGATTCTCTCCGCGGGGAAATTTCTTCCCGGGATGGAAACCTTTCTGATGCCCAGAACGAAATCGCTTCCAAGAATTCGGAACTCGAAGCTCTTCGCGCAGAACTCGAAAGCCTGAAGGCTTCCATTGCTGGCCGCGATACGGAAATCGAAACCCTCAAGGCGGAAGTCGCCGAAAAGGATGCAAAGATCGAGGAAATGGACAAGGTCGTGAGCGAACAGGATGCCGAAATCCAGGATGCCCAGGACAAGTTCCAGAACCTTCTTTCGACGATCGAAAACGAACTGGGTACAGACCTTGCTGTTTCGACTCCGGCAGATGAAGCGGAAGAAGCAGCCGATGTCGATATCAATCAGGATCAGCCGAAGCATGAGGAGTCTGCCCAGACCGATTTTTTCGCCTGAGGTGGTTCGCAGCCACCGATTCGTTTGGCATCGGAATGAAGGATGAATGAGGTAAAGATGGACGAACAAGAATCCGCCTTGCATACGGCTCGGGTCGAAATCGGAACGGACCGGTTTCAGATCCAGACAGACCTTACCGATGCTGAACTCTCTGCGATCGTTACCTATGTGACGAAAAAAGTGCAGGCTTATGTGAGCTCGGATGCCCGCATGGATATGCGAAAGCAGCTTTTGCTCATGGCGATGGATATCACATCGGAACTTTTCGATATGAAACGTCGCCATGCCAGGTATAAGGAATATTATCTGGAAAGTCAAAAAGTAGCAGGCGTATTATCCTCGATGCTCGAAGACGAACTTGCAAAAATGGATTCCCCGTCCGACGTGACAAAAAAATGACATAAGTTTGGAAATAAAAAGACAAGAAAGCATTGTACTATTTTAATTTCCAAGTTATATTATGTGTAGGCATCCATCGGTAGTTATGCCCGATCTAACAAGATTCAATCAGCTCCGAACTCTTTCTTGAATGTTTATGCCCGGTCGCTTGACCCTGAAAAACTGCTAAGGAAGGTGGGCTATCTTTTTACAAGAGTAGCTTCGAGCGTATAGAACCCGATAGGATGCCAAATTTTTATCAAAAAGACCAACGGTGACGTTGGTCTTTTTTTGTTAAATCAGACAAGGCGAAATCAGGATCGCTGATAGATCTTTAATCCGAAAAGGGGAAGCTTGGACATCAAATAGTCCACGATATCGGAACCGAAGTTTTCGAAGTCCGCCCAGGCGGTTTCGGTCGTGAACAGGTAAATTTCAAGGGGAAGGCCGAATCCGGTAGAATTGAGTTCGCGAACAAAAAGAGTCTTTTGAGGATCGACTTTGTCGAGGGAACGGATATATACCGACGCAAATTTGCGGAAAAGCTGCATATTGATTGCGCGGTCTTTGGCGGAAAGCTTTTCGATTTTGGAACCGAGCATGGCGAGAACCGTTTTGTCGGCTTTGAGCGCCTCGATCTGCTCGTCCGTTAAGTAGCCAAAAGTCCGGCTGTCGATGAGCATGGTGCGCTGAAGGCAGCGACGTCCGGAATCTTGCATGCGACGCCAGTTCTTGAATGTTGTCGAGACGATCGTGTATGCGGGCAAAATGCTTGTGGTGTTGTCCCAGTTTTGAATGCGGATGCTGGTGAGCGAAACGTAATCGACCGTACCGTTGACATTTTCCTTGGGAATTTCGATCCAATCGCCTGTGCGGACCAAATCGAGAAGCGCAATCTGCACTCCGGCTGCAAAGCCCAGGATGGAATCCTTAAAGACCAACATGAATACAGCGGCGAGAGCGCCTAAGCCGGAAAGGAGAATGACGGGACTCTTGTTCGTGATCTGGGAAACGACAAGGATCGTGCAGATGATGAATCCAAGAAGGAGCCCGGCCTGGCGTACGCCTTGGATGGGAAGCCCCTGCTTTTTGGGATTCAAAAGAATCAAGTCCGCCAGAGCTCTCAGGCAGGAATCGTAGACGAGGAATCCGACGATGATGAAGTAAATGTTGTTCAGCGTGATCAGCACCTGGAAGAGATTCGGGGAACCCGAAAGAACGGCCGGAAGCCCTTTGTAAAGGATGATCGCTGGGACAATATGGGCAAAACGCTCGACCGCGCGGTGTTCGACGAGCAGATCATCAAATTTTCCCTTGCTGTGGATGGCAACTTTTTTGAAAAGGGGAAGGCAAATGTAACGGCATCCGTAAAGAGAAATGAGGGCGATGCCGCAGAGAAGAAGCAGGGCTTGGTATTGCTGGAACAATTCTATCATAATTCAAAAAATAGAAAAATGCTTGAGGAAAATGGGCGCCTTGGATAAAGCCCCAAAATTTGCGATCCGGTAGATTTTTCTATCTTGCAGAGCCATATGGATTCGAATTCAAAGAAATTTTCTGTCCCCGGAGTCATTAAAGCGGCTCTCCGAGAAGTCATCATTCCGATTGCGTGCGCATTAGTCGTAATCCAGTATGTGATTCAGGCTTTCCAGATTCCGAGCGGATCGATGGAAGATACGCTGCTTACGGGCGATTTCATTTTGGGGCTTAAATTTACGTACGGTTCACCGGTTCCGTTCACGCATTCCAAATTCCCGGGACTTACCGATCCCAAGGTCGGCGATGTCGTGATTTTCCGCTATCCGGGAGAGCCTGCTTATCCGGATTACGATTACAAGCGTTATTCGCATCTTGCCGATGCGCTGATGTTTGGAAATTTCTATTGGGATTCCAAGCCTCTTCCGGGAAATCCGCATCTGGTCCATTTTGCCGATGGCCCCAAGGATTTTATTAAGCGCTGCGTCGCGGTTTCGGGAGATACGATCGAAGTGAGCCAGGGTGTTCTTTCGCAGAACGGTGTCAAAAATCCGATTCCGGGCAAGGGAAAGTATACGGCTTACTACCGAACGGGGGTCGCAAGGGATTCTCTGGAAAAGATCCAGGTCCCTGTCCCGGGAGAAAAGATCGATTTAACATCGCTTTCGCTTCCGAGACTTTGGTGGATTCGCTCCCTGATGATGCAAGAAAATCCAGAGCAGAAAGTGGAACTGGAATTGAACCTTTACAAGGATTCCGTGAAAGTGGATGACTTCTTGTTCGAAAAGTTTCGGGTTCCGGTGGAAAACGATCGCGGGCTTTTGCTGAATGCGGTGATGTCGCAGGGTCAGATTATCGGCATGGGACTGCGCCAGGGAGATACGGTGGAAGGCCCTGCGAAATTTGCTCTGTTTAAGCAGCTTGCGCGGACAGGATTTTTGCCGCGGTTTAATCCGAATGGGCATTATTCGGGAATGACTCGCCCGGTGAGTTACGATTATTTTGAAGGTTCCCAGCTTGGCGATCTGGCGTACAATGTTTCGCTCGATTCGACTCTCCACTTGGAAGCGAACATTCTGGTGGATGGCGAAAAGACGAAGGAATATACGGTGCAGTATCCCGTGTACTTTATGATGGGAGATAACCGCGACAATTCCGCAGATAGCCGTTATTGGGGCTTTGTGTCGAAGCGAAATATCAAGGCAAAAGCTTTTGTCGTGTATTTCTCCTTTGACAATGCCGATGGAAGCTTCTCTTTTGGGAATCCGTTCAGCTGGTTTAAGATTCCGTTCCAAATTCGTTGGACGCGTATCGGTAAGATCATTCATATGATCGGGGAATAGTCGAGATGAAACTTCGGGTTTTGGCGCTGCTTTTCTTTGCGTTTGTTCTTTGGAACTGCGCAACATCTGTCGCACCGGGCGGCGGTCCCGAAGACAAGTATCCTCCCCGGGTCGCCGGTGTTTATCCGGCGCCGAATTCCACGAATATGCCGCTCGAACTGAACGTCCATTTGCAGTTTGACGAATGGATTGCGACGAGCGTGCCGCGGAGCGCGGTCATGATTTCTCCACCGCTCGAAAAAAAGCTGAAGTTCGAAGTGGATGGGGACGAACTTTTTGTAACGTCGAAAGCACGTTTGGATTCGAATACCACTTATACGGTGACGATCGCGAATGGCCTAAAGGATTTGCGCGGGAACGCGGTAACAGATCCGTTCCGCCTGACTTTTTCTACGGGACCGATGATTGATTCGCTTTCTGTGAAGGGACAGGTGATGGTTTCCCGGGCGATGCTTCAAAAAAAGCAATTGCCGACGATTGGACTTTTCTTGGTCGGAGCTTCGGAACGCGCGTCGCATCATTATTTAGAAAAGTACCGCGATTCCACGCAGACGGCGGAAGCGGATTCCATTCCCAAGCTTACCAAGGAACAGCCGCTCTTTTCGACGCAGACCGATAGCCTTGGAAGATTTCATTTGGCAGGTTTAAAAGCGGGGCATTACCGCGTAGTCGCGTTTGTAGACGTGAATGGAAACCAAAAAATTGAAACTTCGGCGGAACTTGCGGGTGTCGCGACGGCGGACTTGATTTTGACGCCGGAATATTCGGGAGCTCTTTGGGTTCCTCTGGCGGACCAGGACACGACTCCGGTTTCGCTCGAATCGGTGACGCAGGTTTCGAAGAATGCGCTGACGGCGAAGTTTTCGAAAAACCTCTTTATCGACAGCACGTTGTTGGATAAAGAAAACTGTGTCTTGCTGACGGCGGACTCCACGCGGATTCGCCCGACGTGGATTTTCCGCGCACCTCGCAGTAACGATATGCAGTATGTGTTTGATTCGCTCGCCAATGCGGATTCTTCTTACACGTTCCGTTGCGCTTACGGCAAGGATTCCGTCGGCCGTTTCTTGGATTCGCGCCTAGCTTCGCTTTCGATTGATTGGACGGAGCAAAAGGGCGATACCCTCCCTTCCAAAATGGTTGCGACAGCGCCTTCGATGAATGCGAAAAATGTTTTCACGAAGGATTCTATTTGGATAACGTACGACAAGCCTCTTGCCGATTCCGTTTTGGATTCCTTGCGCCGCGTCTTGATTTTGGTGCAGAACCAGGACACTTTGCCTGTGAACGTTTTCCGCAAGGATCCGGTGCGTTTTGCCGTGTATGGAAACGAAGCCTTTTTGACCGATGCCAAAGTGGAACTTTTGGAGCGTTATGCGGATTCGACGCTTTCTTCGCCGGATAGCGTGACGGGAAATCGCGATACCATTGTGACTATCAAAACGCGTCCTTGGGTTAAATTTGAAACCGTTCCGAAGCTTCAGTTGGCGTCGCTTTCGGGAAAGATCCCTGGAGGCTCGACGGATACGCGAGTTCGTATTCGGAAGGCGGACTCGGATCAATTTACCACGGTTTCTTGTACTGCAAACGGATCGTTCCAGATGGATGATTTGACGGAAGGAAAATATCTGATGGAATATTTCCGGACGAAGGATTCCTTGAATGTTCCGTATGCGGGAAAGCTGTTCCATTTTGAACATGGAATGCCGTGGCGTGCATTGGTAGATACGCTTGTGATTGAGCGTGGCGCAAATGTTTTGAATGCTGATATAGAAGGACTCTGATGAAACCGAACGTGTACATCGCTTTGGACCTGGAGACGACCGGGCTTGATTTTGAACACGATGAAATTATTGAAGTTGCGTTAGAACGTTTTGAAAACGGCGAACCAGTAGAAAATAAGGATTTTCTGATTAAACCGAAGCAGACGCTTCGTCCGTTTATTGCCTCGCTCACAGGCATTTCGGAAGCGGATTTGAAAGACGCTCCGGACTTTGCGACGGTTGCTGGGCAAATTCGAAAATTTATCGGGGACTATCCGCTAGTCGCTCACAATGCGCTGTTCGATTCGAAGTTCCTAAAGAATACGTTTGCCAAAGTCGGCATTTCGATTGAATCGAATTTGGTGCTGGATACTCTGATTCTTTCGCGAATTGCCTACCGTGAAGTTCCCAATCACAAGCTGGAAACGCTTGTCAAGTATTTGAACATTCCGCGCGAACGCGCCCACCGCGCCCTTCCGGACGCCGATGCGTGCGGTAAACTTTTCTGGATGGCGCTTTTGGAAATCGAAAAGATGGATTCCTTTGTGCGTCATCATTTGGCACGCCTTGCGAAGGGAACCGTTTGGGAATCGATTTTTGACGATTGCGCCCCGGATCACGAAACGCTGACTCCGCTAGAACCGGAATCGATTACTCCGCCGACTCTTTCCAAGGATCGTTTGCCGCGTGTGAGCGAGTTCTTTGAAAAAGGCGGCAAACTTTCGGAAGTCATTGAAAATTATTCGCCACGGCATTCGCAGCTCGATTATGCGGAAATCGTGGAACGCAATATGCACAAGGGCGGCATTTCGCTTCTTGAAGCGGGTACGGGCATGGGGAAAACCTTTGCCTACCTTGTCCCGGCAGCTCTAAAAGCCGCTTCGG
>DGSB01000054.1 GCA_002390045.1 Fibrobacter sp. UBA4373
GAGAAAAAATGCGGGCGTTTGTTCAAAATTTAGAAGACGAGAAAACCTGCTTGCATGGCGATTTTCAGATGGGCAACTTGATTATTTCTGGCGAAGGAAAACCTTATTGGATTGATTTAGGCTGGTTTGGTCGTGGATCGCCAATGTTCGATATAGGGCATTTTTTCATGACTTGCCAAGTTTATTCTCAGTTCCCGGCAGCGCAGGAAATTTTCCACATGTCGCAGGAACAGTTGAAAAGCTTCTGGAATGCGTTTGCCGAGGCTTACACGGGAAATAGCGATGTTTCCGCATTTAATGCTATGGCAGGCAAGTTTGCTCCGCTCGATGCCTGCATCCGAACAATTTTAATGCCAACCCCTGATGCCAACAAGAAGTTGCTTGCAGGACTGGTTCATTCCTTAGTTGAGAAATTTTATTAGAAGAGGCCGTTATGTCTGAACAGGTTGATCCTCGACCCATAAAGAGCCCCTATAAGATCTATTAACATCTTTACCTAGATTCAAAGGCGCTTTCCATAAAGGACTGCTCGTTTCGGGAAATTCCGTTCTTTGTTGCGATTTTACGCCAGTTTGCGCTGACGATTTTTTGCATTTCGGTGATGGTTGCTTTGGGTCGTGCGCTTCTCCGGGTGATATTTCTTCAGGAGTTCGATGTCGTGAAGTTTTTGTCCGAGTTCGTCGTCTGCAGCGACCTTGAGAAGGTCGGTGTCCATGCCGCTTATGGCGTGGAGGACTGCTGCGTAAATGCCGATGGCCACTGCCGCGGAACCTTTTTCCACCGCCCATACCGATGCTCGGCTGACGCCCGCCCTTTCGGCAGCAAGCGCGACAGAAATTTTACGACGCATGCGAGCCAGACGGATTTGTTCTCCCATCTGTTCAAGGATTTTACCGGTTTTCGGCAGTAGAGTTACGCTTTTCTTACCCATGATGTCAATAAATATATATTGTTTTGCTTGAAATGTCGATAAATATTGACAAATGGGCCGAATTTGAAGAATGAAGGGGATGAAAGTTGCGCGACTCAACCTATAGAAAAAAAGAATAACCTAAAATCACGCAATCCATTGACAGGATGGATTACGTTATCTAATTTACCTACAAGAAACATAGGTTTAATTAAATGATCCGTCTTTGTGTTTGTAATTGTTGTATTCGATGTCGAACGAGCGACTAGTTTTTAAACATTGTTTTTAAGCAAGTCCCCGCTCGTTTTTCCGAGCGGGATTTTTTATTCAAACATTTTCAAAAAGGACTCTTTTTCGGACAAAAAGAGGTTTTTCACCATGATCAGCCAAACAGCTCTCTTGTGCGCTCTCGCTCGCGCCATTCACTCCCACAGCAACAAGCATATGATTTTTGAAGATCATTTTGCTCTAAATTTCATCGGTCTCAAAGATTTTCGATACGCGCGAAACATTGCAAAAAAAATCTTGCCTGAAAGCATAAAGAGCAATACGTCTTCTCTCACAAGGGACCTATTAAATCAATACTTTTCTCCCATCGTTCTCCCCCGCAACCGCTTTGCCGAAGACATTGTCGAAGCCAAACAAAAAAAAAGGAAAAATTCAATACGTTCTCCTAGGCGCAGGCTTAGATTCTTTTTCCCTCAGAAATAAAAGCGTGAATGTCGAAGTCTTTGAACTCGACCTTCACGAAACACAAACTTTTAAAATCGAACGTCTCAAAAAAATTTCCACCCAAAGTCATTCCCAAACTCATTTCGTGGAAATCGACTTCAATAAAGACAGCATTATTGACAAACTCATCAGCGCCGGTTTCGATCCGAACACGCCATCCATCTTTTCCATCCTCGGAGTTTCTTACTACATCTCCATCAACGTCTTTTTCAAGACCGTTTCCCAAGTTGCACAGATTATGCCCCAAGGCAGCGGACTCGTATTCGATTATTACGAAAAAGAAAACCATCCATCAACCGCTTCGACAAAAATCAGTCGTCTTAAACAGATTACATCGGCCTGCGGAGAAGTCATGGTCGATGGTTACGATCCGAGTTTAGTCAGCGTCCTTGCAGCAAAAGCAGGGTTCAACCGATTTCAAGACCTTTCCTCTCGCGATATCGACAAAGCCTTTTTAAAAGGCGATGGCGACATTACCGCTCTCGACGGAGTTCATCTGGTCTACATTGAAAAGAAGGCGTAATTTTCCAAGCAAAAAATTTTCTGTCCGTCACTTTAAGGACCTTCATTCGAGCCGCATTGATTTCGGCTTCGATTCTGCATTGAAACAGCTGTATTATTTGCCTCTATTTTGGAGCGCTTAGGTTTTGAAACTTCTATTATTTTGACTTCTACGCATGCTTTTGTTGGATGGCTCATTGAAGAAGAAAATGGCGAAGTCATTGACCTTATCGAAACGACAATGATCGGAGACGCAAATAAGTAGACAAAATAAAAGTATCCGCCTATATTTAAAGTATGAATAAAGTAAAGTATTTAATCCTTGGCATATCCGCAGCCGTTTTATTTACCGCTTGCGAAAGTAGTAGCAACCCGTCCTCTTCCGAAGAAGAGTTGTCTTCTTCGTCGGAATACGACGCATCCTCTTCATCGAAGATTAACGACAAACTTTCTTCAAGTTCTGCAAAGGATGAAAAGTCTTCATCTTCTGTAGCCAAGACCGAATCCTCGTCTTCGAATGAAAAAACATCCAAATCATCGTCTTCAAGCGCAAAGGCTCCAGAGTCCTCGTCTTCTGCAGACGATTCAAAAGCCTATCGCGCAGCAACGCTTAACGAACTCGAAAAGAATCTAGAGCTTAAACTGTTCGATCAAACAGTTTACCTTTCTACCGGTAGCAAGCAGGGGATGATCGCGCTCCGCATTCCAGACGAACTGTGGGCCGTTACCTACACGGATTTTTCCGATGGCGTCGTATTCTTTACGGAAGAAAATACTGGCATGCAGTACGCAAACACAGATGCCGCGAAAAAAATCATTGATGGGATAGAAAAAGGCCTTAAGATTTCGTTTGTTATCGATACAAACGACGTCGTCAAATATTCGGTGAATGATTCAAAGGAGTATAACGATGCCATCAAGGCAAGCGTCGCGATTCAAGCGAACAAGATTTCCAAGGCAGAAAACCTTAAAGACCAAATTTATGAATGCACCGATGGCGATACGACCCGGATCCTTACCTTCTTCGACAATACATACATCATCGACAACTATGTCGACGAAACGCTTGTCGATTGGTTTGCCGGCCACTACGACATTCAACGCAGCACATTGCTGATGCTTCCGGTCTATTCCAACCTGTCTTCGTATCAGTCCTTATACACTTATTTTGCCGGTACGGATTACATTACCATCGGTGAAAAAAAGCTGAGCTGCGAAGTGGACGCCGTTTCTTACGAATATGAAGACGCTAGCGATTTTGTCGGCAAATGGTTCGCAACCAAAGACGGCATCGAATGGAACTTCGAGCTTAGATCCGATGGAAAATATGAACTTGTCGCATTAGATGGCGACGAGGCCGTTGAAATGAAGAGCGGCGTCTGGGAAATCTACGGTTACCATCTGATGATGCGCAACACCAGTTGTTTGAATTCAGAAACATGCACTCCGAGCATTCATGGACAGGTCCAGACAGGAACCCTCGACCCAGAAACCGGCAAGATCAGCGGATTCTCGTACCTCCATAAAGACCCGGATACGCCGAAGATTCCTACGAGTTTTGAATCCCAGATATTTGAATAGATTTTTTTCGATCTTTCACATATATAAGACAGCCCGGGTTCTCCCCGGGCTCTTTTGTTATAACTCCTAAAATTCTAAATTTACGCGCGTTTTTCAGGAAACTGTATGGCAACAATCGCGAAGAAGACAAATTTAGACATGTTGAACGGTCCTCTTGGAAGTAAGATCCTGAGGTTCGCGATTCCTATTGCCCTTAGCAGCATCTTTCAGCAGATGTTCAATTTGGCGGACATCGCTGTGGTGGGAAGGTTCGCAGGCGACAAGGCGCTAGCAGCCGTCGGCGCAAATACTTTCGTCATCAACTTGCTGATCAATTTATTTGTCGGCATTTCCGTAGGGGCAAATGTTGTTGTCGCAAATTCCATCGGCGAGCACAGCTACCGTTCCGTCACACGTAGCGTCCATACGTCGGTCATGGTTTCGTTCTTTAGCGGAATCATTCTTTCGTTCGTGGGCATCTTTTTTGCAAGGCCCATCCTTTCGCTGATTTCGACCCCGTCCGATATCTTGGACGATGCTGTCCTTTACCTGCAAGTTTACTTTGTGGGAATGCCCTTTGCCATGATCTACAACTTTATTGCGGCCATTTTACGCGGCAAAGGCGATACCAAGCGCCCTCTTTATGTGCTGATGTTTGCAGGCGCCTTCAACGTCGCATTGAACCTGATTTTGGTGGCAGGTTTTGGCATGGGCGTTTCAGGAGTTGCCATCGCAACCGTTTTTGCCAACGTCATCAGCAGCGTTACTTTGTTCTATTTTCTGATGCACGAAGAAGGGCCGTTCAAGCTGCAATTCTGGAAGCTCCGGGTGACGCCACTTTTCTTTGGACGCATTATGCGCGTGGGCCTTCCGTCGGGGCTTCGCGGAGTCGTGTTTTCGTTTAGCAATGTCTGTTTGCAGTCGGCCATCAATAGCCTTGGATCCTTGACCGTTGCGGCTTCGGCTGCGGCCCTGAACTACGAATTCGTGGTCTACTACTGGCTGAGTTCTTTTTCACAGGCATGCATTACGTTTGTGGGCCAAAATTACGGAGCCAAAAATATGGAACGGTGCCGTAGTACGGTTCGCTGGTCGCTTTTGCTGGGATGCTGTTCGACGATTGTTTTGAGCGCACCCTGCTGCATTTTTGCCTACCCGTTACTTTCGGTGTTCACCTCGAATTCCGAAATTATCGAAATTGCGTCTGTCCGCATGTATGTGGTTGTCGGGCTTTTGTTCATTAACGTGTTCCTGGATGTGTTTTCCGGAGCGCTTTCCGGAATGGGAAAATCCTTGGCCCCGGCGCTTACCTGCATGGCAGGGGTGTGCGGAATCCGCATCCTTTGGGTGATTTTCGTATTCCCCAAGTACCATTCTTTCACATCGTTGATGGTCGTTTACCCGATCAGCTGGGTGCTGACGATTGCCGTCGTCGCGGGAATCTACATTCACACGGTCAGACAGCAGAAATAGATCGCTTCAAGGACTTTACCGCAAGAAGAGCGAAATTTTTTCCAGATCGAGGAACGTAATGAACACGAAGAGCGCCATGAAGAAAGCCATCGCAATGCGCTGAATGACCGCCTGTTTTTCTTGAGCGATCGGTTTTCCGCGCACCGCTTCGATCAAGAGGAACAGCAAAAGTCCACCGTCCGTAATCGCAAGCGGCA
>DGSB01000092.1:0-7544 GCA_002390045.1 Fibrobacter sp. UBA4373
TATCAACATTCTAAGAACAATTTTCTGCAAGAAGAATTCATCTTTCGATCATTTTTTGAAAAAAACAGCCTTTCGCCCCTTCAACCGATTCCAATTCACCCGCTTGATGTCAAAAGAAAGGCGTAAAAAGCCGATTCTTTGCGATCATGCCTCGGCTATAATCATGGCAGCAACTTCCATCAAAAAACTTTGGTTCTTTTGTATGCAATCAACCGTTCGCATTTCAATTGCACCCACAGACATTCTTGTCCACTGATTAAAAGACGTCAAAGATAAAAGCGATAAGCCTAGCGTTCTCGCCAAAGCTTTTGAATACAAATGAAAAATGCACCGCCAAAGCGGTGCATTTGATTGATTACAAACGAATCAGGACTACTTTTCGGTTGTACGACGTACACCCCATGTCTGGGTCACGTCATGCTTGCCTTTCTTGCCCTTCGTCGGAATATAGGCATGCGTGCTGAGCTTTGCAATATAAGCACCCGTGCCTGCGATACGGCCCTTTGCAGTGACCATATCCCATCCGAGATAGACGTAGCCACGATTTTCACGGCAGTCTCCGCCGAAGAATTCATCGGAGCAAGCAATCGAGCCGCTCTTGTGAGCCACAAACGTTCCGAGATTCGTGAAGATATCCAGTTCGTACTTGAGCTTCACTTCTTCAAGCTTGATCTTGCCAATCGCAATCAAGGAGTCCAAAGTCGGATCCGTCAGAATGTTACCCATATCCGTCTTGATGATATAACCAAGAGTATTCGGATACTGTTCCGTCAAGACTCCGATCGAATCGTAGATTCCAAGGAAGTGCGGAACAATCGGATCGGCCTTCAGATCCACCGACTTGTTGACCGTACCCATCTTGATACTTGCGATGGTCGACGCAGCATCACCTTCAAGGAGCATCCACGGAGACGGCACGGTTGCGTTGTAATCCGTGAGAGCATTACCCATCTGATCCGTCAAAAGGCCCGGAACTGCGCGAACGTAATCACCCGATTGCGGAATCGTGCCATTCGACGAGTTGTAGAACATCGTCACGTTGGAATCCACCACCGTTGCGTTGGTTGCGGCCACAACCTGATACTTGTTCAAGCCCACCAAATCCGTTGCAGAACGCAGGTAGTAGCCAAAGAGCGACTTGACTTCGCCGGCATTGGCATCCGAGACCATCACCGGTTCCGAGAGAGCGATCTTCACCTGGAAGAGACCTTCCGACATTTCAGATATGTTGGCTCGCGTGATAATCGGAGCAACCTTATCCGTAAACGGAGCGTCAAACGAACTCGAAGTTTCAATTCCATTCTTCTTATAAGTTGCATAAGAAGAAAGCAAGCTACCGGAATTTGCGGTCTGTACATTCTTGGAAAGTTCAAGGCCGGAGAAAGTCAACACGGAATCATAGAGAGAATCCGGAATCAAGACCTTTGCAGCCTTCAAGATTTCTTCGCGAGAAATCACCACCATTTCATCCTTCGCCTTAGACCAGTTCACCAAAATCGAATCCGGCAAAGAGTCGATGTCGAACGGACGATGGTAACGAATCATGATCGAGTCGGCAATACCATCGAGATATTCCGCACTAGTAAAGGCAACGTCAAGGCCTGCATAAGTTTCCGCCTTACCCTTGGTATCGAAGACAAGGACCGTATCCGGAATTGGGACAGGAGGTTCTGTAAACACAAGTCCATTCCACGTTGCCGAAATCAAGGCGCTTTCCATCGTCGCAACCGTGAAGGACGCGCTGTCCGTCACACCCTTTGCCGCATCCGGATAGAGCTTCGAAGAACGGAAATTAATCACGCCCTTTCCTTCGACAATGCCGAGAGTCGATGTACCCGTCAAGCCTTCCGAAGAAGCGGTTGCCACCAGTTCAAGGCCATAGTTACAGCTCGTGCAGATAGCGCCCGTTGTCGGGTCGAACATCATCACGTAAGCCGTGTAGTAAGAACCGCGATAAAGAATCGAGTCTTCACTGATATCCCAGTTACCGTAGCCATTCAACTGCTTTGTATAGGAAGAATCCACAAAGGCAATCGCCGGGAGCTGGAACGTGAGTTCCAGAGTCGCCTTGCGCACAGAAATCGTCCCCTTCATCGAGGTTGCCGTCATGGCAGAAAGCGGGATCGTAGCCCAAAGAGTATCGATACCCTTTGAACCAACAGTCAATTTATCCGTTGCCGTAAGCGGAGTCGTACCGTTGCTGTCTGCATAGACAAGCAGTCCATCCGAGAACGTCACCGTGTAGCTTTCATTGACAGCACTTGCCAAGTCCACGTCCAAGTTGCCGTCTTCCAAAGCTTCGCCGATTGCACCGACAAAGACCGGAATACGAACGTCTGCCATTGCAGAAGTCTGGACTTTATACACGTGCCCCGTCGAATCCTTACCATTAGCACTCAAGACATCCAAATTACCGGCAACACGGAGAGTCGCCACGACCGTCTTCTTGGAACCGATAATGACCATGAGCTTATAGGAACCGGACGGAAGACCCGAAACCAGATCCTTATTCACCACCGGCAGATACCAGTTCGAAAGGTCCACTGCGCCAAAGAAGGTCGTCTGGCCCGCTGCATGAGCGGTGTTGAAATAGGTTTCGTCATAAGTTTCACCAGACGGTGCCGTGTAAACGGAACTACCCTTGTACAAAGCATAGTTGACGGTGATTCCCCCCGGAACATTAGCCAGGTCGGCATCGCAATAAACCTTGGTTTCGGAGCCAAGCGTACCCGAAAGAGCCGCGTCGCAGTCGCCCGAACCCGTTTCTTCGTAACAAATATGGTAGCGTTCGCCCGAGCCCGTATACGTCGTATCCTTCGAACGGCTAACGCCCGAGCTCTGCTGAATGTACATGTTCGTGTTGATGCGCACGTTACTCATGGTCGTACGACGGTCGCAGAAGAAGATATCCAAGTCGTAAGTCGAACCTTCCTCAAACTTGTTACCGTTCTTATCCGTCAAGTTATCGAGAACAGCATAGCCCGGGGCCGCCAAATGCGTACCGCCAAGGTCCACTGCAAGCTTACCACCGATAAAGACCCAAATGTCATCGTCGCCACGGAAGTTAAAGCGGAGACCCGGCTTATAAACAAACTGCGCATGGCTTTCAAAGCAGAAGTGCTGGTTACGCGTACCTTCCCAACGGATAGCGTCAGTACCTGCATTTTCCGTTCCTTTCTTGAATGTCGGCCAGCCCGCCGGTTTGCTCTTATCGCAAGACCAGCCCCACACGCATGCATCCGTCGTGCCCAGCCAGGAATTGATGGCTGCGACATCGTCGTCACCGTTGATAAAGCGACTCGAGCAATCATCGATGCCACCTTCCCAACCGGCGCCGTTGCAAAGAAGGTCAAACTTTTGGGCGCCTTCCGTTGCATCTACTTCACGGAGCAAAGGTCCCACAAAGACCGGGCCTTCTGCACCACGCTGGGTTCTTGCAGCTGCCACCGGGGTCGATCCATATTCCGTAAGAACATTCGCATCTTCCGTCGTTTCTACCGGATAAAAACCACCTTGCGCAATCACCCCTTTACTTGTATAGGAGTCCGAATTGAATTCCCACTTGCCATAAGCATCACGGTTGAACGGAAGGTCAAAGCAAGTCATTTCATTCACACCCGAAGTCGGGTGGAACATTTGATGGAAGAATTCTTGACTAATAAAGCAAGTTTCACCTACGCCACCCATGGCGGCCGTTTTCAAAAGAGGCTTCTTGTTTGCATCCAAAGTGTCCTGGACAATGCCGTGAGTCACACCGATACAGGCATTCACCGCAGCCTGAGCCGCAGTCGCAGAAATTCCCTGAGCACCGTACTGGCAAGCTTCAGCACCTGTGCTATAGCAAGAGAAAGCAGGGTGCAAAGAAGCATCCGTGTCATAGATGATTGCAGCCAAATGATATTCACAGTTGCCGTCCACAGACGGGTCGGTAATGGTAAAGCCCTTTTCTGCATCCGTCATGGTTTCCGGCCACATGCCTGCATCCGAAATAAAGAACACCGTATTCGTATTCAATTGAGTGAAGATCTGCTGCATCGGGATTGCAGTCGGAGCAATTCCTGCACCATCATAGCCGTCATAGCCAATAATTTCTTCGCGGTCGGTATCCGAATCGCGGTAAATCGTCACTTCTGCAGGGGCGTCTTGGTTAAACCACACAAAATAGAACCAACCGCAACGGGTGGCGTCCGTTTTCATGGCAACGCCCGTCTTGCCGCCATCCGTGCTGAGCATCGGAACGGAGCTGTTCCAGAGCTGATCTTCCGGCGGAAGAAAGTAGAAATACTTTGCATTAGGAGGATCCGTAGAAATGGCGGTTTTGCCAGCGGTCGTCGGATCTTCGTAAATATAAAGGGTGGATGCCGTACCGAAGTCACTGCAAGTAAACTTATCGCCCTGGTCCCAACCCGTTTCGTTGTACACGCTTTTTGTAATGCCGTAGTCATTCCAGCCGCCTTCCGATGCGACAAAGAAGAAGTTATCGGCGTACTGAGAACCATAATCCAAGGTATTGATCACATACCAGCCGTCGGAAAGAGATGTAGACGGCAACAAATTAAATGCACCATCTACCACCAGATACATGGAATTCCAACCACCTGGATTCGCTACATAGATCGTTCCCGAGCAACTGAGTGCCCAAGACGAACCCATTCCAAATAGGAGAGCAAAGCCGAATACAAGCTTTGCAAGCCAGTTTGTGACGTTTTTAGCTTTTTTCATAGTTTCTCCAAAACCAATCGCAGCATCCCAACCACGAGATTTGCATATGACGACCCAAGAACGGCTTAGCTAAAAGTCGTTCTCATTCGCTTGAAAACTATCCTTTTTTACGAAAAAAGGGTAGTTTTTTCTTAGTTTGTAATAGATTTAGCGTTTACACGTGATACCGAACGCATTTTTTAGTCAAAAAAGCTAATTTTGGCACCGACATGTCCACATTAGGCGAATTACATCTGGAAAAACCAATCCATTCGGACGCTCTTACACGTCCCATGCCCACGGCTGAGGCCCGTCCTCACCTAATCGTGCTGTATCCGCAGACGTCCTTTCGGCAAATTCCCCTCATGCGGGGAAAATCCATCTTAGGGCGTGGCACAGAAGCGGATATCCGCCTAGAAGACGAAATGATTTCGCGCAAGCATAGCGAAATTTCTTGGGACGGAACAAAAATCACCCTCCGCGACCTGGATTCGACAAACGGGACCTTTGTGGATGGCGTTGCACTGACAAGCCATCCGAAGGGCATCACGCCAGAAAATCGTCTCCAAATCGGCAAAATGGTCCTGAAAATTGACTTTAAGGAACCGACCGACGACGCCATTGACCGCGAATTTTTTGAAGCCGCCACCACGGATCCGCTGACAAAGGCGCCCAACCGCCGCACGTTCATCGACCGCTCCGTGGGAGAACTCGCTTCCGCTCGCCGTAAAAATCAGTCTGTACACGTGATTTTATGCGAAGTGGACCATTTTAAGAAGCTCACCGACGATTGGGGCGCTTCCGCAGGCGACATGATTTTGAAGAGCCTCGCCCAGATTTTTACACGGAATAAGCGCGAAAGCGACCTATTCGCCCGATTCAGCAGTGAAGAATTCATTCTGTTGCTTCCGGAAATGACCAAAGCGGATGCCGTCAAGAGCGCCGAACGTCTGCGCGCTGCCGTGGAAAGCTACAAGTTCAGCTTTAACGACAAGCCGATTCCCGTGACCGTTTCCCTTGGCGTCGCAAGCTTTAAAGGAAAGGAAATCCCGACGTTGGACGCCATGGTTTCAACCGCATCCCAATGCCTTTATTACGCCAAGGAGCAGGGACAGGGTCAGATCGTCCATTCGGACGCGATTCAAAAAGCGTGAAATACGCCTACATTGAAATTACGGAAAAGTGCAATTTGAACTGCCCGTTTTGCCCGAGCGCAAAATGGAGCGGTCACCGTGGAGAAATGCCGCTTGCACTTTTTGAAAAAACACTCGACCGTTTACAGGGCAACGTTCAAGAAATTTTTCTGCATGTGCTGGGAGAGCCTTTGCTGCACCCGCAATTCACCGAAATTCTAAACGCGGTAGATGCAAGCGATCTCCGGTTGAACCTGACGACGAACGGACTCCTGATCGCCAAGTTCGCCGACCGAATCCTTGAATCCAAGGCTCTTCGGCAAATTAATTTTTCGACCCATGCGTATGCTTACCTGCCCCAAGAAAAAGCGCTGGAGGTTCTAAACGATACTTTTATGTTCGCAGACCGCCTGCATGCAGAACGGCCTGAAGTCTACTTGAACTTTCGGCTGTGGAACGACAAAGCGGATGCGCGTTCCGACACTTGGAACACAACCGTTCTCAAGGCAATTTCCGAGCATTTTAAGGCGGATCTTTCCCAAACAGCCTTCTCGGTGCGGCACAAGAGCTTTCCGATCGCAGGGCGGCTTTATTTGCACCGAGACTCCCGTTTTACATGGCCAGATGGTTCAGGCGAAGAAAAAGAAGTCGGAACATGCCATGGCATTATTGACCAATGCGCCGTTCTTTTTGACGGGACGGTTGTCCCCTGCTGTCTGGATTACAAAGGGAGTATTCCGTTAGGAAAATTTCCGGGCGAAACATTTGATAGTATCTTTCACAGTACAAAAGCGGTGCGCATTCGAAACGGCTTTGAAGAACATAGGCTCGAAGATCCGTTCTGCAAGCGCTGCCCCTTTGCCCGAAGATTTCGATGACAAGAAGGTTTCGATGATCGGAAATTCAAAAGAAGTGGAAAGCAATCAGACCGGCATTCACAAAGACTTGGAAGGGCTTGTTTTGCGCTATCTCCATTCGGAATTTCAAAGACCGGTTGCCAGCCACACCCAAGAAGCCTTCGAAAAGGCGCAAGCGTTTGTTGCAAGCTTTCAGACGCCGATCGTTTTGGATTCCGGCTGCGGCACGGGACTTTCGACGTTGAACCTCGCCAAGCGATTCCCGGCGAATCCTGTCATCGGAGTCGACAAGTCCGAAGTGAGACTTTCCAAGGCAGATGCCCGCACCGAAAACGGCGAACCTTTGCCGAAGAACGTTTTTTACGTGCGCGCGGAACTGCTTGACTTTTGGAAGCTTGCGAAAGAAGCCGAATGGGACATTTGCTTTCACGCCCTTTTCTATCCGAATCCTTGGCCTAAAGGATCCGGACTGCAGTACCGCTTTCACGGAAGTCCGATATTCCCGACTTTGATCCAGCTTTCGCCGGAGCTTGAAATGCGCACGAACTGGAAGATTTATGCAGACGAATTCCGTTTTGCGTTAGAGCTTGCGAGCAAGCATCTGAACTGGAACGCGAAAATTTCGGAAGAAAAATTTGTTCCTTCTGAACCCATTTCCGCCTTCGAAAAAAAATTCAAGGAAAGCGGTCACGCACTTTACAAGGTGAGATTGCTTCGGGGCTAACGCCCCTCGCAAGGACAACAAACAAAAATCCCCCGCATCGCTGCGAGGGATTTTTGAATTCCTTCAACAAGGATTCTTTCTTGCGAAAGATTAAGCCTTGTTCAAACGATCCTGGATCATGTCGATGAT
>DGSB01000092.1:7654-7963 GCA_002390045.1 Fibrobacter sp. UBA4373
CGAGTTCCTTCTTCCAGCCTTCCACATCAACCTTGAGGATTTCCGGGAGAGTCTTCTTGTAGCATTCTGCGAGACCGTCGGTGTTGAGGGTCTTCGGCATGTAACCGATAGCCGTTTCAACAACGTTGGATTCGTCGCCATTGCAGCGGTCGAAGATCCATGCGAGGACACGGCTGTTGTCGCCGTAACCCGGCCACATGAAACCACCCGGAAGGTCTGCATTGTCTGCATCCTTACGGAACCAGTTCACGTAGAAGATCTTCGGGAGCTTGTCAGCAGAGGTTGCCTTGCCGATTTCGATCCAGTGCT
>DGSB01000095.1:0-6863 GCA_002390045.1 Fibrobacter sp. UBA4373
CCGTCTACGTAGACGACGACCTTTGCGCCTTGAGCGTTTGCCTGTTCCATCTGCTTGCCAAGCTTTGCCGGTGCGAGCGGGTGGTTCACGGTAAATCCGCGGTTGCGAAGTTCACTAGCGACGGCAAAAACCTTGTCCATGTCGTTTGTGAAGCTTGCCACGAAGAAGTCGAGAGACTGCTTGGAAGACGGCAAAAGTCCGCGTTCTTCGAGGAGGTTGGCGAGCACGACGTCGCCCATGCCGAAGCCGACTCCCGGAACTTTTTGCCCGCCGAGCTTTTCGGTGAGGCTGTCGTAACGTCCACCGCCTGCAATGGCGCGCATGGATTTGCCCTTGTCGTAAACTTCAAAAACGATGCCCGTGTAATAGGCGAGACCGCGCACGATCGAAAGGTCGAGAGCGACGGATTCTCGAACGCCTGCGGATTCGAGAGTCTTGAAGAGCTGACGGATTTCGTCGAGAGCGGCTTTCGATTCTTCGCTTGTAATCTTGGAAGCGACTTCGTCGATTCCCTTGGAATCCATGAAGTCGTCGAGCTTTTTCGTCTGTTCGTCAGAAAGGCCAGCTGCCGCAAGTTCCGCGTAAAAGTCGTCCTTGCCGATCTTTAAGCGGCGGTCGAGAACCGGGTAAACCTTGGACGTGTCCGCAACGCCGATTTCAGCGAGGAAAACATTCAACAGCTTGCGGCTCGAAACGCCGATGCAAAAATCGTCGGCCTTGAGACCGAAGTCCTTGAGCATGGACGCGATCGCGGAAAGAAGATCCGCTTCTGCATAAATGCTTTCCGTTCCGATGATGTCCAGGTTCAGCTGGAAGAATTCGCGGAGACGTCCCTTCTGCGCCTTTTCGTAGCGGAAAAGTCTCGGAAGGCTGAACCACTTGAACGGCTTGCGGAGAGAGTTTCCCTTTTGAATCACGAGACGGGCGAGCGTCGGCGTCATTTCCGGGCGAAGTGCGATATGGCGGTCGCCTTTGTCCATGAAGTCGTAAAGCTGGCTCACGATTTCGTCACCGGATTTGCCGGTATAAAGTTCGAGATGCTCGAACATCGGGCCTTCGTATTCTTCGTAGCCGAAGCGGAGGGCCGCCTTGCGCCAGGTGTCAAAGATGTAATTCTGAATCCGCATGGATTCAGGGTAAAAATCACGGGTTCCCTTTGGCAGGGGAGGTGTTTGCATTTTAGAGTTGCTCATACGATGCCAAAGGTAGTAAAATGAGCACCAAAAACGCTTATAATTTTCTATCTTTTAGGGTAAATGACGGGACAATCTAAACCAGAAATTTTGCTTGTGAATGATGACGGATTTGAAAGTCCGTTCCTTGTGCATTTGGCGACGGCGCTTTCCGATGTGGCAAGCGTTCATGTGGTAGCGCCAGCGTCGGAGCAGAGCGGTGTTTCGCATTCGTTTCTGGGCTTTCATGGGCATGAACTGAGCGAAGTCCCTGGAGATTATCCTTTTGAATTTCATACGCTGACCGGCACTCCGTCGGATTGTACCAAGTTCGCCCTGACGTACCTGTACCGGAATCTTCATATCGACTGCGTTTTTTCTGGCCCGAACAAGGGCGAAAATTCGGGAGTTTCTTCCATTTATTCGGGTACCGTCGCTGGCGCCCGCGAAGCGGCGCTTTGGGGCTTCCCGAGCCTTGCGCTTTCGCTCTGCTACGACGCGACGGAAACGATGGAAAAGGAATTGCTCCGCTTTGCTGTCGAAGTCGTGAATAAGAAGCTCTACGAAAAAATTCCGGCGCATACTTTCTGGAACGTGAACTTCCCGGATGAACACCGATCGAAGTTTGCCGGTTTTAAGGCTGCCGGGCAGGGCGTTTCGATGTTTACCGACCATTTTGACCTGAAGGATGGAAAATTTTTCCTTTCGGGTGCCAAGGTGCCGGAACGTTTTGCCGTGAATTCGGACGACCTTCTGCTGTCGCAAGGCTATGCGACGATCACGCCGATGACGATCGATCAGACGCTTCACAGCGGGCTTGTTCCTGTACAGCAGGTCGTCGATAAATTTTTTATACGATAACAACTAAGGAAAATCAATGGCTGAAGATAACATCAAATTAACTCCGGGCACTCATTACGAGTCCCTCATCGAACGGGATATGCAGGACTGCTATCTGCGTTATTCGATGAGCGTGATTGTGGCTCGCGCCCTCCCGGACGTGCGTGACGGTATGAAACCCGTTCACCGCCGCGTTCTGTACGCGATGCACAAGCTCGGTCTGACATCCGACAAGGCGACGATGAAGTCGGCCCGTATCGTGGGTGAAGTCATCGGTAAGTACCATCCGCATGGCGATGCTGCTGCTTACGATACGCTTGTTCGTATGGCTCAGGACTTTTCGCTTCGCTATCCTCTTGTACGTGGCCAGGGAAACTTCGGTTCCGTGGATGGAGACAGCGCGGCTGCAATGCGTTATACCGAAGCCAAGATGAGCCGTTTTGGCGAAATGATGCTCGAAGACCTCGAAAAGGAAACGGTCGACATGGGCAAGAACTACGACGAGACTTTGGATGAGCCTCTCGTGCTTCCTGCTGCGTTCCCGAACCTTCTCGTGAACGGTTCCTCGGGTATCGCTGTCGGTATGGCGACGAACATTCCGCCGCACAATTTGGGTGAAGTCGTCCAGGCGATTCACGCATACTGTGCAAATAACGACATTACCGGTGAAGAACTTTTGAACTATGTCGCAGGCCCGGACTTCCCGACGGGTGGTATCATCTGCGGTAAGGCCGGTATCCGTGAAGCTTATCTCACGGGCCACGGCAAGATCCGCGTGCGCGCCCGCGTCGACATCGAAAAGGATGCGAAGGGTCGTGAACGCCTGATTATCAGCGAAATTCCGTATATGGTGAACAAGGCGATGCTTGTGAAGAGTATGGCCGACCTTGTCCGCGACAAGAGAATTGACGGGATTAGCGATATCCGCGACGAATCGGACCGCGACGGTATGCGCGTGGTCGTCGACATCAAGCGCGACTTCCAGGGCGACATCGTTCTGAACAATTTGTACAAGTACACGCAGCTTGAGGATACGTTTAGCATTTACAACCTGGCTCTCGTGAACCGCACCCAGCCGACGCTTTTGACGTTGAAGGACATGATCCGCTATTATGTGGATCACCGTCTGGAAGTGATTTTGCGCCGCACCCAGTTCGAGCTTCGCAAGGCACAGGCTCGTATGCACATTTTGGAAGCGCTCCGAATTGCGTGCAAAAATGTGGACGAAGTCGTTGCCATTATCCGCGGATCGAACAGCACCGACGAAGCGAAGCAGAAGCTTTGCGCAAGATTCTCTTTCGACGACATCCAGGCTCAGGCCATCGTCGATATGCAGCTCAAGCGTCTCACCGGTCTCGAAATCGAAAAACTCGAAGCCGAATATCAGCAGCTCGTGGAAACGGTCAAGGACTTGGAAGACATCATCGCTCGCAAGGAACGTCGCGTTCAGATCGTGCTCGATTCTCTCGATGCGATTTCTGCGAAGTATGGCGACAAGCGTCGTACTTCGATCGAAGCGGCTGTTGCCGATTACGATTCCGAAGATTTGATTCCGGAAGAAGAACAGGTGATCACGCTTAGCCGTGAAGGTTACATCAAGCGTCTTCCGATCGATACGTTCAAGGCTCAGAACCGTGGCGGCAAGGGCATTATCGGAGCGGGACTCAAGGATCAGGATAATATCCAGTCGATCTTTACGTCGAGCACGCACAGCTTCCTGCTCGTGTTTACGAATATGGGCCGTGCATACTGGACAAAGGTTTACCACCTTCCGGAAGGTACCCGCAACGGTAAGGGCCGTCCGATTGTGAACTTTGTGAACCTTTCGAACGGTGAAAAGGTTTCGGCGATTGTGCCTGTGCGCAAGTTCGGCGGTTACAACTGCCTGATGTTCGTTACCAAGAACGGTGTCGTGAACAAGATGGACTTGAAACTCTTTGCAAATCCGCGCCGTTCCGGTGTGAACGCGATTACCCTCGATGAAGATGATGAACTCGTGAAGGTCGTTCTCGTCGGTGTGACCGCGGAACAGATGGAAGCCGCTGCCCGTGGCGAAGAAATCGAAGTCGAAAACGCCGAAAATGCGGAAGCTCCGGAAACGGAAGAATCCGAAGGCGATGGCTCCGATGAACCGGTCGATAGTTCGAATATGGCGAAGGACCTGATGATGATCGCAACGAAGAAGGGTCAGGCTCTGACCTTCCCGATCACCGGCCTCCGTACGATGGGACGTGGCACTCACGGTGTCCGCGGTATCCGTCTTGCCGAAGGTGATGAAGTCATCGGTATGTTCTGGCTCAAGAGCGATCGCAAGGTTTTGACCGTGAGCGAAAACGGTTACGCCAAACGTTCCGAACCGGCTGCTTACCGTATCACGCGCCGTGGCGGTAAGGGCGTTCGCAACCTGAACATCACCGATAAGACGGGTGACGTCGTCTTTGTGGACAGCGTCGTCGACGATTACGATTTGATCATCACCAGCCGTGAAGGCCAGGTGATTCGAATTCCGGTCGACAGCATCCGTTTGACGGGCCGTGTTTCTCAGGGCGTGAAGGCGATTACGCTCGCCGAAAAGGATAAGGTTCAGGACGCAACCGCTCTCCCGAGCGATGACGACTTGGAAAAGGAAAGTGTTGAAGGCCAGTCCGAAGCGGCTTTGACCGAAGGCACTCTCCCTGAAGAACCTTCCGAAGAATCCGAAGCTCCGGAAAACGCGGAATAAATTCCGTCTATTCGACGAATTCTATTGAATCATCTAGCCCCGCGAAATGCGGGGCTATTTTCATATAAATTCGTTGCTGTTGTATTTCTTACAACACCTTTTTTTTGAAAAAAAGACTTCTTTAAAAAGAATGATTCATTTTTAAATAAAGGCTTTTTATAGGAGTAGATTATGAAAAAGAATCTCTGCATAGGGGAAGCTGTATTGCTTGCCTTTGGTCTTGCGACATCCGCATCTGCCGAAGACTTTTGCAGTACTGCGACACATTCGGGGACTAGCAAAACAGAAACCGGTTCTTACGCACCGGGATCGATAGGGCAGTATGATTACCAGCTGTGGTACGACAGGGCGACATCGGCAAGCGCGACTTTTTACTCGGATGGTTCCATGTCGTGTTCTTTTCAAAACGCAGGCGACTATCTTTGCCGATCGGGGCTTCAGTTCAACAGTGATAAAACCTATGACCAAATGGGTGGCGATATCATTGCCGAATTCAAATTGGTAAAGCAAAGCATTTCTGGAGTCGATTATTCTTACGTAGGTGTCTATGGCTGGATGGAAAACGTATCTACGGCTCCGAATGGACTTGTGGAATATTACGTTGTCGACAATACACTTGCAGACTATATGCCGGGCGATTGGGTCGGTGATACCAAAAAGGGAACCTATTTGATTGATGGGGCGGAGTATACTGTTTATCGTAATACGAGAACAGGACCTGCAATCGGCGGAAATTCGGATCGTGAGTTCCACCAATATTTTAGTATTCGAAAAACTCCGCGTGACTGTGGAACCATCAATGTTTCTGCACACATTAAAAAGTGGAAAGAACTCGGCATGAATGATGGTAAACTTTATGAAGCCAAGGTCCTTGGAGAAGCGGGTTCGACGAGAAGCGGCGTTTCGGGAACCGCAGACTTTCCGCATGCCAAGGTATATATCGGAACAGGTTCGGAACCGGAACATCTTATAGAACGTTCTCCTTATGGAGGGTCAGCTGCCGTAATCCCAGGAACGATCGAAGCAGAAAACTTTGATGCGGGAAATGAAGGCGATTCCTATTCCGGAGCGAGAGGTGCATCCGGAACGGATGGCGACCATACTTATCGTGGAGACGATTACGCCTTGGTCGATATTGTTGCGGCAGGAACTGGAAGAGCGATCGGCTACACGGCAGCCGGTGAATGGCTCGAATATACGGTAAACGTATCGAGTGACGGCGACTATGAAGTGGCCGCGAATGTTGCGAATGGATCTGGTGCGGGGACGCTTGAACTGAGCCTTGACGGAAATCCTTTGACAACGCTTTCTTTTACGGGAACTGCCGACGATTGGAACGCCTATGAACTTGCGAAGGATACCGTTGCGCTCACTGCAGGCGAACATGTTTTGCGAATCACTATCGTCAATGCGAATACGAATGTGGACTATGTCCAGTTCAGTCCCAAGGACAAGACGAATTTGCAAAAACGCATTCGTTTGAATGTGGCTAGCGGCGAGTTTGAAGTCTTTGATTTGCAGGGTAAGGCTCTTGGCCACGTAAAAGTGCCGGCAGGATCTTCTCTTTCGGAATCTTTGGCTTCGAAATTCTACGGATCGGGCGTTTACATGGTGAAGCAGGGAAATCGTTTTGAAAAGATTCGTGTGACCCGCTAAACCGAAACTTCAGATACAGCAAAAGCGCTCCGCAACAGCGGAGCGCTTTTCTGTTCTGCAAGCACCATACGTATCCATATAAAGAAGGCTCCGCCGAAGCGGAGCCTTCTTTGAATTCATGCGAACTCGCGATTATTCGATCGTGATGAGCGTAACCGTGCGCTTGCCAACCTTGATCGGCTTAGACACGTCAACACCCTTCTTGGCCTTCTTGGACGGATCGTTTGCCCAACCTTCTTTGAGCTTTTCGGAGCTGCGGTCGAGAGTCTGGACCGTAGCCTTGCCCTTGAAGCCCGGAATGTTCAGGTTGAGTTCGTAATCGCTGTACGGGCTCTTGTTGATCACGAGGAGCGACTTCTTCTTGCCGTTTTCGGTGTAGTAAGTCGTGATGAGCGATTCCTTGTCACCGGAGATTTCGGTCTTGAGAAGCTTGCCGCGGAGAGCGTCGGAAGCCATCTGGAATGCCCAGTAGC
>DGSB01000095.1:6931-8098 GCA_002390045.1 Fibrobacter sp. UBA4373
GCCCAGTAGCTCGGACGCGGGCAGTTCATGCATTCTTCTGCAGAACGGGTCAGGTAACCGTAGTCACCGCCTTCCGGAGTGATGTCGTTGTGGATATCCCAGTACTGTGCGTTGTCCACATTTTCAGTGGCGAGCATAGCGAGGTAGTCAGCAACGAACAGACCGTTTTCGAGAGCGATGGTCTGCGGACCCGGGTTGAAGTCCACGGAGTTCCATTCGGTGAGCCAGAGTTCGATCTTCTTGTCCTTCTTGAAGTGGCTTGTCCACTTGTCCACAACCTTATGGAGACGGCTGTAGATCGGAACGAGGTCCTGCGGAGCAGAGAGCATGGCGAAGTCGTTTTCTTCACCGAAGTGCTGCGGATAGTGGTGAACAATGAGACCGTCGGCAATGTCGCCGGTTTCCTTGAGCACGTTGTCGTTCCACTGGCCATCGAGCACGCCGAGGACTGCGACCTTGATCGTCGGGTCAACCTTCTTCATGGCTTCGATGAACTTGCGAGCGCGCTTACCATAAATGGTACCGCCGTCCTTACCGTACTTTTCGTAATACGGGTGCCAGTTACCATAGACTTCGTTACCGATTTCCCAGTAAACGATGCCGGCCTTCTTGTCGATGTTCGTGTGCTTCACCCAAGCAGCAGCTTCTTCTTCTGTGCCGGAACCGAAGTTCACAGTGAACATGGCGTTGGAACCGGTCTTCTTGAGCCAGGCGAGGAATTCGTCGGTATCGACCATCCAGTCCTTATTGTCAAGAATTTCCTTCCAGTGGTCGTCATCAGCGCGGAGACCACCCGGGTAACGGATGATGCCGTGGTTGATGCGCTTAGCATATTCTGCAGTCTGGACCTTGAACTTCTTGTTGTCGAGCATGTCGCCGTCCCAGAGGGCTGCGTTGATGCCGAAGAGGCCGCCGGAGATGTTCGGGTTGAGCACTTCGCTCGTGCCCTTCACGTTCACCTTCACGAGAGCCGGACGTTCGGCCTGCTTCACTTCCTTCAGGTTCGTGAGCTTGATGTTATCGATTTCGAAGGAACCGTTAGAACCTTCTCCACCCGGTTTGAAGTCGAGGGAAACGACGCCCTTGAGGTCGAACTGGCCGTTTTCCTTGGCGTTAGGCGGCTGATAATACGGGAACTTGCTGAAGGTGCGGAACGGAACGATCACC
>DGSB01000005.1 GCA_002390045.1 Fibrobacter sp. UBA4373
TTCCTCGATGCTGTGGAATCCGGACTTCCGCCGACCGGTGGCGTAGGCTTTGGCATTGACCGTATGATCATGCTCCTGACGAATCAGCAGACGATTCGCGACGTGATCCTCTTCCCGTTGATGAAGCCGGAAACCTAAGCTCTGATTTCATAGGAAGATTTTTCGGGTCCATGAATAAACTTGAACTTTTGATCGCCTGGCGTTACCTCGGAGCGCAACGGAAAAGCTTGTTTGTTTCGCTGATAGGCATCTTCAGCATGCTGGGGGTGAGTATCGGTGTATTCGCTTTGATTGTTGCTCTTTCGGCGGTGAACGGCTTTGAAGAAGAAGTCACTGCGCAGATGATTGGCAAGGACGCGCATTTTGAAATGTACGCGTACCGTGGCGACGCTGTGGAGGACTATGAATCGATTGCAGACAAGGTGATGGCGAATGATTCCGAAGTCGTCGCGTCTGCGCCGTTCGTCATCTACAAGGTCGGCATTAGTTCCAAAAAAGTGAACGACGGCATTGTGCTGTACGGCATCGATCCGGAACGTTCAAAGCAAGTCGTGGACCTTTCCGAAAAAATCGTGAGCGGGCATTACTCGCTAGACAGTCTTCCCGATGCGAACTTCGACAGACGCCCGGCGGTGATTCTCGGGGTTTCGCTTGCGAACCGTCTGCGAGTTCTTGTCGGCGATAAGATCATTTTGCAGACTTTCCAAAGTACCGAAGCGACAATGTCTTCGGGCGGTCCTAAAATCCTTGCGTGCGTGGTGTCCGGAATCTTTGAAACGGGCATGTACGAATACGACGGAAACATTGCCTATATTGGAATTCCAGAAGCTCAAAAACTTTTGGGGTTGGATTCCAACCAGGTTTCCGGTTTGCAGTTCCGCGTGAAGGATCAGTGGAAAGCGAGCGAAAGCGCAGACCGCGCGGGTGAAGTTATCGGTTATCCGTATTACTTTATCGACTGGAAAACGAAGAACATTACGCTGCTCAAGTGGATGAATTATGAAAAGTTCATTGTGGCGGCGATTATTTGCCTGATTATTCTCGTGGCGGCATTCAACATCATCAGTTCGCTGATCATGGTGGTGACGGACAAAACGAAGGAAATAGGAATTCTCCGCAGCATGGGGCTTTCCAAGTCGGGCGTGATGCGCGTGTTCATGCTGATGGGTTCCTTTATCGGTGTCGGCGGAACGATTGTCGGCGGTACGGTGGGCCTTGTGCTTTGTGCCTTGCAGCAGTCCTACCACTTTATTACGCTGCCGGGCGATGTTTACGTTTTGCCGTATTTCCCGGTGCTCATCAATCCGCTTGATGTCATTGTGGTTTTTGTGGTCGGCATTCTTCTTTGCACGCTTTCGACGCTTCTTCCGGCCTGGAAGGCTTCAAAGCTTGATCCGGTGGGGGCAATCCGTCATGAATGATCTTTTGCTCGAAACCAAAGCCTTGACCCGAGTCTTTAGTGAAACGGGTGAACGTCTTGAAATTTTGAAAGGCGTTGATTTTGCTTTGAAACGGCATGAATTCTGTGTCTTGACCGGAGCGTCGGGCTCGGGAAAGTCCACCTTTTTAAATTTGGTGGGAGCCTTGGATACACCGACTTCGGGCGAAATTCTTTTTTGCGGCAAAAGCCTTGGAAGGATGAACTCCGCAGAAAAGGATGAATACCATTCGAAGAAAGTCGGATTCGTTTTTCAGTTCCATCATCTGCTTGCGGAATTTACGGCGCTAGAAAATGTTTGTGTTCCGGCTCGCATTTTGAATCCGCATGCGAATCTGAAGAATATTCAGGCGCGCGCCGAAGAGCTTTTAGAACGTGTCGGGCTCAAGGACCGCTTAAAACATTTGCCACGAGAACTCAGCGGCGGTGAACGTCAGCGCGTTGCCGTGGCGCGAGCCTTGATGAATCAGCCGGACATTCTCCTCGCCGACGAACCGAGCGGCAATTTGGACGAAAAAAATGCCCGGATGCTGAACGAACTTTTTAAACAAATTAACGAAGAATACAAACAGACCCTGCTTGTGGTCACGCACGACGAACGGATGGCAGAATATGCGACAAGTCGTGTGCATATGCAGGGCGGCATCTTGGTCCCATATCAAGATTTTAATGCGAAGGAGGCTTAAACAATGCCAGGTCGCTTTACAGATCGAGTGAAAAAAGTCTTGCAGTATGCAAGAGATGAAGCCAAACGCTTGAATTCCGAACATGTCGGAACGGAACATTTGCTTTTAGGAATTGTCCGTGAAGGAGCTGGCGTTGCAGCGGCAGCGCTTAAGACGCTCGGCGTGGACCTTGAAAATCTCGCTCAGGATGTGGAACGTTCGATTTCTGCATCCGGCGGCATGATGACGATCGGTTCGCAAGTGACTTTTTCGGAACATGCAAAAAACGTCTTGCAGGCTTCCGCTATGGAAGCTCAAATGCTCGGCGACAATTACATCGGCACGGAACACGTGTTGCTTTCGCTTTTGAAGGTTGCCGAATCCCAGGCGGCTGCTGCGCTGACCGCGGCAGGTGTCGAATACAATACGCTCCGACAGGCCATCGAAACGGTAAAAGACGAATCCCGTCCGCAGAGAATGGACCCGGATCTCGCTCAGAATTTTGCACCGCGCCGCGATCGTGAAGTAAAGTCCAAAACCCCGATCCTCGATCATTTTGGTCGTGATCTGACCGCTCTCGCTCGCCAAGGAAAACTCGACCCGATTATTGGCCGTTCGGAAGAAATCGAACGCTTGATTCAGGTCCTTTGCCGTCGTAAAAAGAATAACCCTGTTCTGATCGGTGAACCGGGCGTCGGTAAAACGGCGATTGTGGAAGGCCTTGCCCAAAAGATCGTCGACAAGAAGATTCCGGAACTGCTCGAAAATAAACGTGTAATCACGCTTGACGTTGCGGCGATGGTTGCCGGCACCAAGTACCGCGGACAATTCGAAGAACGCTTGAAGGCTTTGATCATGGAGCTTCAGCGAAACGAAAATGCGGTCATTCTCTTTATCGACGAATTGCACACGATTGTGGGCGCTGGCGGTTCGGAAGGAAGCCTTGACGCTTCGAATATCTTTAAGCCGGCTCTTGCCCGCGGAGAACTCCAGTGCATTGGCGCGACGACTGTTGACGAATACCGCAAGTACATCGAAAAGGATGCTGCGCTAGAACGTCGATTCCAGAAGATTCTCGTGAATCCGCCGACGGTGGAAGAATCCGTTGTGATTTTGAACGGTCTTGTGGATCGATACGAACAGCATCACAAGGTCAAGTATACGCCGGAAGCCATTCGCGCTGCGGTTGTCCTCGGCGACCGTTATCTTTCGGAACGTTTTTTGCCGGACAAGGCGATTGACGTCATTGATGAAGCCGGTGCACGCACGCGCCTTGCCAGCATGGCGGTTCCGCCGGAACTTCGCGATATGGAAGCCCGCCTTGCCGAAGCGACATCGAAAAAGGAAGAAGCTCTCCAGACAGAAAAATTTGAAGAAGCCGCCAAGTGGCGCGATGAATCGGAAGAGCTCCAAAAGAAGATTGCCGAAGTCAAGGAACAGTGGCTTGAAAAGCGCAAGACAGAATGCTTGAATGTCGATGAAGATGTCATTCGCGACGTGATCAGTCATATGACGGGGATTCCTATTTCCCGTTTGGCGGGTGAAGAAACGAAGAAACTGATCAACCTCGACAAGGAAATCAAGCAGCGCATTATTGGACAGGATCGCGCCGTGGAATCGGTCGTCCGCTCGATTCGCCGTTCCCGTGCCGGCATTCGCGATACGCGTCGCCCGATGGGAAGCTTCCTTTTCCTTGGTCCGACCGGTGTCGGAAAAACGGAACTTGCCAAGGTTCTTTCGCTTTCGCTCTTTGGCGCAGAAGATTCCATGATCCGCATCGACATGAGCGNNGTGGGCAAGACCGAACTGGCCAAGACGTTGGCGGAAGTGTTGTTTGACGATGTGAAGAACATGATCCGCATCGACATGAGCGAATACATGGAAAAGCACAGTATTTCCCGCTTGATCGGTGCGCCTCCGGGATATGTCGGCTACGAAGAAGGCGGTGGACAGCTTACCGAAAAGGTGCGCAAGCACCCGTACTCGGTCGTGCTCTTGGATGAAATCGAAAAGGCGCATCCGGACGTCTATAATTTGTTGTTGCAAATTTTGGATGACGGTCAGCTTACCGATAGTTTTGGCCGCAAGATCAACTTCAAGAATACGATCATCATCATGACGTCGAACGTCGGCGCTCGTGAAGTCAAGCACAGCACCGGAATGGGCTTTACCAAGCTTTCCGAATCGGATGATTATGAACGTATGGAAGCGACGATTCATGAAGAAGCGAAGAACGTTTTCTCGCCGGAATTCTTGAACCGTATTGACGACCAGATTGTTTTCCGCAGCTTGAACAAGAAGGACCTGATTCAGATTGTGGACATTCTTCTTGCCAATGTGCAGAAGAACCTTTCGGAACGCGGCGTGCTTCTCGAATTCTCGGAAAAGGCGAAGGAAGTGATCGTGGATCACGGCTATGATCCGGCTTTGGGAGCAAGACCGCTCCGCAGAAGCATTCAGCAGCTCGTGGAAGATGAACTTTCGGAAGGCCTTCTGATGGGAACGTTCACCGATTTCTCGACAATCAAAATCGATGTCGATGAAAATGGCAAAAAGTTGACTTTCACCAAGGAAGATTTGCCCGGGAAAAATCCCTAAGGCAGGACAGTTCTATGGCAAAAGAAGATCTTTTGGAGTTGGCCCAGAGGATTATTGATGGCCATCGCATTCAGCGCGGTGACGATCTCTCCATTTTCCTAACAGGCAATTTGGACGAGCTTTTGACCGGTGCCGGTTGGATTCAAAAGTATTTTTGCGGCAATCACGTTGACCTTTGTACGATTATCAACGCGCGAAGCGGCCGTTGCCCGGAAAACTGCAAATATTGCGCCCAGTCTGCTCACAATCACACGGAATGCGAAGAATACCCGTTCCTTCCTCCGGAAAAGATTGTCGCGGAAGGCGCTCGCAATGCAAGCCTTGGCGTAAACCGCTATGCGCTTGTGACGGCAGGCCGTGCGCTGACAGGTAAAGAATTCGACATGGCGATTGAAGCCTATGAAGAAATGCACCGCACGCTGAAAATCGGCCTTTGTGCGAGCATGGGATTCCTTTCCCGAGAACAGATTGAAAGGCTCAAGGCCGCAGGCGTGACCCGTTACCATCATAACATCGAAACCAGCCGTCGCAACTTTCCGAACATTTGCACCACGCACACTTACGAAGACAAAATGCGCGAAATTCGCATGGTCAAGGAAGTGGGCATGGACGTCTGTTCCGGCGGAATCATCGGCATGGGTGAAACTTGGGAAGACCGATTGGACATGGCGATCAGCCTTGCGGAACTCGGAATCGATTCTATTCCGATTAACGCATTGATGCCGATTCCAGGTTCGCCGCTGGAACATTTAAAGCAGATTTCCGCAGATGACTTGATGCGGACTTTTGCCTTTTTCCGCTACATCAATCCGACGGCAAATATCCGCATGGCAGCGGGCCGAAAGATTATGCCGGATTTTGGCGAAAAGGCTTTTGTCTCGGGCGCGAGCGCTTGCATCACGGGCGATATGCTCACGACAAGTGGCACCACGATCCGTGGCGATATCGCAATGGTTCAAAAGCTCGGGCTTACAAACTCGGTTTAGGTTCTGCGATTGCGGCGACGGTGGCGTTTACCGCTTTCACCAAATCTTTGGGATCGAGTTTCAGCTGTAAACCGCGTTGGCCTGCGCTCACATAGATGTAGTCAAAGTTCAAAGCCGTTTCATGGATAAATACCGGGAACGGCTTTTTGAGCCCAATGGGGGAGCAGCCTCCGCGAATATAACCGGTAAGCGGCAAAAGCTCTTTGAGCGGGACCGTTTCAACGCTCTTGTTCTTGGAAACCTTCGCGAGACCTTTCAAAAAAATTTCCAAGTGTCCCGGCACGACGCCGATAATCGGACCGGTTTTGTCTCCGCGGACAAGGATTGTTTTAAAGACGCGCTCTACGGGCTCGCCTAAAGTGGCTGCCACGTGCTCTGCACCGAGATCGTTTTCGTCTACAGGATACGGAATTAATTCGTACGCAATGTGCTTTTGGTCCAAGCTGCGTGCTGCATTGGTCTTTTTGATCTTTTCCATTTTTTACTTCTTGATCTTTTTCAAAAATTCTTCACACCAGCGGGGAACGATTTCGGTCGCTTTTCCCTGGATGTTCGTATCGGTTGTCGGATCGCCTGGATTAATCTCTAAATTCAAACAGGTGACATGTGCGCCGAAGTGCTTGGCGACCTGCTTGAAGCCGGCGGCCGGGTAAACGACGCTGCTCGTACCGATGTATACAAATTCATCTGTATTTTGCAGGGCGTATTCGATTTGATCCATATACAGGGGAATTTCGCCAAACCAGACGATATGCGGGCGGCTCATAGCTCCGCAGACCGGGCATTTGGTTTCCATCGTCTCTTCGCCGGTAAAATCAAAAATGTGATCTTCGTTTTTTTCGCAGCGAAGCTGATTCAGGTAGCCGTGCATATGCAAGACGCGTTTAGAGCCGGCGCGTTCATGCAGGTCGTCTACGTTTTGGGTGATGAGCAAAAAGTCGTCGCCGAGTTCCTTTTCGAGTTGGGCGAGCGCGATGTGTGCCGCGTTCGGTTTGAACTTGGGAAGCCCGGTACGAAGGCCGTTGTAAAAATCCTTGACGCGTTTTTTATCGCGGAAGTAGCCTTCGGGTGTTGCGACCGCTTCGATCGGTTCGTTTTCCCACAGACCGTCGTTTCCGCGGAAGGTGCGGAGTCCGGATTCTGCGCTAATTCCTGCGCCTGTCAAGACGACGAGTTTCATCGGCTAAGTCCTTCAAAAAAGAGTGCTTCGGCAATGATGCCGCTTTCAAAGTCCTTGAGTCCAAGGCTTTCGTTTTCGCCATGGGCGTTACACTTGGGATCTTCGAGCCCGGTCATCAAAATAGGAATGTCTCCGAATGTGTTACGGAAGAGCTGTGCGCCCGGAATCGATGCTCCGCAGCCGATGAACTTGGCTTCGGTTCCGTAGGCCTTGGTCATGGCGTTCCGCATGAGCGTATAGTACGGATGCGAAACATCTGTGGTGAACGGGTTTGCTCCGTCTTCCGGGAAAACGGAAAGTTCAAGCCCGCTCGGGCAGTGCTTTTTCAAATGGTCGATCAAGCGGAGCGTGCAGCGGTCTGCCTGCATTCCCGGTGCGAGGCGAATGCCGATGCGCGCATAGGCGGAATCTTGGAGAACATTGCCAGCCTGTGTTCTGGATCCTGCTTCGAATGCGGTGACGACGATCGAAGGCTTTCTCCAGAGCGACGTGAGAATTTCATCCTTATCGCAGAGAAGGTCGGTGTTCGGAAGAACTCCCGCTTCTTGGCGGAACTTTTCTTCGGTGTAATTCAAGGCTTTGTAACTGGCGAGTTCTTCGGCTGTAGGCGGTGTAATGCCATCGTTAAAGTGTTCCACCAAAATGTTGCCTTCGCTATCGGTAAGCGAAGCGATCATTTTGCAGAGTGCCTGTACCGGATCCGGAATCGGGCCTGACCAGGAGCCGGAATGGAGAGGAGTCTTGATCGCCTTCAAGACGACCGAGACCGCGGACATGCCGCGCAGACTCGTGGTAATCGAAGGCACGCCTTCGTCAAAGTTTGAAAGGTCTGCAATGATGACGGCGTCGCACTTGAGAAGATCCTTGTTCTTGTTCAAGATGGATTCAAAACCCGAGCTTCCGCATTCTTCTTCGCCTTCGATCAGGAACTTGATGTTTGGCATGCGGTTTCCGCAAACGGCAAGCGCCTGTGTCACGGCGGCAAAATGCAGGACGATGCCCGACTTGTCGTCTGCGGCTCCACGGCCGTAAAGACGGCCTTCGCGGGTTTCGGGAATGAACGGCGAGCTGATCCAAAGGGCTTCGCGCATGGTCGGTTGAACATCGTGATGCGCGTAAAGGAGAATGGTCGGATTCTTGGGATTTGTCTTGAGTTCCGCAAAGACTGTCGGACGCCCGCTAGGCGGTGTCAGCAACCGGGCGTTTTCAAATCCCTGGCTTTCAAAAAGTTCCTTGACCGCGTTCGCGGAACGTAAAACTTCGTTTTGGTCAAAATTGTCAAAACTGATCGATGGAATACGGATCAAATTTTCTAGCGTCTTGACATAACGGGGGAACATTTCGTGAATTCGGGCTGGTAAAGTTTCGTTCATCATAGATAACCTGATTTTCTTTGTCTTTTTTTTATTAATTTAATCAAATATGACAGTCGAGTGCGAAAATCACGATTATTATTTGTTGAAAGGCGATAAACTTCTTGCCTTAATCCGTCGAATTTTCAAGAGTTCTCCCGAGTTTCGGCACGATTCCTTGAAGCGTGTGGCACGCTTTGCCCCGTACATTCCTTTTATCGGAGGAAAACCCGATTTTACTCCGGAATTGAAAACGGTGATCCAGTTTCCGGACCGCAGCAATCCGATTACGTTGAGTGCTCCGATTATTCTCGCCGCCGGTGCCAATAAAACGGCAAAGCGTGTTTCGGACTATGCCAATCTTGGATTTGGCGGAGTCTCGGTGGGAACGGCGACGCGCCATTATCGTGAAGGAAACCAGCACCGTCCTCGAATCGGCTTTTTGGAAGAAGACCGTTCGATTTACAACAGCATGGGTTTGAACAATGACGGCGTAGAAGTCATTTCGAAGCGTGTTGATGACCAGCTGGTTCGCATTCACAAAAGCGGCATGAGCGTGGGCATTTCGGTTGCGGAAACTCCGGGGCTTACAAAGGAAACAGAAAAGCTTCAGGATGTTTTGGAAAGTTTTGCGATTGCCTACAAAAGCGCGGATTACATTGAAATCAACGTGAGTTGCCCGAATACGGGTGAAAATCGTTTGGACCTGGATACGCACTTTGTGGAAATGCTCTTTGCCGAAATCATGAACTATCGCAAGTCTCAAGCGATTCGCAAAGCGGTTTACGCAAAGCTGAGCCCGGATCTTTCGGAACACCAGCTGATTTCGACCTTGGACGTGCTCGT